>NZ_QQNA01000192.1 GCF_003346515.1 Streptomyces corynorhini
GCCCCCGCGTCCCCCCCCGCGTCCTCCCCTCACGGGTCTGGGCCAGTGGAATCCCTGCCGTCCTCAGAGACGTCCTGCCGCCTTCAGCGCGAGGTAGGCATCCGCGAGGGCGGGAGCGAGAGCGTCCGGGGTCGCGTCCACGACGGTCACTCCGTGACGCTGCAACTGCTCGGCTGTTCGCCGTCGCTGAGTCTGCGACTGGGTGCCGGCGGCGGCTTCGTAGACCGCGTCCACTGTGCCCCGTGCCGCGCTCATCTCCTGGATGTGCGGATCGGCCACCGAGGCGACCAGCACCGTATGACGGCGGGTGAGCTGCGGGAGGACCGGGACGAGCCCCTCGTCGACGGCAGCCGCGTCGAGGCCGGTGAGAAGCACGACCAGTGACCGGCGTGGGGCACTCTTCAACGTGGCCGCGCTGAGCCCGCGGGCGTCCGTCTCCACCAACTCCGGTTCCAGAGGAGCGAGCGCGTTCACCATGGCGGGCAGGACATCGCCGGACGAGCGGCCCTGCACCTGCGCTCGGACGCGGCGATCGTAGGCGAGGAGATCCACCCGGTCACCGGCCCGCGACGCCAGGACGGTCAGGAGCAGTGCCGCGTCCATCGCCGCGTCGAGACGGGGGACGTCGCCCACCCGGCCGGCCGAGGTGCGGCCGGTGTCGAGCACGATCAGGATGTGCCGGTCGCGTTCCGGCCGCCAGGTACGTACCGCGACCGCAGATTGGCGCGCCGTCGCCCGCCAGTCGATCGACCGCGTGTCGTCCCCGGGCACGTACGCGCGGAGGCTGTCGAACTCGGTGCCCTCGCCCCGCGTCAGCACGCTCGTGCGGCCGTCCAGCTCCCGGAGCCTGGCGAGCCTCGACGGCAGATGCTTGCGGCTGGTGAACGGCGGGAGTACGCGTACCGCCCACGGCACCTCATGGCTGCCCTGGCGGGCGGCGAGGCCCATCGGACCGAACGAGCGCACCGTGACCCGCCGCGCCTGACGCTCCCCCCGGCGAGTGGGACGCAGGACAGTGGTCAGACGGCGTCGCTCACCGGCGGGGACCGTCAACATGTGGCGAGAGCGGCTCTGCTCGGTGCCGGTGATCCAACTGCTCGGCTCCCAGGCGTCCCGGAGGCGGGCGCGCAGCCTGCGACCTGCGCGGTTGGTGACAGTGAGATGCACTTCCGCGCTCTCTCCCAGTCGAACAGACGTGTCACCGCTTCGAGTGAATCGGAGCGATTTGACTGGTGCTGCCAGAGCGTAGTCGCACAGAATGGCGATGGAGAGGGGCGCGTTGACGGCAAGGATGCCCGCCCAGCTGGGGGCGAACATGCCGACGGGGAGAGAGCCGAGTGCCGCGATCAGCGCGGTTCGTCCGGTGAGGGCCATGGTTCAACGCCTCATCGGGGGACGGGGACTTGGGCGAGGATCGCGGTGATGACGGAGTCGGCGCTGACGCCCTCCATCTCGGCTTCGGGCCGCAGCTGGACGCGATGGCGGAGCGTCGGAAGTGCCAGGGCCTTCACATCGTCCGGGGTGACGTAGTCCCGACCGGTGAGCCAGGCCCAGGCGCGCGCGGTGGAGAGCAGGGCGGTGGCGCCTCGTGGCGAGACGCCGAAGGTGAGCGAGGGGGAATCACGAGTGGTACGGCAGATATCGACGACGTAGCCCGCGATCTCGGGCGAGACAGATGTCTTGGCCACGGCATCGCGCGCGGCTTCCAGGTCGGCCGGCCCGGCGACGGGCCGTACCCCCGCGGCTTGGAGATCACGCGGATTGAAGCCTTCCGCATGGCGGGTCAGGACACTGATCTCGTCGTCGCGTGAGGGCAGCGGCACCGTCAGTTTGAGGAGGAAGCGGTCGAGCTGGGCTTCGGGAAGGGGGTAAGTGCCCTCGTACTCGACCGGGTTCTGTGTCGCGGCGACGAGGAAGGGGTCGGGCAGCGGACGTGCTGTGCCGTCGACTGTGACCTGGCGTTCCTCCATCGCCTCCAGAAGCGACGACTGGGTCTTCGGGGGCGTGCGGTTGATCTCGTCCGCCAGCAGCAGGTTGGTGAAGACCGGACCGGGCTGAAAGGAGAACTCGGCGGTTCGGGCGTCGTAGACGAGAGACCCGGTGATGTCACTGGGCATCAGATCGGGGGTGAACTGGACCCGCTTGGTGTCGAGTTCGAGGGACGCGGCCAATGCCCGGACGAGAAGGGTCTTCGCCACACCGGGGACTCCCTCAAGAAGGACATGGCCGCGGCAGAGAAGGGCGACGACGAGCCCGGTGACGGCGGGGTCCTGGCCGACCACCGCCTTCGCGATCTCGGAGCGCAGGGCCTCCAGGGAAGCACGGGCGCTGTCCGCGCTGTCCGTGTTCTCGGCGTGGGTGGGATTCCCGGCGTTCTGTGCGGTCGGGGCACTCATGAGGTACGTACCTCTCTTTCGAGGGCGTCGAGTTGGTCCGCCAGGCGGATGAGAGCGGAGTCGTCGGCCGGCGCCGGGCCGAAGAGCAGGGCGCTCGGATCCAGCGTGGTGGAGGGGATCCGGGCGGAGACCGGTGGGAGCAGGGCCTCGGGAGCGTGAGCTTCCTTGGGGGGTACGCCGAGGAGGGAGGCGAGACGGTCGCGGGCGGCCGAGCGCAGCGCGGACGCGGCATGGTCCAGGGCGTTCGTCTTGCGGTAGAGACGGGCGCGGCCCTCGGCGGACTCGGACGCCCTGGTGGCCACGGGAAGGCGCTCGGGTACGAGCGGGCCCAGCCTGCGGGCGCGCCAGATGGCCGCGAGCACCGCGGCGAGGAAGAGCTGGAAGGCGCCCCAGAGCCAGCCGGAAGGGATCAGATCGAGGAAGTCACCGCCGTCTCCGTCGCTGTCACGTCCGTCGGAGAGGGAGGGATCACCGAGCGAGGGGAGGTACCAGACGAGATGAGGCCGGGAGCCGAGCAGTTGCAGGGCGAGCGACGCGTTGCCCTCGTGGTCGAGGCGGTCGTTGAGGAGGATGTCGGGGGAGCCCAGCAGGATCGTGTCCCCCGCGTCCGCTTCGCTCAGCCGGAGCAGGGACGGCGTGCCGTCGGTCGGGTAGCAGGCGTCGTCGCTGCCGAGGGAATCGGTGGTGTAGCGCTCGCCGCCGACGTCGGCTCTGCCGGCCCGGGTGGCGGCGGGCAGGGCGCACCGGGGAGCCTGTGCGGTGACCGGTACGGGGGCGATGGTGCGGACGCCGGGCGCGAGAGTCCCGACGGAGGGTATCCCCGGGCCGAGCAGGACGGTGCGGCCCGCCGAGGACGCCATCGAGTCACGCAGTACCCGCTGCTGGTGGGGTGTCAGCAGATCCGGTTCTGTGACCAGGAGCGTCGTGTCGGGACCGGTCTTGGCGGTGGCACTGTCCAGGGTGGTGGCCACGTCGACGCCCACTCCGTTGTCCTTGAGCAGCTCGGCCACCGCGCGGCTGCCGAACCGGTCGGCGGAGCGGGGATCGAGGCGGCCGTGCTGATCGCCGGAGCGGAGCGCGGCCAGGGCGACGCCGGCGGCCAGCAGGATGACGAGGGCGAGCAGCGGTCCGCGGCCGCGGTTCCAGATCTGGCGGGAGGTCGGGGAGAGCGAGGTGGAGCTGATCGTGGAGGTCACTCGGCAGTTCCTCCGGATGCGGCGCTCAGCTGGGGTTTTGTGCGTCGCAGGGCGAGATCGAGGTCGTGCAGCCCCTGGTATGCCCGTCGGCTCCCGGGTCGGCCGCCGTATGTGACGTCGTCGAACTCCCTGGCGGCTGCGCGCAGTCGGTCCGCGTGGCCGGGGAGGGGGCGGGCGGCCTCCGAGGCGGCCTCGTCGGCGGTGCGGCCGGGGCGCGGGTCGAGGAGGGCGCGTTCCTCCAGGGAGCGGACGATGGCTCGCATCCGTTCCTGGACGGCCTCGGTCCAGCGTTCGGCGGCGGCGTGCTCCTCGGCACTGGCGCGGTGTTCCTCGGCGCTGCGGGGGCCCTCGTCGAAGAGATGGCCCGGTCGGTCGGGGACACGGTGGGGGGTGCCCAGCCGCCACCAGAGGGCGGCGACGAGAGCCACGACGACGAGCGCGATGACGACGAGGCCGAGCGGACCGCCGGGGGCGACGCCGGAGGCCGAGTCGAGGAGGCTGCCGAGCCAGTCCCACAGGGCGTTCATCGCACGGGAGAGGAGGTTCGGGTCGTTCTCGTGGTACATCGGTTTGGACAGCTCCCGCTCCGCCGCCTCGCGGGCGGGCAGACGCGGGGTGTCCAGCGGTATGTCGCCGCCGACGCGGATCAGCAGTTCGTGCGCTCCCCCCGGTATGGCCACCCTGTCAGCCCCTGGGGGAGCCGTGGCCCGGCTGCTGTGTGCCGTCGCCGGACACCCCGGCGGCACGGGCCAGTTCGAGGTCGAGGGCCTCGCGCCGGATGCGCTGGTCCACATAGAGGAGAACGCTGACGCCGGCGGAGATCGGGTACGTGACCGTCAGGGCGATCACGGAGCCGATGCCGGTGATGATCAGGAAGGGCCAGCTGAAGTCCGGCGTGTCACCGGAGAGCAGGCTGTCGAGGAAAGAGCCGTCCGCGGTCATCGCGAGGACGCTGAAGGGGAGGGCGATGACCAGGGTAACGAACATCACCAGCACGAAGGTCAGGACCTGGATGCCGAAGACGCGCCACCAGGATCCGCTCACGAGCTTCGCGGAGCGGCGCAACGCGGTCAGCACGCCCTGGCGCTCCAGCATGAGAGCGGGGGAGGCGAGGGTGAAGCGGACCATCAGCCAGATGATCACGAGGAGCGCGGCCATGCCGCCGAGGAAGGCGAGTACGGCTCCTCCCGCCGATCCGACGAGCAGGCCGGGGAGGATTCCGATGGTCAGGACGACCACGCTGGCGAACGGCAGCAGCAGGGTGAGACCGAGCAGCTGGAGGAGCCGGGGCCGGGCCTCGTTCCAGGCGTCCGCCAGGGTGACGGGGCGTCCGAGCACGGAGCGGCTGACCACCATGGTGAGTACCGCGGTGACGAAGATGGTGCCGATGAGGGTGATGACGAGCGAAGGTGCCTCGGCGAGGAGGTTCGACTGCGTCGACTCCGCGGTCTGCCGGAGGACTTCCGACGCGCTCGCGTCCTGATCGATCGTGGTGGGCTCGGGGACCAGGTAGCGCTGCACGAGTATCTCGCCGATCTGCGAGATGACGGCGACGACGAGGCTGACGCTGAGCACCGTGCGCCAGTGGGTGCGCATGGTGGACACGGCGCCGTCGAGGATTTCGCCGACGCTGAGCGGGCGGAGCGGGATCACACCCGGCTTGGCGGCGGGCGGTTTGCCCCAGCCGCCGCCCGGCGCGCCGCCGGGGCCCGCGTTGCCCCAGCCGGGGGCCGGTCGGCGCGGGGCGCCGGGGCCGGCTCCCGGGGGACTGGGCGGGGACCATTGCCCGGCCGGAGGCTGGGACGCGGACCACTTCGAGGCGGTGTCGTCGGCGGGTGCGGCGGGTCCGGGCACGGTGGCGTCCTGGCCGTCGGACGGGGCAGATCCGGGCGAGGCCCAGCCCGGAGTGTCGTTCACGGTCGTCCACCTCGTGGATTGGTTGTGGAATCGGCTCGGCGAGCCGATTCCTCAGCGGTGCCCGGCCACGGAGCGGGGCGGCGGGCTGGCAGCCATCGTGCCACGCGCTGCCCTCGGGTGGACCGGGGCCCGTACCCCCTTCCGCCTTGGAAGCGTGCCTTCTCTGTTCGTGTGGCAGCGGGCAGACTGAGCGGATGGCTGATCACCACGCACAGACCCCGGTCGGCGCCGGGCTGCCCATGCTTCCTTCCCTCCGCTGGGACGAGCCGCCCGAAGGGCCCGTACTGGTGCTTCTCGACCAGACCCGGCTGCCGGTCGAGGAAGCCGAGCTGGTCTGCACGGACGTGCCCGCGCTGGTGGCGGCCATCCGTACGCTCGCGGTACGAGGGGCGCCGCTGTTGGGGATCGCGGGCGCCTACGGGGTGGCGCTGGCGGCGGCGCGCGGCTTCGACGTGGAGGACGCGGCCGAGCAGCTGGCACGGGCGCGGCCCACCGCGGTGAACCTCGGGTACGGGGTGCGACGGGCGCGGGACGCCCATCGGGCCGCGTGCGCGCGGGGCAGCGGTCCGGCGGTCGCGGCGGCCGCGGCGCTCGACGAGGCGAGGAAGCTGCACGCTGAGGACGCCGAGGCCAGTACGCGTATGGCGGGGTTCGGGCTCGCGCTCCTCGATGAGCTGCTGCCGGGCGGCGGGCACCGGATTCTGACCCACTGCAACACCGGGGCGCTCGTCTCGGGCGGGGAGGGCACCGCGTTCGCCGTGGCCCTGTCGGCCCACCGGGCCGGACGGCTGCGGCGGCTGTGGGTGGACGAGACCCGCCCGCTCCTCCAGGGGGCGCGGCTGACGGCGTACGAGGCCGCTCGCAACGGGATGGCGTACACCTTGCTCACGGACAACGCGGCGGGTTCGCTGCTGGCTGCGGGGGAGGTGGACGCCGTCCTGATCGGGGCGGACCGGATCGCCGCCGACGGTTCCGTGGCCAACAAGGTGGGGAGCTACCCGCTCGCGGTGCTGGCCAAGTACCACCATGTGCCCTTCGTGGTGGTCGCCCCCACCACGACGATCGATCTGGCGACCCGGGACGGGGCGTCGATCGAGGTGGAGCAGCGACCGGGGCACGAGGTGACGGAGCTGATGGCGCCGCAGGTCGTGGTGGCGGGGGTGGAGGCCGGCGGAGGGATGCCGGTGGCGCCGCTCGGCACGCAGGCGTACAACCCGGCCTTCGACATCACCCCTCCGGAGCTGGTGACGGCGATCGTCACCGAACGCGGCGCGCTGTCCCCGGTGACCGGGGACGGGATCGCGGAGCTGACCGTCCGTTCGCGCCGGGGGAGCGACTGACCTCGGGAGAGGAGGGAGGAGCCAACGCGTAAGCACGGAGACGCTCGACGTTCCGAGGGCCGGGGCGGACCCGCCCCAACTGATGCTGGGGACAGGGTCGTTGCCGGAATCGGAGACTCCGAATCCGGTGGCGCGGAGTGATGGTCGTATGCTCCGAATACGGCTGATTCGCGCCCTGGTTGGATTCGCGCTCCACCCGCACACTCTGATATATGAGGGCCCGGTCAGGAGCCATCGAAGCCACCTGTCAGAGTTGCGGGGAGCCGGATCCGACCGTGCGCGTACGCGGCCTGGCCTTTCCCATGGCCGAACTCTGCGACGCCTGCTGGAACGATTTCGCCGACGATCTCGCCCGCTACGAAGGGGCCGGTCGGACGCCGAGGGACACACCCGGGCCGGAGGACGTCGCGTGGATCGAGCCGTCGATGTGCCCGGAGTGCGGCGGAACGCTGAGGCCCTACCCGACCAACTACGACCGGTGGGTCCGCCTCGCCGCGAAAGAACTGCCGGCGAAGGACGTCCCCGCCCGCTACCGGTGGCGGTTGCTGCCGCTTCCCGCGCGGTATTCGGCGGTGCCGACCGGCTTCGTCGCCGTCCGTATCGGCGGGACCGAGCCGCTGCCCGGTGAGATGGTTCTGCCCGCGCACGCGGCGGTGTGTCTCGGTCCGGACGCCTCGTCCTGAAGCGGTCCCGGACGTCCCGGGCCCTCCCGCACTCCGGCGCCCCCGTGGTGACGGCGGACTGCTCGGCGGCCGGGGTGGCTATGGTTCGGTGTCGGAGCCGTGGTCGACAAGGCGGGGATGTGACGTCGGTGCGTGATGTCCGTGGCAGCGGAGAGCGACGGCCGCGCACGGATGTCGGCGCACATCACCGCTGGTCAGTGACCGAGATCACGCATGTCTATGCAACGGAAACGAAAATGGGATGATGTCGATATGAAGGGACGCGTCCTTGTCGTCGATGACGACACCGCACTGGCCGAGAT
Source organism: Streptomyces corynorhini (assembly GCF_003346515.1). GTDB lineage: Bacteria > Actinomycetota > Actinomycetes > Streptomycetales > Streptomycetaceae > Streptomyces > Streptomyces corynorhini. The sequence continues at coordinate 7,835 of NZ_QQNA01000192.1, forward strand.
GCTCGGCATTGTGCTGCGTGGTGAGGGTTTCGAGCCGTCGTTCGTAGCGGACGGTGACAAGGCACTGGCTGCCTTCCGGGAGACCAAGCCCGACCTGGTGCTGCTGGATCTCATGCTGCCCGGCCGGGACGGCATCGAGGTGTGCAGGCTGATCAGGGCCGAGTCCGGGGTGCCCATCGTCATGCTGACGGCCAAGAGCGACACGGTGGATGTGGTGGTGGGGCTGGAGTCCGGCGCCGACGACTACATCGTCAAGCCGTTCAAGCCCAAGGAGCTGGTGGCCCGGATCAGGGCACGGCTGCGCAGGTCGGAGGAGCCGGCGCCGGAGCAGCTGACGATCGGCGACCTGGTCATCGACGTGGCCGGTCACTCCGTGAAGCGGGAGGGGCAGTCCATCGCCCTGACGCCGCTCGAATTCGATCTGCTGGTCGCGCTGGCCCGCAAGCCGTGGCAGGTGTTCACCCGCGAGGTGCTCCTGGAGCAGGTGTGGGGATACCGGCACGCCGCGGACACCCGGCTGGTCAACGTGCACGTCCAGCGGCTGCGCTCCAAGGTCGAGCAGGACCCGGAGCGGCCGGAGATCGTCGTGACCGTGCGCGGGGTCGGCTACAAGGCAGGACCGAGCTGAGATGACCGGCGGCACTGCTCCGAAACCCGGTGAGCCGGGAGTCCGTGCGGGGCGGGCTGCCGGGTCCCGGCATGCGTTTTCGCGGTTCGGACCGCTGTTCAGGAGCGGCCGACTGCTTCAGGACGGTTCGCCCGGCGCCCCCGTGCTGCGGCTCGTGGTGCGCTGGGTGAGACGTCCGCTGCTGCCCGCCGTACGGCTGTGGCGGCGCAACATCCAGCTGCGGATCATCGCGACGACGCTGCTGATGTCACTCGGAGTGGTGCTGCTGCTCGGCTTCGTCGTCATCGGGCAGGTCCGCAACGGTCTTCTGGAGGCCAAGGAGAAGGCCGCTCAGAGCCAGGCGGCCGGTGGCTTCACCGTCGCGAAGGAGAAAGCCGACTCGCCGGCGGCGCTCGGCGGCCGGGACGGCGACGCGACGAGCGCCCGCTCGGGCAGGAACTCCGTCAACTGGCGCTCGGACCTGGTGGAACAGCTGGCCAGTGGCGGTCCTGGCGCCTTCAACGTGGTGGCGCTGAGCCCGGACTCGGCGGACGCCACCAGCCGCGCGCCCCGGGTCTCCGGCGGCGTCGACTTCTCCAGCGTCCCCGTGGATCTGCGCACGGCTGTCGCCCAGGGCAACGGATCGTTCGAGGCGTACGCGCTGATCAGGTACACCGGGGCCACCGAGGCCAGGGACCCGGAGCCGGGACTGATCGTCGGCAAGCGGCTGAACGACGTCGACGGCAACGCCTACGAGCTGTACTACCTCTTCCCGCTCTCCCAGGAAGAGCAGTCGCTCAACCTGGTCAAGGGCACGCTGGCCACGGCGGGCCTCTTCGTGGTCGTGCTGCTCGGCGCCATCGCCTGGCTGGTGGTGCGCCAGGTCGTCACCCCCGTACGGATGGCCGCGGGGATCGCCGAGCGGCTGTCCACCGGCCGCCTCCAGGAGAGGATGAAGGTCACCGGCGAGGACGACATCGCCCGCCTCGGCGAAGCCTTCAACAAGATGGCGCAGAACCTCCAGCTCAAGATCCAGCAGCTGGAGGAGCTGTCCCGGATGCAGCGCCGGTTCGTCTCCGACGTGTCGCACGAGCTGCGGACGCCGCTGACGACCGTGCGGATGGCCGCGGATGTCATCCACGAGGCGCGCGCCGACTTCGACCCGGTGACGGCGCGCTCGGCCGAGCTGCTCGGGGACCAGCTGGACCGCTTCGAATCGCTGCTGTCGGACCTGCTGGAGATCAGCCGCTTCGACGCGGGAGCGGCGGCGCTGGAGGCCGAGCCGATAGACCTGCGCCAAGTCGTCCGCAGGGTGATCGGCGGCGCGGAGCCGCTGGCCGAGGCCAAGGGCACCCGGATCCGGGTGCTCGGGGACGAGCAGCCCGTCGTGGCGGAGGCCGATGCCCGCAGGGTCGAGCGGGTGCTGCGCAATCTCGTCGTCAACGCCGTCGAGCACGGCGAGGGCCGCGATGTCGTCGTACGGCTGGGAGCGGCGGGCGGCGCGGTCGCCGTCGCCGTGCGCGACTACGGGGTGGGGCTCAAGCCCGGCGAGGCGACCCGGGTGTTCAACCGCTTCTGGCGGGCCGATCCCGCTCGGGCCCGTACCACCGGCGGCACCGGCCTGGGGCTGTCGATCGCCGTCGAGGACGCGCGGCTGCATGGCGGCTGGCTCCAGGCGTGGGGCGAGCCGGGCGGCGGCTCGCAGTTCCGGCTGACGCTGCCGCGTACGGCGGACGAGGCGCTGCGCGGCTCGCCGATACCGCTGGAGCCCGAGGACTCGCGGCGCAACCGCGAGAGCGACGGCGCCCAGGACGTCAAGGAGAGCGCCCAGCGGCTGGCGGCCGTGCCCGGCCGGCCGCGCACGGACCGCCCCGCGCTGAGCGGTAAGCCGGTGGTGCCCGCCCCGGCGCGTCCGGCGGCATCCGTGGACCCGGCGGCGCTGCCCGGCAACGGCGCGCGGGTGGTGGCACGGCCCGCGGGGGAGCGCAGTCCCGGCGGGGAATCCGATGAGAGCGGGTCTCCGGACCCGGCACGCCAGGGTGCGGAGCGGGAGGACACGATTCGTGGGCGCTGACCGGGGTCGGTACGGGAGGGGCCGGTACGGCAGGGGGCGCGCGCTGTCGGCGCCCGCCGCGCTGGGGGTGTGCGCCGTGCTGCTGGCCGGGTGCGCGTCGATTCCGGACCGCGGGGGGGTGGAGCCGGTCAAGGCGTCGCCGCCCGGCGAGTCCCAGGTACGGGTGTACGCGGTGCCGCCGCGTGAGAAGGCGCAGCCCAGCGAGATCGTGGACGGCTTCCTGGAGGCCATGACCAGTGACGATCCCGACTTCGCGATGGCCAGGAAGTATCTGACGAAGGACGCGTCGGAGTTCTGGCAGCCGGGCGCCGGTACGGCCGTGCTGCGCGCCGCTCCCGACCCGGCAGGTCCGAAGGAGCCGTCGGGCAGCGAGGCGGCCGGTCTGACGTACCCGCTGTACGGCGACCGGATCGCCGACGTGGATGCCGCGCACGCCTACAAGCCGATCGAGCCGACGGCGTACGACGGCGACATCCACCTGGTCCGGCAGACCGTGGGGAACACGAAGGAGTGGCGCATCGACTCGCTGCCCCAGGGGCTGGTGCTCGGCGAGTCCGACTTCCAGCGCAACTACCGCTCCGTCAATAAGTATTACTTTGCTTCGGGTGAGAGCTGGCTCGTCGCGGATCCGGTCTACATCCGGCAGCGAATAGATCCCACGACGCGGATGGATCCGGTCACCCAGGCCGTCAAGGTGCTGCTCGACGGGCCTACGCACTGGCTGAAGCCGGTCGCGGAGTCGCCGTTCCCCGCCGGTACGGCGCTCCAGAAGGGCGTCACCACGCTGGAGTTCGACGACCGCAACGCGCTGAAGGTGCCGCTGAACGAGAAGGCGGCGAAGGCGGGGCGTACCCAGTGCCGGAAGATGGCGGCGCAGCTCCTGTTCACCCTGCGGGACCTCACCTCCACTCCGGTCGGTCAGGTGGAGTTGCTGGCGGACGGCTCCTCGCTCTGTGTGCTCAGCGGGGACCAGGCCGAGGAGTTCGCGCCCGACCGGGCGACGGGCCGGGCCGTCAATCCGTACTTCGTGGACGACCACGGTCGGCTCTCGCTGCTCCAGGCGGATTCCGACCAGCCGGTGGACCGTTCGCAGGTCATCGGGCCCTTCGGCACGGGCGCGGTGAAGCTGTCGTCGGTGGGAGTGGCGCGCGACGAGAAGCACGCGGCGGGTGTGGCGGAGGACTACAAGTCGCTGTACGTGTCGTCGATCCTCGCCGACAGCGAGCTGGGCGACCCGCTGGTGACCAGCGGGGGCAAGGGGCAAGAGAGCGCGCTGTCGGCGCCGAGCTGGGACGGGCGCGGCGATCTGTGGATCGCGGACCGTGACCCGGCCAAACCCCGACTGCTGCGGTTCACGGGCGGTGCCGGGCCGGCGCTGCCGGTGACGGTCCAGGGGCTCGACGGGGCGCGGATCAAGTCGCTGCGGGTGTCGGCGGACGGGGCGCGGATCGCGCTGCTGCTGACGAAGGACGGGCGCAACACGCTGCAGATCGGCCGGGTGGAGCGGCACGGCCCCAAGGGCGATCCGACGGTGACCGTGACCGGGCTGCAGCCGGTGGCGCCGCAGATGGAGACGGTGACCGCGGTGTCCTGGGCCGGTCCGAGCCGGCTGGTGGTCGTCGGCAAGGAGGCCGGTGGGGTGCAGCAGGTGCGCTACATCCAGACCGACGGGTCGACCTCGGCCGCCGGGGTGCTGCCCGGTCTGAACCAGGTGACGGCCATCGCGGCGGCCGACGACGACCGGCAGCCGCTGGTCGCCGACTCGGAGGACGCGGGGATCGTACGGCTGCCCTCGGGGACGAACTGGCAGACGATGGTCGAGGTGGGGACGTCGCCGGTCTATCCCGGCTGACGGGGCCGCGGGGGTGGTCGGCCGGTTTTCCACAGGGGTAGCCGGGCGTCCCCGACGTTGGCACAGTGTCTGTCATGCGGGCGTGGTGGCGGGAGATCACCGGGTTGGTGCTGCCGGTGGCCTGTGGCGGCTGCGGCAGCCCCAGGACACCTCTGTGCGAGGACTGCGGACGGGCGCTGTACGGGACCTGGCCGTGCCGGGTGCGGCCGGTCCCCGAGCCGGCCGGGCTGCCGCCGGTGCACGCGGCGGCGCCGTACGAGGACGCGGTGCGCGCGGTGCTGCTGGCGCACAAGGAGCGGGGCGCGCTGGGGCTGGCGGGACCGCTGGGGCGGGCGCTGGCGGGTGCGGTGCGGGCCGCGGCGCCGCCGGGGAC
>NZ_QQNA01000193.1 GCF_003346515.1 Streptomyces corynorhini
GCTGGGTGGGCCGGGTGGGTCACCGGGGCGGGAGCGACTCCACGCGGCGCGGCGGCGTCCCGTACGGGCGGCTGCGCCCCTTCCGCGTCGCGTCGTACGGGCCGGCTGTCCTGACCGGACATTGCGAGTCCCCCTCTGGTCTCTGAACCGTGATCAAGAACTGGTGGGCAGCGGCCCGTGGCCGCCCAGGACGCCCCGGGGGCGGCAGCGGCCAGGGGCTCTGTGCGCGCTCCGGCCGGGGCGCGGCCGGGCGGCTGGGGTCCGTACGCTCGCGGCCATGCCGCCGGCGGCCGTTCCCGGCGCGGCCGGCAGCCCGGGGGCCACCGGTCGCGCGGCGGGGGCGCCAGGTGATCCGGGCGACCGGGGCCATGGCCGTACGGCCGGGGGCCGCTCGTCGTCGGCCGACGGGATCCGGCTCGTATCGGTGCCGCTCATCGCCCCCACGTTCACCCGGTGATCCTCGAACTTATCATCGGATCATCAGCCGTCGGCCAGGCCCAACAGCCCTCGCATGTGCGCGTATTTGGCGGTCAGCCGCGCCGCGGTCACGGGGTCGAGCGCGGCCAGCCGGTCCGGATCCGCGTTGTGCCCGAGGTCCGCCTCCTTGATCAGCGACGCGCCGGGCACGGCCAGGATCCGGGTCGCGTACTCCTCCGGGGGTTCGCCCGGACGCTTGGTCATGGCCAGCACCATGGCCCTGACGGCGGTGGGCAGCGCCGCCGCGTCGAGCCAGGCGCGGGAGAGCGCCCCGTCCTCGATCGCGTCGTGGAGCCAGGCGGCGGCGATCTGGTCCGTACCACCGCCGCGCCGCGCGACCCCCCGCGCCACCGCCGCCAGGTGTTCCGCGTACGGGCGGCCCGCCTTGTCGGTCTGCCGCGCGTGCGCGCGGCGTGCGATCGCTTCCACCTCGTCCAGACTCAGCATCTCTTCCATCGTCCGATGATCACACCGACGGCGCTCCGACCCGCCGCGATCCGGCCGGTAAGCTCCGGGCCCGTGGCCCGCAGACACCGTCCCCCGCCGCCCGCTCCGCTCCCCCAGCGCGCCGGGATCGATCCGGTACGGCTGCGGCTGCCCGCCGATCCGGACGCGGCGTGGCCGACCGTACGGGACCATCTCGTGGCGCGGTTCGGGGCGGCGATCGGCGCCGGGCGGATCGACGCGATGCTGCGGGAGGAGCGGTTCGTGGCGGCGGACGGGCCGGTCACCGGCCGCGAGCCGTACACCCCGGGGCGGTACGTCTGGTTCCACCGGGATCTCGCCGCCGAGGAGAGGGTGCCGTTCGGGATCGGGATCGTGTACCGGGACGAGCGGATCGTCGTCGCGGACAAGCCGCACTTCCTCGCCACCACCCCGCGCGGCGCCCACATCACCGAGACCGCGCTCGCCCGGCTGCGGCGCGGCCTGGACCTGCCGGAACTCCAGCCCGCGCACCGGCTGGACCGGCTGACGGCGGGTCTGGTGCTCTTCGTCGTACGGGCCGGGGACCGGGGCGCGTACCAGACGCTGTTCCGGGACCGCGCGGTGCGCAAGGAGTACGAGGGGGTGGCCGCGTACGACCCGGACGTGGCGCTGCCGGTCACCGTACGCGGCCGGATCGAGAAGGAGCGCGGGACGCTCGCCGCGCGCGAGGTACCCGGCGAGCCGAACAGCGAGAGCCGGATCGAGCTGCTGGAGCACCGGGGCGGGCTGGGCCGCTACCGGCTGCTGCCTGCCACCGGCCGGACCCATCAGCTGCGGGTCCATATGAACGGCCTGGGGCTGCCGCTCCTGAACGACCCGCTGTATCCGGTCGTCCGGGAGGACAGCCCCGAGGACTACGCGCACCCGTTGCAACTGCTGGCGAAGAAGCTGGAGTTCACCGATCCGGTGACCGGTGAACCGCTGCGCTTCACCAGCGGGCTGCGGTTGGTCCACCGGCCCGGCCGAAGCGACTCACCGGCTCCGCAAGTGACTCACCGGCCCGGCTGACGTGACTCAGTGGCCCCGCTGAATCCACTCCGCCAGCTGCGGGGCCTCGGCGCCGATGGTGGTCGAGTCGCCGTGCCCGGTCCGTACGACGGTCTCCGGCGGCAGGCTCAGCAGCCGGTCGCGGATCGAGTCGACGATCGTCGGGAAGTGCGAGAACGACCGGCCCGTGGCGCCCGGTCCGCCCTGGAAGAGCGTGTCGCCGGTGAAGACCGTCGACAGGGCGGGGGCGTAGAGGCAGACGGCGCCCGGCGCGTGGCCCGGGGTGTGCAGCACGGTCAGGGTGGTCCCGGCGACGGAGAGCGTCCCGCCGTCCGTCAGGTCGCCGTCCGGGATCTGCTCGGGGTAGGTCTGCTTCCACAGCGGCAGATCGTCCGGGTGCAGCAGCACGGGCGCACCGGTGGCGGCGGCGAGCGCGGGAGCGGCGTCGATGTGGTCGTTGTGCGCGTGCGTGCAGACGATGGCGCGCAGCGTACGGCCGCCGAGCGCCTGCTCGATGGCGGCGGCGTCATGGGCGGCGTCGATGACGATCGCCTCGGAGTCGTCTCCGACGATCCAGACGTTGTTGTCGACGTCCCAGCTGCCCCCGTCCAGCGAGAAGGTGCCGGAGGTGACGAGATGGTCGATGCGGACGCTCATCAGAACACCACCACGGAACGCAGCACGTCGCCCTCGTGCATCCGGGCGAACGCCTTCTCGACGTCGCCGAGGCCGATGGTCTCGGTGACGAAGGCGCCGAGGTCGATCCGGCCCTGCTGGTGCAGGTCGACGAGCATCGGGAAGTCACGGGACGGCAGGCAGTCGCCGTACCAGGACGACTTGAGGGAGCCGCCGCGGCCGAACACGTCGAGCAGCGGCAGTTCGAGCTTCATCTCCGGGGTGGGGACGCCCACCAGGACGACCGTCCCGGCCAGGTCGCGGGCGTAGAACGCCTGCTGGTACGTCTCGGGGCGGCCGACCGCCTCGATGACCACGTCCGCGCCGAAGCCGCCGGTCAGCTCGCGGATCGCCGCGACGGCTTCGGTGGAGCGGGAGTTGACGGTGTGGGTGGCGCCCATCGACTTCGCCGTCTCCAGCTTGCGGTCGTCGACGTCGACCGCGATGATCCGGGCCGCGCCCGCGAGCCGCGCGCCGACGATCGCCGCGTCCCCGACGCCGCCGCAGCCGATGACCGCGACGGAGTCGCCGCGGCCCACCTGTCCGGTGTTGATGGCGGCGCCGATCCCGGCCATCACCCCGCAGCCGAGCAGCCCGGCGACGGCCGGGGAGACGCTCGGGTCGACCTTGGTGCACTGACCGGCGGCGACCAGGGTCTTCTCGGCGAAGGCGCCGATGCCGAGGGCCGGGGACAGCTCCGTACCGTCGGTCAGGGTCATCTTCTGCTTCGCGTTGTGGGTGTCGAAGCAGTACTGCGGCCGACCGCGCAGACACGCGCGGCAGTTCCCGCACACCGCGCGCCAGTTGAGAATGACGAAGTCGCCGGGGGCGACCTCGGTGACACCTGCGCCGACCGACTCCACCACGCCCGCGGCCTCATGGCCGAGGAGGAAGGGGAACTCGTCGTTGATGCCGCCCTGCTTGTAGTGCAGATCGGTGTGACAGACGCCGCACGCCTGCACCTTCACCACGGCCTCGCCGGGCCCGGGATCCGGTACGACGATCGTCTCGACCCGTACCGGCTCGTTCTTGCCGGGGGCGACGACCCCTTGCACCTGCTGCGCCATGCCAGGACCTGCCTCTCCTCGTACCCGGGGACACCTCGAACGGTTCGTCCCCTCAGCACGTCCCACTATCCCGTGCCGGGGGCGGTACGCGGAGCACCGGTGCCGCGTCAGGGGGCCAGTACGTCGAGTTCCTGCAGGGCGCCCACGGCGATCTCCCTGGTCAGCTCCTCGGCGCGGGCGGCGTCGCCCGCGCGGATGGCCTCGGCGACCCCGACATGGAGGGTGACGGCGGCGGGGTCGGGGTCCTCGAACATCACCTGGTGCCGGGTGCGTCCGGTGAGCACCTCGGCGACCACGTCGCCGAGCCGGGCGAACATCTCGTTGCCCGACGCGTTCAGCACCACCCGGTGGAAGGCGATGTCGTGCACGAGGTAGTCGGCCAGCCGGCCGCCCCGGGAGGTGGCGACCATCCCGAGCGCCTGCTCGGTGAGGGCCGCGCACTGCTCGGGCGTGGCGTGGCGGGCCGCGAGTCCGGCGGCGACCGGTTCGACCGCGGAGCGCAGCGTGGTCAGGGAGCGCAGCTGGCGCGGCCGGTCGGAGCCCGCGAGCCGCCAGCGGATGACGCGCGGGTCGTAGACGTTCCACTCGTCGGCGGGCCGCACGGTCACGCCCACCCGGCGCCGGGACTCGACCAGGTGCATGGATTCGAGGACCCGGACGACCTCGCGGACGACGGTGCGCGAGACGTCGAAGCGCTGGGCGACCTCGTCGGTGCGGACGACGCCGCCCTCGGGATACTCACCGGCCGTGATGGCGAGACCGAGGGTGTCCAGCACATGGGTATGCAGGCCCCGGCCTTCTGTGGTCATGGCGCAAGCCTACGGGGCGACCCCGGGAGAGATTAAGTACGACGTTTATGTCACAGCCTCTTGAATAAGTCGTACCTAATGGGTTTCAGTAGCGCGACGGACTCGTGCCCGCGAGGGACCGAATGGACCGATGGACCGATGGACCGATGTCGAGGAAGACAGCGAGGCATGCGATGAGCACCCCCCACGTCGTCGTGGTGATGGGCGTAGCAGGTACCGGCAAGACCACGGTCGGGCCCCTGCTCGCCGACGCGCTGGGCGTCCCGTACGCCGAGGGCGACGACTTCCATCCGCCGTCGAACATCGCCAAGATGTCCGCCGGGACGCCGCTGGAGGACGCCGACCGGTGGCCCTGGCTGGAGGCGATCGGCGCCTGGGCGCACAGCCGGGCCGGTCTCGGCGGGGTGGTGAGCAGCTCCGCCCTCAAGCGCGCCTACCGCGACCGGCTGCGGGACGAGGCGCCGGGCGCGGTCTTCCTGCATCTGACCGGCGACCGCCCGCTCATCGAGCGGCGGATGGGAGAGCGCCAGGGGCATTTCATGCCCGCCGGGCTGCTCGACTCGCAGTTCGCCACGTTGGAGGACCTGGGCGCGGACGAGGCGGGCGTCGCCGTCGACGTGTCGGGCACCCCCGAGGAAATAACCGAACAGGCCGTCGCATCGCTGCGTCGGCTGGACAGCTGAAGGAACCCCCGTGACACCCCTGAGCAGTCTCAGCGTCGAGACGCTGGCGGCGGACGCCGTCGATCCCATCACCTCGGCGGGCAACGCGCAGTTGGGTACGGCGGTGCTGCTCGGCATCGCCGTCATCGTCCTGCTCATCACCGTCTTCAAGTTGCATGCCTTCCTGGCCCTGACCCTCGGCTCGCTGGCGCTGGGCGCCTTCGCGGGCGCCCCGCTGGACAAGGTCATCACCAGCTTCACCACCGGTCTCGGCTCGACGGTCGCGGGCGTGGGCGTGCTGATCGCGCTCGGCGCGGTCCTCGGCAAGCTGCTGGCGGACTCCGGCGGCGCCGATCAGATCGTCGACACGATCCTGGCCAGGGCGGGCGGGCGCGCGATGCCGTGGGCGATGGTCCTCATCGCCTCGGTGATCGGGCTGCCGCTCTTCTTCGAGGTCGGCATCGTGCTGCTGATCCCGGTGGTGCTGCTGGTCGCCAAGCGCGGCAACTACTCGCTGATGCGGATCGGTGTTCCGGCGCTGGCCGGGCTCTCCGTGATGCACGGTCTCATCCCGCCGCACCCCGGCCCGCTGGTCGCGATCGACGCCATCGGCGCCAACCTCGGGGTGACGCTGGCGCTCGGTGTGGTGGTCGCCATTCCGACGGTGATCGTCGCGGGTCCGCTGTTCTCCCGGTACGCCGCGCGCTGGGTGGATCTGCCGGTGCCGGAGAAGATGGTGCCCGAGCGCACCTCCGACGATCTGGAGCACCGGCCGAGCTTCGCCGCGACCGTCTCCACGGTGCTGCTGCCCGTCGTGATGATGCTCGGCAAGGCCCTCGTCGACATCGTCGTGGACGACCCCACGCATCTGGTCCAGCGGGTCGCCGACGTGGTCGGTTCGCCGCTGGTCGCGCTGCTGACCGCCGTGCTCGTCGGCATGTTCACGCTGGGCCGCGCGGCCGGGTTCACCAAGGACCGGCTCGCCTCGACCGTCGAGAAGTCGCTCGGCCCGATCGCGGGCGTGCTGATGATCGTCGGCGCGGGCGGTGGCTTCAAGCAGACGCTGATCGACTCCGGGGTCGGCCAGATGGTGCTGGACATCTCCAAGGACTGGTCGATACCGGCGCTGCTGCTGGGCTGGCTGATCGCCGTGGTGATCCGGCTGGCCACCGGGTCCGCGACCGTGGCGACGATCTCGGCGGCGGGGCTGGCCGCGCCGCTCGCGGCGGACATGTCCACGACGCACGCCGCGCTGCTGGTGCTGGCGATCGGCGCGGGCTCGATCTTCTTCAGCCATGTGAACGACGCCGGGTTCTGGCTGGTGAAGGAGTACTTCGGGATGAGCGTCGGCCAGACGATCAAGACCTGGTCGGTGATGGAGACCCTGATCTCGGTGGTCGGCGTCTGCTGCGTGCTGCTGCTGTCGCTGGTGCTGTAGCGACCGGCCTCACCGCGCTCGGCCGCCGGAGCGGGCGGGGCGGGGCACTCCTCCCGTCTTCGGGAGGGGCTCCCGCGCCGCCCGCTCCCGCGTTCAGGCGGTGGTCCGCTCCGCCCGCTGTTCGGCCGCCTTCTCCAGCTGGAACGCCTCGTTGCCCAGCCCGATCCTGGCGTGCACCTCCGGCTTGACGGAACGCAGCACCAGCCCGTAGCCGATCCCGCCGACGAGCGCGAGACCGATCAGGCCGGGCAGCGCCCAGCTCAGCGCGGAGCCGGGGCCCGCGTCGATGAGGACGCCGAAGTCCTTGACGGTGTAGACGGCGATCCCGACGAGCGCGACGATCGCGATCCCCGAGGCCACCAGCCGCGGGGCGTGGGCGCGGCCCGCTCCCCGCCGTACGAAGAAGACGATGACGGCGCAGGAGGCGAGCGCCATCAGCGTGATGATGCCGAGCGCGCCGACGCTGCCCATCCAGGTGAACAGCCGCAGCACCGGCGCCGTCGGGTCGCCGTTCGGCTTGCCGTCGGTGAGGGCGAAGGCGGCGATGGCGGCCACCGAGATCAGCGACTGGAGGACCGAGCCGGAGGCGGGCGCCCCGCTGCCCCGGGTGGTACGGCCGAAGGTGGCAGGCAGCAGCCCCTCGCGGCCCATCGCGAAGGCGTAGCGGGCGACGACGTTGTGGAAGCTGAGCAGCGCGGCGAACATCCCCGTCACGAACAGGACGTGCAGAAGGTCGGCGAAGGTGGTGCCGAGCCGTTCCTCGGTGAGGCCGAAGAGGAGCCCCGGGCCCTGTTCCGCCGAGACGGCGACGATCGAGCCGGGACCGGCGGCGACGGTCAGCGCCCAGGCGCTCAGGGCCAGGAAGGACGCGGCGTAGCCGACGGCGAGGAACATCACGCGGGAGACGACGATGTGCGGACGGCTCGTCTCCTCCGCGTACACCGGGGCCTGTTCGCAGCCGACGAAGGCGGCGACGCAGAAGCAGAGCGCGGTGCCGAAGCCCGCGCCGGTGACGTTGGCCGGGTCGAAGGCGGCCATGGACAGCCCCTCCTTGCCCGGGTCGGCGACGACGGCGATGTCGAAGATCACCACGAGGAGGCACTCGATGGCCAGCAGGACGCCGAGCACCTTGGCGTTGAGGTCGATCTTCAGCCAGCCGAGCACTCCGACGACCGCCGCGGCGAACAGGGCCGGAACCCACCACCCGACGGAGATGTCGAGGTAGGTGGCGAAGAGACCGGAGACCTCGAAGCCGAGCAGGCCGTAGACGGCGAACTGCATGGCGCTGTACGCGACGAGGGCGAGCAGCGAGGCACCGGCACCCACCGTCGGGCCGAGCCCGCGGGCGATGTACGCGTAGAAGGCACCGGCGTTGTGGATGTGCCGGCTCATCTCCGCGTAGCCGAAGCTGAACAGCACGAGCACGATGCCGAGGATGACGTAGAGCAGCGGCTGTCCGACGATCCCCATGACTCCGAAGACGGTCGGCATGACACCGGCCACGACGAGCATGGGGGCGCTGGCGGCCACCACGGAGAGCAGCAGGCCCACCGTGCCGAGCCGGTTGGCGCGCAGCGCCCTGTCCTGCCCCTTGTACGTGTGGATCTCCCTCGTGTCCGAAGTGGCTTCGCTCGTACTCGATCTGCCCGTCGACATGACAGGGGTGTTCCTTTCCGCAGGAGGGAGGGTGGTCTTCGAGCGGCGGGGGGTCAGACGGAGCCGAGCGCCTCGTTGCGCGCGGCGACGAATGCCTGGTGCGGGTCCCGGTCGGGGTACGACCAGGGGGCCGGGGTGATGTGGCCGCCGATGCGCTGGAAGAGCGCGGCGGCCTCGGCGACGCGTCCTTCGTGGAACTGCGCGTGGGCCAGGAAGTTGAGGTCGACGCGGTTGCGCGGATGGACGTCGTTCTCCCACTCCAGCCACCAGTCGAAGGCGGCCTTCAGCACCTGGCGCGCCCGGCGCCCGGTCCAGTGGCCGGAGGAGACCGGATCGGCGGGCTCGTGTCCCGCGCCCGCCAGGACCCGGTAGCGCTCGGCGTGGGCGACGACGGGCAGGATCGCGAGCGGCGAGTCGGCGGGGGCCTGTTCGGCGGCCCAGGCGGCGAAGTCGTAGACCTCGTGCAGCGGGTCCTGGCCCGCGTCGGCGTGCCGTTCGGCGAGGCGGGCGGCCATCAGGTGATGTGCGTGGTGGTGGTCGGGGTGGCGGGTCCTGACCTCGTCGAAGAGGCGCGAGGTCTCCCCCTCCGTGCCGAGGGAGCGGGCCAGCAGCAGCAGCCCGAGCCAGGGCGTGGGGTCGGCGGGGGCCAGCCGGATCGCGTCACGGCAGGCGCTGCGCGCGTGCGCCTCCTTCTCCTTGCCGCGCAGCACGCCGAAGACGGTCGCGCAGGCGAGCAGGGTGGTCGCGTCGGCGCTGCCGGGCTCGACCATGAGCCAGTCCCTCGCCCAGGCGACGGCACCGGCCGCCTGGGCGAGGACGAGGACGCGGTGGCCTCTGCGGTCCCAGTCCTGGCCGGTGACGGCGAGCAGGGTTCGCGCCTCCGACCAGCGGCCCTGGGCCAACTGGTCCCTCACGGTGGCGAGTTCGACGTCGTCCAGGGCCGGATCGAAGAAGTGGTCGGGGCGGGTACCCCGTCTTCGTAAGCGGCCCAGGGGCGGCGGAGGCGGAGACATCCGCGGTTTCCCTCCAGGCACATGAACGAGCAATGATCGCGGCCAGCCAATCGGTAGCCAGTGCCTCACGTCAAGTAATTGCCTGGTGCAAATTGTCGTCAACTATGCTTTACAGAAGGTTGGTTACTCTCGGGTACGAGCCGGGGCAGGTCCCTGCGGATGACTGGGACCGGACGAATCCCAGGTCATGCGCGCGCTGTCCCGCCCGGGAACGCGCAGGTGGCGTCACGGAACGTATCGCCGCCCCGACGCCGCCTCCGAAGCCGCCTCCGAAGCCGCTGATGCCGCTGAACCGCCGATGCCGCGCGATACGGCCCGGCGCGGTCACCTGACGGCCTGCGCCGCCGCCCGTCCCGCCGTACGCCCCGAGAAGATGCAGCCACCGAGGAAGGTGCCTTCCAGCGAGCGGTAGCCGTGCACCCCGCCGCCGCCGAAACCGGCCGCCTCGCCCGCCGCGTAGAGGCCGGGCAGCGGGTCGCCGCTCCCGGTCAGGATCCGCGAGGACAGGTCGGTCTCCAGCCCGCCGAGCGACTTGCGGGTCAGGATGTTCAGCCGTACGGCGATCAGCGGGCCCGCCTTCGGGTCCAGGATCCGGTGCGGCGCGGCCGTGCGGATCAGCTTGTCGCCGAGATATCTGCGGGCCCCGCGCACGGCCGTGACCTGGAGGTCCTTGGTGAAGGGGTTGGTGATCTCCCGGTCCCGGGCGGTGATCTCCCGGCGCAGCCCCGCCTCGTCGATCAGCGCCTCGCCGGTGAGCGCGTTCATCCCCCGCACGAGCGCGCCCAGGTCCTTCTCCACGACGAAGTCGACGCCCTTGTCCATGAACGCCTTCACCGGCCCCGGCACGTCCGCGCGGGCCCGGCCGAGCACGTCGCGGACCGACTTGCCGGTCAGATCGGGGTTCTGCTCGGAGCCGGAGAGCGCGAACTCCTTGCCGATGATGCGCTGGTCGAGGACGAACCAGGTGTAGTCGTGACCGGAACGCATGATGTGCTCCAGCGTGCCGAGCGTGTCGAAGCCGGGGAAGAGCGGTACGGGCAGCCGCCGCCCGCGCGCGTCCAGCCAGAGCGAGGACGGTCCCGGCAGGATCCGGATGCCGTGCCGGGCCCAGATCGGGTCCCAGTTCTCGATGCCCTCCGTGTAGTGCCACATCCGGTCGCCGTTGATGTGGCGGGCGCCCGCCGCCTCCGCGACGGCGAGCATCAACCCGTCGACGTGCGCGGGGACCCCGGAGAGCAGCTTGCGCGGCGGGGTGCCGAGCCGTGCGGGCCACCGCTCGCGCACCAGGTCGTGGTTGCCGCCGATGCCGCCCGAGGTGACGATCACGGCCTGCGCCCTGAGCGAGAACTCGCCGGTGACCGTACGGCCGCTCGCGGTACCCCGCGCGGCGTCGCTCGGCTCCAGGATCTCCCCGGTGACGGTGTCGACGGCGCCCGCCGTACTGGCCAGACCGGTCACCCGGTGCCGGAAGCGCAGGGTCACCAGCCCCCGGGCGACGCCCTCGCGCACCCGGCGTTCGAACGGCTCGACCACGCCGGGCCCCGTGCCCCAGGTGATGTGGAAACGCGGTACGGAGTTGCCGTGCCCCGTGGCGTCGTATCCGCCGCGCTCGGCCCAGCCGACCACCGGGAAGAACCGTATGCCCTGGCCGTGCAGCCAGGCCCGCTTCTCACCGGCCGCGAAGTCGACGTACGCCTCGGCCCAGCGGCGCGGCCAGTGGTCCTCAGGACGGTCGAATCCGGCCGTGCCGAGCCAGTCCTGGAGGGCGAGTTCGCGGCTGTCCTTGATGCGCAGCCGGCGCTGCTCCGGCGAGTCGACGAGAAAGAGCCCGCCGAAGGACCAGTGCGCCTGTCCGCCGATCGACCGCTCGGGCTCCTGGTCGAGGACGATCACGGACCGGCCCGCCTCGGCCAGTTCGGCGGCGGCCGCCAGCCCCGCGAGGCCCGCCCCGATCACGATCACATCAGCGTCGTACGCCATGGCATCCATCCTTCGCGGGCTTCACGGGCGGGGCGGGTGAGTGGTCCGATCTTCCGTACGGGTGAGTAACGAGTCAACTGGTTGGATGGACGACATGAGCGATACGCCGAACCGCGCGGAAGACAACCCCGCCGAGGAGATCCTCGACGTCGTCGACGAGCATGACCGGGTCCTCGGGCAGGCACCGCGCGGCGAGATCTACGCGAAGGGCCTGCGACACCGCTGCGTGTTCGTGTTCGTGCGGGACGCGCGGGACCGGGTCTTCGTCCACCGCAGGACGGCGTGGAAGATGGTCTTCCCCTCGCTGCACGACATGTTCGTGGGCGGGGTCGTCGGCGCGGGCGAGAGCTACGACGACGCGGCGCTGCGCGAGGCCGAGGAGGAGCTGGGGGTGTCGGGGCTCGACCGGCCCGTACCGCTGTTCCCGTTCCGGTACGACGCGCCGGACGGCTCCTTCCTGGAGAACGCGTACGTGTACGAGGTGCGCTGCGCGCTCCCGGTGCGCCCGCAGTCGGCGGAGATCGCCTGGCACGCCTTCCTGCCCGAGGACGAGCTGGTGCGCCGGCTGGACACGTGGGAGTGGGTGCCGGACGGGCTGGCGGCGTACGGGCGCCTGCGGGCGCCGGGCGCCCGGGGCTCCGCGTAAAGTGCGACAAGTGAGCGATTTCGTAAGGAGCCTGCGGCTGTGGTTCGCGCCGCGGCGCGTCGCCGAGGAGGGCGACACCCCGGACTATCGCTTCTCCCTCGCCAATGAGCGCACTTTCCTGGCCTGGATCCGTACAGCGCTGGCGCTGGTCGGCGGCGGGTTCGCGGTCGACCAGTTCCTGCCGGACCTGCGCTGGGGGGTCCGGGTGGGGCTCGCGGTGGCGCTGCTCGCGGCGGGGGCGCTGTGCGCGCTGCGGGCGGTCAGCCACTGGGTGCGCTGCGAGCGGGCGATGCGGCGCAAGGAGGATCTGCCGGTGTCCGGCTTTCCGACGCTGCTGAGTCTGGCGGTGGCGCTGGTGGCCGTGACCATGCTGGTGATCGTGGTGCTGGGCCGGGCGGGCTGATGGCGGCGGCCGGGGCCACCGGGGCCACCGGGGGCGCGGGAGCCCTCGGGGACCGTGATCCCGGGCTCCAGCCGGAGCGGACGCGGCTGGCGTGGCGCCGTACGACGCTCTCCTGCACGGTGGTGGCGGTGCTCGCGGCCCGGCAGGCGATCCACGGCGGCGCCACCCCGGCCGGGCTGACGGCCGCCGCGCTGAGCGCCCTGCTGTGGCTGGGGTTCCTGGCCGTGGCGCACCGGCGGGTGGTGGCGCTGACGGCCGCGCGGCCCCGGGTGCTGTCGCGGGGCGGTGCGGCGATGGCGGTGGCCTGTACGGTCCTGCTGGCGGTGTGCGCGGTGTCGATCATGCTGTGACGCGGGCGGATCGGGCGGGTCCGCGCGCGTCACAGCATGATCGACAC
>NZ_QQNA01000194.1 GCF_003346515.1 Streptomyces corynorhini
GCCAGCTCGCGGACGTCCGCCGCGCCCCCGGCCGCCTCCGACGCCCTGCTGGGCCCGGCGGACGTCCGCGAGCTGGCGACGGCGCTGGGCGTGCGCCCCACGAAGCAGCGCGGCCAGAACTTCGTCATCGACGCCAACACCGTCCGCCGGATCGTCCGCACCGCGGAGGTGCGCCCCGACGACGTCGTCGTGGAGATCGGCCCCGGACTCGGCTCGCTCACGCTGGCGCTGCTGGAGGCCGCCGACCGGGTCACCGCCGTGGAGATCGACGACACGCTGGCCGCCGCGCTGCCCGCCACCATCGAGGCGCGGATGCCGACGCGCGCCGGGCGCTTCTCGCTGGTGCACGCGGACGCCCTGCGGGTACGGGAGCTGCCGGGCCCGGCGCCCACCGCGCTGGTCGCCAACCTCCCGTACAACGTGGCCGTGCCCGTCCTGCTGCACATGCTGGAGCACTTCCCGACCATCGAACGGACCCTGATCATGGTCCAGGCCGAGGTCGCCGACCGGCTCGCCGCCGCCCCCGGCAGCAAGGTCTACGGGGTGCCCTCGGTGAAGGCCAACTGGTACGCGGACGTCAAGCGCGCGGGCGCCATCGGCCGCACCGTCTTCTGGCCCGCGCCCAACGTGGACTCCGGGCTGGTCTCGCTGGTGCGCCGTAAGGAACCGGTACGGACGACGGCCGACAGGACCGAGGTCTTCGCCGTCGTCGACGCGGCCTTCGCCCAGCGCCGCAAGACGCTGCGCGCGGCCCTGTCCGGCTGGGCGGGCTCCGCCCCGGCGGCCGAGGCGGCGCTGGTCGCCGCGGGGGTGTCGCCGCAGGCGCGCGGCGAGTCGCTGACGGTCGAGGAGTTCGCGCGGATCGCGGAGTCGAAGGGGGCGGGGGCGTGAGCGGCGTGCGCACGGAACAGGGACGGGTACGGGTACGGGTTCCGGCCAAGGTCAACGTCCAGCTCGCGGTCGGTGCCGCCCGCCCCGACGGCTTCCACGACCTCGCCAACGTCTTCCTCGCCGTGGGCCTCCACGACGAGATCACCGTGACCCCCGCCGACGAACTGCGGATCACCTGCGCGGGCCCGGACGCCGGTCAGGTCCCGCTGGACCGTACGAACCTCGCCGCCCGCGCCGCGCTCGCGCTGGCGGAGCGGCACGGCATCGACCCGCGCGTCCACCTCCACATCGACAAGGACATCCCGGTCGCGGGCGGCATGGCGGGCGGCAGCGCGGACGGCGCGGGCGCCCTGCTCGCCTGCGACGCCCTCTGGTCGCTGGGCTCCACCCGCGAGGAGCTGCTCGCCCTCTGCGCCGAGCTGGGCAGCGACGTGCCGTTCAGCCTGATCGGCGGCGCGGCGCTGGGCACCGGCCGCGGCGAGCTGCTCACCCCGCTCGACGTCGGCGGCGACTTCCACTGGGTCTTCGCGGTCGCCGACGCAGGGCTGTCCACCCCCACCGTCTTCCGGGAGTTCGACCGGCTCGCCGCGCACACCGACGTCCCGCCCCCGGCCGCCGACCCGGCGCTGCTCGATGCCCTGCGCACCGGCGACGCCACCGCCCTCGCGGCCACCCTCGGCAACGACCTCCAGCCCGCGGCCCTCGCCCTGCGCCCCGCCCTGTCCGCCACCCTCGCCGCCGGGACCGCCGCCGGCGCGCTCGCGGCGCTGGTCTCCGGATCAGGGCCGACCACGGCGTTCCTGGCCAAGACCGCCGACGACGCCGAGCGCGTCGCCCGGACCCTGCTCGCCTCGGGCACCTGCCGTACGGCACGCGCCGCCACCTCCCCGGCGGCGGGCGCGACCGTGGTGGAGCGGACCGCGCCCTGACGGGGCCGGACCCCCGCCTTCCGCGCCCGTAGGGCCGCCGGCAGGGCCGCCACCGGGCGGCCGGTCGGCGGCCCCCGGGCGGCGACTACCCTGGGACGTCGATCGTGTCCCCCCGCAGCAGGAGTGAAATGGCCGTCAATCTGGTCAATGTCGAGACAGTCACCAAGGTGTACGGCACCCGTGCGCTGCTCGACGGTGTCTCTCTCGGCGTGTCCGAGGGGGACCGGATCGGCGTCGTGGGGCGCAACGGTGACGGGAAGACCACCCTCATCCGGATGCTGGCGAAGCTGGAGGAGGCCGACACCGGGCGGGTCACCCACAACGGTGGGCTGCGGCTCGGCGTGCTGACGCAGCACGACTCCCTCGACTCGGCCGCCACCGTCCGGCACGAGGTGATCGGCGATCTCGCCGACCACGAGTGGGCGGGCGACGCCAAGATCCGCGACGTGCTGACCGGCCTGTTCGGCGGCCTCGACATGCCCGGCTTCCCGCAGGGCCTCGACACCGTGATCGCGCCGCTGTCCGGCGGTGAGCGCCGCCGGATCGCGCTCGCGAAGCTGCTGATCGGCGAGCCCGACCTGATCGTGCTGGACGAGCCCACCAACCACCTCGACGTCGAGGGCATCGCCTGGCTCGCCGAGCATCTGCGCGCCCGCCGCTCCGCGCTCGTCTGCGTCACCCACGACCGGTGGTTCCTCGACCAGGTCTGCACCCGGATGTGGGACGTCCAGGGCGGCACGGTCCACGAGTACGAGGGCGGTTACTCCGACTACGTCTTCGCCCGCGCCGAGCGCCAGCGCATCGCGGCCACCGAGGAGGTCAAGCGGAAGAACCTGGTCCGCAAGGAGCTGGCCTGGCTGCGGCGCGGCGCCCCCGCCCGTACCTCGAAGCCGCGCTTCCGGATCGAGGCCGCCAACGAGCTGATCGCCGACGTACCGCCGCCGCGCGACACCTCGGAGCTGATGCGCTTCGCCAACGCCCGGCTCGGCAAGACCGTCTTCGACCTGGAGGACGTGACGGTCCAGGCCGGCCCGAAGGTGCTGCTCACCCACCTCACCTGGCAGCTCGGCCCCGGCGACCGGATCGGCCTGGTCGGGGTGAACGGCGCGGGCAAGACCTCGCTGCTGCGCGCCCTCGCCGACGCCTCCCGTACCCAGGGCGAGACGCAGCCCACGGCGGGCAAGGTGATCGTCGGCAGGACCGTCAAGCTGGCGTACCTCTCGCAGGAGGTCACCGAACTGGAGCCGACGCTGCGGGTGCTCGAAGCAGTCCAGCAGGTACGCGACCGGGTCGACCTCGGCAAGGGCCGGGAGATGACGGCCGGGCAGCTCTGCGAACAGTTCGGCTTCACCAAGGAGAAGCAGTGGACGCCGGTCGGTGACCTCTCCGGCGGCGAGCGGCGCCGGCTCCAGCTGCTGCGGCTGCTGATGGACGAGCCGAACGTACTCTTCCTCGACGAGCCCACCAACGACCTCGACATCGAGACGCTCAACCAGCTGGAGGACCTCCTCGACGGCTGGCCCGGATCGATGGTGGTCATCTCCCACGACCGGTTCTTCATCGAGCGCACCACCGACAGGGTGATGGCGCTGCTCGGGGACAAGTCCCTGCGGATGCTGCCGCGCGGGATCGACGAGTACCTGGAGCGCCGCCGCGCGCAGGCGGCGGCCGCCGTCCCGGCGTCCGCGCCCGTCGCGTCGTCCGCCGCCCCGGGCGGTTCCGGCGCCGCCGTGTCCGCGAAGGACGGCCGCGCGGCGAAGAAGGAGCTGCAGAAGATCGAGCGTCAGGTCGGCAGGATGGACGACCGCGAGAAGACCCTCCACCAGCAGATCGCCGATAACGCCACAGACTTCGAGAAGGTGGCGAAACTGGACAGCGAGCTGCGTGAACTCAAGGCGGAGCGCGAGGAGTTGGAAATGCGCTGGCTGGAGCTGGCGGAGGACGCGTAGAGACCGCGTGGAGAGCGCGTAACAACCCCATCACGGGCCGGTCCTCCCTTGGGAACAGGGGGCGACCGGCCCGAACCGTACAGCTCTTCGGGTGATACAAAGAAGCCCCGCTCGACTGATGTGACGATGCGGAATCCACACCCGGATCGCTCTATTCCGGTGGGCCTGCCCACCGGGTACGCGGGGGAGTACGGCCGGGTGGCGGACCCGCGCCAAACAGGGGGAAAGCGCTGATGACCCAGCCACCCAGCCCACCGCCGCCGCCGGGAGGCTCCGGCGCTCCGCGGGATCCGCAGCAGGGGGCCCCACAGCCGCCCGCGCAGCCACCGCAGCCGCCTGCCCAGCCGCCTGCCCAGCCGCCCGCGCAGCCGCCGGTCCAGCCGTCACAGCCGCCGCAGCCGCCCGCCGAGCCCGGTTACGGCTATCCGCAGACCGCGCCGGGCGTCCCGCCCGGGTACGGCTACCCGCAGGCGCCGGGCGGCCAGGAGCCGGGGCGGATACCGGGACCGTACGACCAGCAGCCCGGCCCCTACGGACCGCAGCCGGGACCGTACGGCTACCCCCAGCAGCCCGGCCCCTACGGCGCCCAGCCGGGCGCGGCCCCCGGCCCGTACGGTCAGCAGCAGCCCGGCCCCTACGGCTACGGCCAGCAGCCCGGCGGCTACCCGCCCCAGCAGTTCCCCGGCGCGCCCACCATGCCGCCCGGCCCCGGCGGCCCCGGCGGCAAGAAGTCCGGCAACAAGGCCGCCGTCATCGTCGCCGCGGCCGTCGCCGGTCTGCTGGTCGTCGGCACCGGAGTCTGGCTGGCCACCGGCGACGACGGCGACGACGGCAAGCCCGCCGTCAGCAAGAGCGAGGGCACCTCGCCCAGCCCGTCGGACGAGGTTGACGAGGGCGACGGCAGCGGCGACGGCCGGCCGGTCGAGGACGACCTCAACGCCGGGCGCAAGGACGGCGAAGCCAAGATCGACTTCATGCTCACCAACGACGTCGAGCTGCCGGGCGTCGGCGCCGACGTCTACGGCCCGTGGTTCGCGGGCGACACCGTCGTCAAGGCCATGTACCGGCAGATCGTCGGCTACTCGGCCACCGACGGCAAGAAGAAGTGGACGCTCCCGGTCACCGCCCCGATCTGCGCCACCGCCGGGGCGCCCACGGCGGACGGCAGGATGGTCGTCGCGTTCAAGGACGGCAACACCGAACGCAGCAGCTGCACCCAGCTCCAGATGATCGACCTGAAGACGGGCAAGGGCGGCTGGAAGAAGCCGATCGAGAAGCAGGGCAACTTCGACTTCATCGACGACCTCTCGATCGCGATCAGCGGCGACACCGTCGCCGTCGGACGCGGAACCAACTACGCCAACGCCTACCGCATGAGCGACGGCAAGGACCTCTTCGGCAAGTCGGCCACCGACTGCCAGCCGTACGCCTTCGCGGGCGGCCCGAAACTCATCTCGGCCTCCCGCTGCAAGACCGGCGGCGACACCCGGGTGATCCAGGAGCTGAACCCGGCCACCGGCGCCGCCAAGTGGACCTACACGTTCGAGAAGGACTGGGCGCTGGACAAGGTCTACTCGGTCGACCCGCTGGTCGTCTCTGTGAAGAACAGCGAGAAGAAGAGCTGGAGCGTCGCCTCGTTCGGCGCGAACGGCACCCTGCGCGCCCAGCTCAAGGGCGGCAAGGACCAGTTCTCGGTCACGTGCGGCGCCAGCTTCACCTTCGGCGACGTTCTGGAGGGCTGCGTCGGCGTCGCGGTCGGGTCCGACACCATCTACCTGTCGACGAAGCCGAAGGACGTCAGCGCCGCCAACGAGATCGTCGCCTTCAACCTGGCCACCGGAGCCCCCAAGTGGCGCTCCAAGGCGCCCTCCGGCCGCAACCTGACGGTGCTCGGCGCGCAGGGCGGCAACGTCACCGCCTACATGGATCCCACGTACGACAAGGGCGGTGCGGTCGCGAGCGTCGCGGCGACCGGTGGCGATCCCAAGATCCTGCTCCAGCACCCGGACTCCACGGCCCGGATCGAGAGTTCCTTCTACTCCAAGAAGTACGCCTACGAGGACGGCCGGTTCTATCTCCTCTCGGGACGGATGACCGCCTCCAAGGCCACGGACGACCTGAAGGCCAAGACCATGATCGTTTTCGGTAAGTGACCGAGGTGCGCACGCCATGACACAGCCTCCCCAGCCTCCCCAGCAGCCCCCATCGCCCGACGAGCCGCCGCAGGGCGGGTTCGGTCCGCCGCAGGAGTCCCCGGCGGG
>NZ_QQNA01000195.1 GCF_003346515.1 Streptomyces corynorhini
CCGGCCGGATCAACGGCCCCGACTTCTTCACCGACCTGTTCCGCCGTATCCCGCCACACCGCCTGCTGCGCTTCCTCGACGGGGCCACCTCGCCCTGGGAGGAATGGGGAATCGGCCTGCGCACCCCCGTCGGCCCGATGCTCCGCACCGCCGTCGAACTCCCCTTCCTGCCGCGCCGCCCGCACCCCGCGCCCCGAACCGGAGAGAGCCCCCGATGACACCGCCGCGCGACCACGACCCGGCACGCGCCTCGGACCACGACCCGGCACGCGCCTCGGACCACGCGTCGCACACCGAAGACCGTCCCACCGCGCTCGGCCCCGGCCACCGCACCGACCTCCCGCGCGCCGCGCGGCGCCTCGGACCGCCCGACGGCGGGGCGGGACGGCGGCGCCCGGTGAGCGCCCCGCACCGCGCGGCCCGGCGAGGCCGCGACCGCAAGGCCGAGGTCCTGATGCCACCGCCAGGTCAGGACCGGTTCGCCCGGACCGACGCACCCCGCGTCGCCGTGGCCGGCGGCGGGATCGCGGGTCTCGCCGCCGCCGTCCTGCTGGCGGAACGCGGCGCGCGCGTGACCCTCTACGAGCGGGAGGGGTCGCTCGGCGGTCGCCTCGCGGGCTGGCACACGCGGCTGGCCGACGGATCCGGGGTGACCATGAGCCGCGGCTTCCACGCCTTCTTCCGCCAGTACTACAACCTCCGCGGCCTGTTGCGACGGACCGATCCGGGGCTCGACCGACTCCGGCCGCTGCCCGACTACCCCCTGCGGCACAGCGGCGGGCTGACCGACAGCTTCGCCCGCGTCCCGCGCACGCCGCCCTTCGGCGTGCTCGGCTTCGTCGCCCTCAGCCCCACCTTCGGCTGGCGCGACCTCGCCGCCATGGACCCCCGAGCCGCACTGCCGCTCCTCGACGTCCGGGTCCCCGAGGTCTACGACCGCTTCGACTCGCTGGCCGCGACGGCGTTCTTGGAGCGCGTACGCTTCCCGGCGGCCGCTCATCACCTCGCGTTCGAGGTGTTCTCCCGCAGCTTCTTCGCCGATCCCCGCGAACTGTCGGCGGCGGAACTCCTGTTGATGTTCCACATCTACTTCCTGGGCTCCGCCGAGGGCCTGCTCTTCGACGTGCCGGACGACCCCTTCCCACAGGCCCTGTGGGAGCCGCTCGGCGACTACCTGCTGCGCCTGGGCACGGACCTGCGCACCGGGACCCCCGTACGCGGTGTGCACCCGGCGGACGACGGGGGAGTGGCAGTGGAGACCGACACCGCCGTCGACCGGTACGACGCGGTGGTGCTCGCGCTCGACCCCGGGGCACTGCGGGAGACCGTCGCGGCCTCACCCGACCTGGCCACCCCCGCCTGGCGCGACGACATCGCCGCCCTGCGCACCGCTCCGCCCTTCCTCGTCTCCCGGCTCTGGCTCGACCGGCCCGTCCGCGCCGACCGGCCCGGATTCCTCGGCACCAGCGGTTACGACGGCCTGGACAACATCAGCGTCCTGGACCGCTACGAGGGGCAGGCGGCCCGCTGGGCGGCGCGCAACGGCGGCTCCGTGGTGGAACTGCACGCCTACGCCGTCGAGGACGGCGCGGAACGGACGGACGTCCAGAACCGTACGCTGGCGAGCCTGCACCGCGTCTACCCCGAGACCCGCGGGGCACGGATCGTGGACGCCCGGCACGAGTGGCGCGCCGACTGCCCGCTCTTCCCGGTCGGCTCCCGCTCCCGGCGGCCCACCGTGTCGACGCCCCATCCCTGGGTGACGCTGGCCGGCGACGCGATCCGCTGCGACCTGCCCGTGGCGCTGATGGAACGCGCCGCCACCACCGGCTTCCTGGCGGCGGGCGAGCTGCTCGCCCGGTGGGGCGTGCGGGGCCAGGTGCTGTGGACCGTACCCCGGGCGGGCCGCTCCGCCCTGCTCCGGGCACTCGGCGCGGCCGGGCGACACTGAGCCCCGCGCTCCCCGAGCCCGTGCTTCCCGAGTCCGTGCTCCCCCGGGCCGTGCTCCCCCGGGCCGTGCTGTCGCGCCTCCGGGGCCCGTCCGGTCGGGGCAGGCTCACGCCGGGAACCGCCCGGTGCCGCGCAGCTCCCAGCGCCGCTCCGCGTACGCGAGGTCGTCGCGCCACAGCCGCCCGGCCGTGCGGCGCATCAGCGGGCGCAGCGCGGGCGCGGCGGCGCGCGCCAAGGCGAAGCCGCGCCGGTCCGAGGCGGCCACCACCGCCTCGATCACAGCGGTACGCGGCCGCGGGTCCGCTTCCGGGGTGAGCGGCGTGGCATGGGTCTCCACCACGGACGTGGCCCCCTCGCCCTCGGTGACGCGCATGACGACCGTGCGCGGCCCGGGAGCGGTGAACTCCGCTCTCACCGGGACCACCAGACGGCCCGTGACCCGGAAGGAGACGTCGACGACGAAGGTGTCGTCGTCCTCGCCCCGTGGCGGCCTGGCCACCGTCAGGTCCACGAACGAGTACGGGTGGAACCACGAACCGTGCCACGGGTCCAGCCGGTTGGCGACCACGTCCTGGGGCTCGCAGCGGCCCACGACGGTGAATACGGCGTCCACCGCGCCGCCCGCCACCGGCCGCTCCGGTACCACCGGCCGTTCCAACGGCTCCTCGCCGCCCACCGCGTCCAGCCGGACCCAGACCAGCACCCCGTCGTCGTGGACGGGAAACGGCTCCCACCCGGCGAACGGACCACCGTCCAGGGCCAGTCCGTGCCAGTGGCACACCAGCGTGCCGCACACCACCCGGCTGTCGCGCAGCGGCGCCCCCAGGTGCGGGCAGACTCCCGGGCCCGCGCGCAGCCCGCCGGTCTCCGAACGCCACAGCACGACCTCGACCCCGCCCACCGTCCTGCCGCGCGGCGGTCCACCCGCGCGCACGTCCCGAGAGGCACCGACGACGAACCAGTTGCCGGACGGCCGTGCGCAGGCGCGTTCGAGCGCGGCGCCGATCAGCGCCGGGCGCGCCTCCTGCCAGGTCGGCGCCTGCGCCGCCCAGTCCCAGCGGCGCCGTCGCCGCAGCGGCGGTGTCCAGCCGCGGCGCTCTCCGCGGCCGGCCGCCCCGGTCATCGCACCGGTCCCTTCCAGCCGAGCGCCGCGCCGCCCGCCGCCGGAGTCCGGCGCCGAGCCCGCGTCCGCCACCGCGCATGGGCGATCCGCGCGACACCGGCCGCGGCCGACGCGGCACGCCGCCGCCGGGACACCACCGCCCGCCGGTGCAGGACCGCGTACCCCTGATCCGCGATGGCGTCGAGGATGCCGCCGTAGAGCGCGAACGCGGTACGGATGCAGGGCCGTACGCGCGGATCGAGCATGGCGATGCCCGGCTCCGCCTCCCGGTACACGTCCCTCGTCATCGTCTCGGCCGCGACGAGCGCCGCGCGGATCCTCGGGTCGCGCCGTCCCGTGGCGCGGCTCCACTCCAGCAGCGCGCGGTCCACGCCGTGGGCGGCGAGCAGGTCCGCCGGCAGGTAGACGCGGCCCCGGTCCAGGTCCTCGCCGACGTCCCGCAGGAAGTTGGTGAGCTGGAAGGCCACTCCGAGGGCCGCCGCGTGCGGCGCCGCCTCCTCGCGGGGGACGACCGTGCCCAGGACCGGCAGCATCTGCAGCCCGATCACGGCGGCCGAGCCGTGCATGTAGGCGCGCAGATCCGCATAGGTCGGATAGTCCGTGACACACAGGTCGCTGCGCATCGACGCCAGGAAGTCGGCGAACAGCGCGTGGTCGATGCCGTACCGGGCGGCGGCGTCGGCCACGGCCCGCACCACGGGCTCGTGCCCGGAGCCGCTGCGCAGAGCGCGCGCCAGGTCGCCCTCCAGGAGCCCCAGCAGCCGGTCGCGTTCGCCGGGCGTCTCGTGCCGCGCCAGGTCGTCCACGATGTCGTCCGCCCACCGGGCGAAGCCGTACAGCGCGTGCACGGCCGACCGGCGCTCCACCGGCAGCAGCCGGGTGGCCAGGAAGTAGGCCCTGCCGTGCCGGGCGTTGAGTTCCCTGCAGCGGCTGTACGCGGCCCGCAGCGCGGGATCGGTGACACCCGCGGCGTCCAGTTCACGACGGGTCATGGGTACCTGCCATGGTCGCAGTGGTCGCAGTGGTCGCAGTGGTCGCAGTGGTCGGAGTGGCGGCGGTGGCGGCGGTGGCCGGAGTGCTGGGCGTGCCGGACGGCCGTCGTCTCCGTACGGACCGGCGGCCGGTGCCCGCGGTGACGCGGTCGGCGGCGAGTCTGCCGCTGATCAGCACCGTTGGGACGCCGACCCCCGGAGTGGTGCCGCAGCCGGCCAGTACGACGTTCTCGACGCCGCTCACCAGGTTGCGTGGCCGGAACGGGCCGGTCTGGGCGAAGGTGTGGGCGACGGAGAAGGGCGTGCCGGCCGCGTGCCCCTGCGCCGTCCAGTCCAGCGGTGTCACCAGCTGCTCCTGCCGGACGCTCGCCGAGAACCCCTCCAGACCCCGGCGCTCCAGCTCGGCCACCAGGCTGTCGCGGTAGCGCGGGCCGAGATCCCGCCAGGCCGCGGCCGAGGGGCCGACCTCGGTGTTCGGGCAGGGCGCCAGGACGTAGTGGAGGTGTCCGCCCGGCGGCGCCAGGGAGGGGTCGTGGGTCGTCGGCCGGGTGATCAGCAGGGACGGGTCGCTCATCAGCCGCCCGGACCGGGTCAGTTCGTCGAAGGTGCGCTCCCAGGCCCCGCCGAAGGACAGGGTGTGGTGGGCGAGGCCGGGCCAGGTGCGGTCGGTCCCGGCGTGCAGGACCACGGCGGACGGCGAGTGGCGCAGCCGCACAGGACGCCGTGGCGCGCGCCCCAACAGGCCGTACGCGGAAGGCAGTTCGCAGGTCAGGACGAGCGCGTCGCACGGGATCCGTTCGCCGGAGGACAGCCGGACGGCCCGCACCCGGCCCGCCCGCCGCTCCAGCGCGGTGACCTCGGACGACCAGCGGAAGTCGGCCCCCGCGCCGCGAGCCGCGTCGGCCATCCCCCGGGGCAGCGCGTGCATGCCGCCCTTGGGGAACCAGACCCCGGCCACCGTGTCCATGTAGGCGATCACCGCGTAGGCGGCCAGGGCCCTGGCCGGGGTCACTCCGGCGTACAGGGCCTGGAAGGAGAAGACCCGGCGCAGCCGCTGGTCGGAGAGGAAGCCGCCGATACGCCGGTCCAGCCGCCCGAAACCGCCCAGCGCCGCCAGCCGGGCCAGGTCGGGGTGGAGGAGGCGCAGCGGCGAGTCGAAGTTCGCGCCGATGAAGCGGCGCATCTGCGCCCGGTACAGCCGCTCCAGCCAGTCGCGCAGCGCGCGGTACCCGGCGGCCTCGGCCGGTCCGGCGAAGCGTCGCACCTCCGCCTCCATCGCCTCGCCGTCGGTGTGCACGTCCAGCGAGGTCCCGTCGGCGAAGCGGGCCCGGTAGGCCGGGTGCAGAGCCACCAGCTCGACGTGGCGCGCCAGGCTGTCGCCGACAGCGGCGAACGCCTCGTCGGCGAGGTGGGGCATGGTCAGCACCGTGGGCCCCGTGTCCATCAGGTGTCCGCCCAGCTCCACCCGGCCGGCCCGGCCGCCCGGCCCCGTGCCCCGTTCGACGACCGTCACCCGGCGCCCCGCGCCCAGCAGATGAAGGGCGCAGGCCAGGCCGGACAGCCCGGCGCCCACCACGACGACATGGTCCGTCGGACCGGGCACGGTCTTCACACGACCTCCCCGGTACGGCCCGCCGTGATGCCCGCCGCCCGCTCGACCATCGCGGCGAACTCCCGCCGCACGGCGGGAGCGGCGCCCGTGCGCCCGAAGTGCCGCAGCCCGTCGGCCGCCAGCTCCGCGATCTTCGCCTCCACCACGGTCCTGGCTCCGGTCCGCTCCAGCGCGGCGCGCAGCCGCGTCACGCTGTGGCCGGGCCGCGCGGCCCCGCCGGGGGTGAGCACGGCGGTGACCTCGTCGTCGCCGTCGGCGCGCGCGAGCCCGAGTGCGGTGGCCAGGAGATAGGTGAGTTTGCGTGAACTCAGGTCGTCCCCGGCCGGTTTGCCGGTCACCGCCGGATCGCCGAACGCGCCGAGGAGGTCGTCCCGGAGCTGGAACGCCAGCCCCGCGCACCGTCCGGCCGCGCGCAGAGCCTCCAACGTGTACGGGTCGGCGTCGGCCAGCGAGGCGCCCAGGGCCAGTGGCCGCGCGACCGTGTACAGCGCGCTCTTCAGCTCGGCGATCGCCAGCGCCTCTGCCACGCCCGACGATCCGGTCGCCTGCGCGTGGATGTCCCGGTACTGACCGGCGACCATCTCCTCACGCATCGCCCGCCATTCGCCGTACAGCCGCGCGCCGTGCGGCGAGCCGAGCGCCGTCTCCGTCAGCAGGTCGTCCGCCCACACCAGCGCGAGGTCCCCGGCGAGCACCGCGGCGGAGGCCGCGAACCTCTCCGGTGGGCCGTTCATCCCGACGGCCCGGTGCATACGGGCCAGGTCCGCGTGGAGCGCGGGCGCGCCCCGGCGCAGTGGGGAGCCGTCCATCACGTCGTCCTGGACGAGAGCGCACGCCTGCACCAGCTCCAGGGCGGCCCCGGTGCGCAGCACCGCCGCGGCGTCGCCCGAGCCGCCCGCGGCCCGCCAGCCGCACCACGCGAACGCCGTACGCAGCCGCTTGCCGCCACGCCGGACGAACGCGGTGACCCGGTCGGCCACGTCGCGGGCGAACACCGGGTCGGTCCTTCGGGCCTCTCGCGCTCTCGTGTCCAGGACGCGCCCCAGCACCGCCTCGACGTGGGTGATGGCGTCGACGGCCGTGGTCGGGGCGTCGCCGCGGCTGTCCCCTTCGGCCAGGTCCGGTCGTAGTCCAAGCACACGCAACCCTCACTCTCCGTCAGCCACTCTCCGTCAGCCACACACCGGTGGACCCGGTGTGCACGCACCGATTCCCGCTCCGCGGAGCGGGCTCCCCGAGGACCCGTCCGCCCCGTCTGCAGTCCCCTCCGGGTGTGTCACGGCGGCGCGTCGCCACGCGCCCGCTCCTGTCGCCGCAACTCGTCGAGACCGGCGAGCCGGTCCAGTGCGCGCACCGCCCGGACGGTGCGGTGGTTGTGTTCCAGCCGGGCACGGTGCCGGTCGAGGAAGGCCCAGTAGCCGGCCGTGTAGGGGCAGGCGCGTTCGCCGTCGCGGTCGCGGGGGCGGTAGGCGCACCCCCCCCGCACAGGTCGCTCATCCGGTTGATGTAGGCGCCCCCTGACGTGTAGGGCTTGGTCGTCATCCGGCCCCCGTCGGCGTACTGGGACATGCCGACGACGTTCGGAACCATCACCCAGTCGTAGCCGTCCACGAAGCAACGGTGGAACCAGTCGGTGACCTCGGCCGGATCCCAGCCGCGCTGGAGCGCGTGGCTGCCGAGGACCATCAGCCGGGGGATGTGGTGCGTCCAGCCGGTGTCGCGCACCTGCGCCAGGACGGTGCGCAGGCAGTGTGCCCGTACGTCGTCCGCGTCCAGGCCGCTCCACCAGCGTGGCAGCGGGGCGGTGTGACCGAGGACGTTGGAGTGCCGGTACGCCTCGCCGAAGTACCAGTACAGCTGCCACACGTACTCGCGCCAGCCCGCGACCTGACGGACGAAGCCCTCCACACTGTTCAGCGGCGCCGCACCGGCACGCCACGCGGCTTGCGCCCGTTCGACGCACTCGGCGGGGTCGAGCAGGCCCAGGTTGAGCGAGGACGACAGCAGGCTGTGGCTCATGGCCGGGTCGGCGGCGAGCATGGCGTCCTCGTACGGGCCGAACGCGCCGAGCCGGTGCGCGACGAACCGCCGCAGCGCCGCGCGGGCCTCGGCGCGGCTCGCGGGGAACAGCCGCGGTCCGTCCCGTCCCACGAAGGACACGTCTCCGTCGTTCTCCCAGCGGTCGAGATCGCGGCGGACCTCCTCGTCGATGCCGTCCTCGCGCGGCCGGTAGGGACCGGGGACCGGGAGGACGGCGGCGTCCCGTGGCGGCGGTCGCCTGTTGTCGTGGTCGTGGTCCCACCGCCCGCCCGCCGGACCGTCACCGTCCATCAGCAGGTCGTGCCCGCGCCGGACCCAGCGGTAGAAGTCCTCCTGACGCAGGCTCCGCCCGCCGCGGCCGTCCGCCCACGCCGCGAAGTCGTCCATCGGCACGAGAAAGCCACGCGCCGGGCCCACGGTGACCCGCGGCAGCGACCGGACCAGCCGGACAGCGGCGTACGAGGTCGGGTGGTGGACGGTCACCCGGCTGTGGCCCGCGGCCTTCTCCAGGCCCTCCCGGTAGGTGTCGGCGCGCACATAGGCGACCCGGTCGCCCAGCTCGGCCGCCCGGTGGCGCATGGCGGAGAGCACCAGGTGGGCCTTGGCCCGGTGGAAGCGCCTGCGCCGGAACACCGACCGTGCCTCGATCATCAGCAGCGGTGTGTCACCGCTGAGGCCGCTGTCCTGGGATGGACGCAGGAAGTGCGGACCGAGCTGGTCGCCGAAGAGCCAGTGCACGGTGCTTTCCCCTTCAGTCCCGGCCGCGCGCGTGCTCGAAGCGCGGTGGTGAGGTACGCGGGACGGCCGCGACGGTCATGGGTGACACTCCTTACGGGGACGACGCGTCCGGCGGCCTGGCCTACTGTCCGACGCTTCCGCCGCGGCGCGCTCGGCGGACGCGGCAGAGGCGGCCGAGGCGGCAGAGGCGGCCGACGCGTGGCGCGGCCCGGCGCGCGCTCATGCCCTTGGCCGCGGCCTGGGTGATGTTGCGGGCCATTCCGCCGAAGACGACGGAGTGGAAGGGGGAGACACACCACCAGTACGCGTGGCCGGCCAGACCCCGCGGGTGGAACAACGCGCGCTGCCGGTAGCGGGTGCTGCCCTCGTCATCCGTCTCGGCGAACATCTCCAGCCACGCGAGGCCGGGCAGCCGCATCTCCGCGCGCAGCCGCAGCAGGTGCCCCGGCTCGATCTCCTCCACCCGCCAGAAGTCCAGTGAGTCCCCGACCCGCAGGCGCTCCGCGTCGCGCCGTCCCCGGCGCAGCCCGACCCCGCCGACGAACCGGTCCAGCCAGCCGCGCACCGCCCACGCCAGCGGGAAGGAGTACCAGCCGTGGTCGCCGCCGATTCCCTCGATCACCCGCCACAGCGACTGCCGTGACGCGTCGACCGTCAGCTGTCGTTCGTCCTCGTAGAGGCTGCCACCGGCCCACTGCGGGTCCGTGGGCAGCGGGTCGCTCGGGGCTCCCGGGATACCGGCGGACGACCAGCGGGTCGTGACCCGCGCGTCGCGCACCCTGCGCAGGGCCAGTGCCAGCGCCTCGTCGAACGGCAGCGGGTGCCCCGGCGGATCGGGCACGTACCGGGCGATGTCGTGCTCGTGGCACACCACCTCGTGACGCAGCGACTCGGTCAGCGGCCTGGCGAGAGCGGCGGGCACCGGGGTCACGAGGCCGACCCAGTGGCTCGACAGCCGCGGGGTGAGCACCGGCACCGGCACGATGACCCGATGCCGCAGCCCGCCCACCACGGCGTAACGGCGCATCATCTCCCGGTAGGTCAGGACGTCGGGCCCGCCGATGTCGAACGCCCGGTCGACGTCGGCGGGCATGGTCGCCGAGCCGACCAGATACCGCAGCACGTCGCGTACCCCGATCGGCTGCGTCCGCGTGTGCACCCAACTGGGCGTGACCATGATCGGCAGCCGCTCGGTGAGATAGCGCAGCATCTCGAAGGACGCCGAGCCCGAGCCGATCACCACGGCCGCCCGCAGCACGGTGGCGGGCACCGGCCCGTCGAGGAAGACGCGTCCCACCTCGGCCCGGGACCGCAGATGCGGGGAGAGCGAGGCTTCGGGAATGTTCCGCGGCGTGAGCCCGCCCAAGTAGACGATCCGCCGCACTCCGGCGACGTGCGCCGCTTCCGCGAAGACACGTGCCGCCCGGCGGTCGGTCTCCTCGAAACCAGAACCGGTGCCCAGCGCGTGCACCAGGTAGTACGCGACATCGATGCCGTGCAGGGCGGCGCCGACCGAGCCCGCGTCGGTGACATCGCCCCGGACCGTCTCGGCGTCCGCGGCCCAGGGGTGGTCGCGGAGCTTGCCGGGGGAGCGGGCCAGGCAGCGGACCCGGTGGCCCGCCTCCAGCAGATCGGGGACCAGACGCCCGCCGATGTACCCGGACGCCCCGGTCACCAGGCAGTTCAGCCGCCGCGGGGCCGGTTGTCCGTCCGTGTCCATGGTCACTTCCTCACAGCGCGCGTTCCGGTGGCACCCCTGGCTTCCGATCATCGCCGCCCCCTCGCGAACGTGCCCGTCGTGGCGAGGCGATCGGAGGACACCGGGCGAGCGGGGGCGCCCGATTCCGCACCGCGCCCCGCTCACGGGTCGGTACGGCTGGAGCGTGTGTCGACGGTGCCGCCAGGGCGCCCGAGCCGTGTGCGCGAAACCCCAGCGCGACCCGGTGGCATCTGGAGCGGAAGTGAGGAAGGCTCGCGCGCATGGTTTCGGTAGTGCAGAACGTGGCGATCGACTGTGCGGATGCCTACGAGCTGGCCCGGTTCTGGAGCGGAGTCACCGGCCGTCCAGTGCACCCCGAGGACGAACCGGGCGACCGGGAGACTCAGGTGCTGCTGGCGGAGGGCCCGGTGCTGCACTTCAATCAGGTGCCCGAGCCCAAGAAGATCAAGAATCGGATTCATCTGTGTCTGCGCCCTGAGACATCGCGTGAACAGGAGGTGGAACGGCTGCTCGGCCTCGGTGCCACCTTGGTCGGCGACCGCCGGAATCCCGACGGCTCCGGCTGGGCCGTACTCGCCGACCCCGAAGGCAACGAATTCTGCGTGCTTCGCAGTGAGTCCGACCGGGCTGCGACGGCTACCTGACGCCGCCACGAGGCCGTGTGGCGCATACGGCTTGCGTACACGGCCTTGAGCACCGCCACGCCGCGTGGGCACGCCGGGTAATCGGCGCCGGAGTTTCCGCGGAGCCACCGATCGCCGGTCCGCCGGAAATTACCGGTGTCCGCGGCATCACCGCTCCGGCGCGTGCCGAATGGTCCGGGCGTCCTTTCGGCCGACCCGGTACGCGGATTTGATCGCGGCCACTTCCTGGGGACGGGCAGTGGCCGCGATCAAATCCGGACCGGAATCATCCGGCGGTTTCATGTCGAAGGAGCCGCGCCTCACCGAAACCGGATTCTCCGGATCCGCTCAGGAGGCGGGGCGGTGCCCGTCCGGGGAACCACCCGGTCCGTCCACCGTGAAGCCGCCGCCCGCCCCCGCCTCCTGAGCGGATCCG
>NZ_QQNA01000196.1 GCF_003346515.1 Streptomyces corynorhini
GACACGGGCACGGACACGGGCCGGGGCGCGGCTTACGGGCGTGGATCCGGACCCGGCCGCGGGTGCGGGCAGGCGGGCGGCCGGGCGGCCGGACCGTGCTCCGGCCGCGCCGACGGCTCGCGCGCGGCGCCTGCGGCGCTCGTGGCCCACGCGGCGCTCGTGGCCCACGCGGCGCCCGCGGCTCACGCGGTGGGGAAGACCCACGGGTTGGGCAGGCACTTGATTCCGTCGATGTCCAGTGTCTTGGTCTGCTGCTGCATCACCGGGGCGAGCGCGCCGGGGGTGCGGCAGCTCTCGTGGTTGCGTCCGAGCCGGTGGCCGACCTCGTGGTTGATGAGCATCTGCCGGTAGCTGTGCATCGACTTGGCGCCGAAGGTCTTGGCGCCCTGGGCCCAGCGGAAGGCGTTGATCATGACCCGGTCGGTGGCGGCGGAGTCGCAGGAGACGTTGTCGACCGTGGTGTCAAGACCGGACTTCTGGCACCAGACACCGGTGGTGCCTGGACTGGCCAGCGTGATCACGAAGTCGGGCCGGCCACTGGAGATCCGCTCGAAGGTCATGGCGCCGTTGTGCGCCCAACTCCGGTTGTCGTTCAGGGTTTTCTGGACGGCGTCGGCGAACAGCCCGCCGTCGAGGCCGAGTCCGTTCTCGATGTCCACGCGGTAGCGGAACTTCTGCCCCTTGCCCGGCGCCCGGTCCAGTCCGGGGACGGCGGTGAACTCGCCGGAGGCGGTCAGGTCCGGGGCGAGTGTGAACTGCCGGGTCATCAGCTGCGCGTAGGTGGGCGCGGCGGGGGCGGCGGCGCCCGCGCTCCCGTTGGGCGTCGGCACGCTCCTGCCGTCGGAGCGCGAGGCGTCCGCGCTCCGGTCCGTACGGTCGGCCCCGTCGGCCGCCCTGGCTCCGGTCGGCTCCGCGCCGCCGTCGGTCACCTGTCCGGCCACGACGACGGCGAGGACGGTGGTGACCGCGGCGGCGGCGATCCCGGTGAAGGCGCGCCCCTTGCCGTTCTTGGCGGGGTCGCGCGGGCCGGGGACCTCGGGGCCGGGGCCCGTACCGTCGCCGCCGGTTCCCGCGCCGTCCCGCTCACGGCCCGCGTCCTGTTCCTGCCCGGCGCGGTCGTCGGTCGCGCGGTCGTCGGTCCCTCGGTCGTCGGCGGTGGTGCCGGGGGCCGGTGCCGTGGGGAGCCGGTCCGCCGGGCCCGGTCGGCTGAGGGTCCTGGCGCGCGGCGCCTCGAACGTCTCCATGGCGTCGAACGCGTCGATGAACTCGCGGCGCGGACCGGGGACCGTAGGCCCCCCGGCCGTGCCCGGTTCGCGGCCCTCAGGACCGCCGCGCGGGGCGCGGCGCGGCGCGGCGGCGGTGCCGGGGGCGGCGCCCCGGCCCTGGAGCGGGGCGCGCGCGGGGTCGCCCTGCCAGTCGCCGTAGCGCTGGGTGGAGCCCCAACCGCCCCCGGGCTCACGCTGTTCGGGATGGCCGCCGCGCACCCGCGGCATGCCGTGCGCGGGCGTCTCGTACGGCGGCGGGACATGGCCGTCCACGCCGGGTACCGCGGGACCGCGCCGACGCCTGCCGTTGCCGGTGCCCGCCTCCTGGCCGCCGCCCGGGGCGCCGCGTCCGGCGTCCGGTGCGCTCGGAACGCCCTGGGACGCGGGACCTTTGCGGCTGTGTCTTCCCACGCCCCGGATCAGCTCCTGCCGTCTTCGACTACGTCGTGTTCTCGCGTGACTTCTGCGGCACGCGCGTCGTTCGCTTCTCGTCCGTCGTCCTCCGCGCGCGCGTCTTCGTACGCACCGATGAGGTCCCGGCCGGCCCGAGCGACCTCTCCCGGGTACTCCATCATGGCGACATGGCCGGCGTCGGGCAGCGTAAGGAGCCGGGAATCACGGAAAGCCGCCGACGCCCTGCGCGCCATACGGTACGAAACCAGCTGATCCCGCCCGCCGTAGACGAGCAGGGTCGGCGCGAGCACGCGCTCGGCGCGCCGCCACAGTCCGTGCTGGCCGCCGAGCGTGTACGCGTTGACGATACCGCGCGTCGAGCCCGTCATCGCCTGCCAGAAATGCGGGAGTTGGAGCCTGCGCTCCAGCTCCGCCACCGCGCCGCGCAGCTCCTCCTCGTCGATGTTCGCGGGGTCCCCGTAGGTCAGGGACATCGCGCCCAGGGTGCGCCGCCGCGCCGTCCACTCCCTGGTGACCCGGCTGAACAGGGAGGCGAGTCCCGGCACCGCGATCAGAGCCGTGGGCACCGCCGTGCGCTGCACCCGGATCTCCGGGAGCGCCGGTGAGATCAGCGTCAGGGTGCGCACCAGGTCGGGCCGGGCGGCGGCGATCTGGGTGGCCACGGCGCCGCCGAGCGAGTTGCCGAACAGATGCACGGGGCCGCGCCCGCCCGCGTCCAGCAGCCGGACGACGGCGCGGGCGTGGGCGGTGACCGAGTAGTTCCCGTCGCACGGCGGCGCCGAGTCCCCGAAGCCGGGCAGATCGACGGCCGCGCCGTCGACGACGTCCTCCAACAGCGGCATCAGCGCCGACCAGTTCCGCGAGGAGCCGCCCAACCCGTGCACATACAGCGCGGGCGGCGCCCCGACCCGGGTCGCGGGCCGTGACCGTACGTTCAGCGTGAGCCCCGCCAGCTCGACGCGGGAGAGCCTCTCCCCTGGCGCGGCCCGCACGGGGCTCGCCTTCGGAGCCACCGCGGCGGCGATGGTTTCCGGCAGCTCGGTCGAAGACATGCGGGCAATGTTACGAGACGATCACGCCCGGATTCACGTGTTCGCGCTCACAGGCCGCACGGCGCGGCCCCCGGTGGCTCCCGGGCCTCTCGTCCGGATCGTTCCGGGCGTCGCGGGCCAGGCGGGATCCGTCGGACAGCGCTTAGGCTCGGAGATGAGGAAAGGGGGACGGCATGGCGGTCGATCCCACAGACCCCGACACCTTCGCGCCGGACGACGAGGACGCCGAGAACACCGACCCGTCCGGACACTCCGCCGAGGTCCCCGAGGCCGACGCGGCCGAGCAGCGGCGGGAGGTACGGCAGCACGGCGACGACCCCCTCACCCACGTCGACCAGGACGCGGCGAGCGAGGGCGACGTGGCGGAGCAGGCGCGCACCGCCGGGAACGACGAGGACGACTACCGGCCGTAGCCGGGAGCGCGGCCCCGGCACGGCCTGTGGGCACC
Organism: Streptomyces corynorhini; assembly: GCF_003346515.1. GTDB lineage: Bacteria > Actinomycetota > Actinomycetes > Streptomycetales > Streptomycetaceae > Streptomyces > Streptomyces corynorhini. The sequence continues at coordinate 3,180 of NZ_QQNA01000196.1, forward strand.
CGCGCGCCCGGACGCGTCGCGGTCCGAGGTTTGGCCCGAACTTCCGAAAGGGCGGGCTCCGTGAAATTCTGCGTCCGCACGACGCGCCGTGTCGTTACCCAAAAGTACGATGGCGGAGTGGCGCATCGCGCGCACCGGAACGATTTTTGGGAGGCGGCGTGACAGCCATAGAGCAGACCGAGGCGGCCCGCCCGCGAGGCACCCGCCTGCCGCGCCGCGCCCGACGCAACCAGTTGCTGGGCGCGGCGCAGGAAGTATTCGTCGCGCAGGGCTACCACGCGGCCGCGATGGACGACATCGCCGAGCGGGCGGGCGTCAGCAAGCCCGTCCTCTACCAGCACTTCCCCGGCAAGCTCGAGCTGTATCTCGCCCTGCTCGACCAGCACTGCGAGTCGCTGCTCCAGGCGGTCCGCACGGCGCTCGCGTCCACGACGGACAACAAGCTGCGCGTCGAGGCGACGATGGACGCCTACTTCGCGTACGTGGAGGACGAGGGCGGCGCGTTCCGGCTGGTCTTCGAGTCGGACCTGACGAACGAGCCGGCGGTGCGCGAGCGCGTCGACCGGGTCGCCCTGCAGTGCGCGGAGGCGATCTCCGACGTGATCGCGGAGGACACCGGGCTCTCCAAGGAGGAGTCCATGCTGCTGGCCGTGGGGCTCGGCGGGGTCTCCCAGGTGGTCGCGCGGTATTGGCTTTCCAGCTCGTCGGCCATCCCCCGCGAGCAGGCCGTCCGGCTGCTCACCTCACTGGCCTGGCGCGGCATCGCCGGGTTCCCCCTGCACGGCACCGATCCGCACTGACCGGGCCGGCGGCCGACCCTCCGGGGGGCGTGTTCGCTGCGGGCGTGGGCCGCGGCGTCTTCCGGATGGCCCCTGCGGGCTAATGTGTGCGGAGTACGGCGCGGCTGATCGCGCAACGCAGACCGTTCGGAGGGACATAGCCGTGGAGGTCAAGATCGGCGTGCAGCACACGCCCCGCGAGATCGTTCTGGAGAGCGGGCAGTCCGCCCAGGAGGTCGAGCGAGCCGTGGCCGACGCGCTGGCCGGCAAGGCGCAGCTGCTCAGCCTCACGGACGACAAGGGGCGCAAGGTGCTCGTACCGGCCGAGCGGATCGCTTACGTGGAAATCGGCGAGCCGGCGGCCCGACGGGTCGGATTCGGCGCGCTGTGCGCGGTGGCGGCGGGCCGGGCGGGGGGTACGGCGCGGTTCCGCTCTGCGCGTAGCCGGGGCCGGGAGAGGGCCCGGAAGGGTTGCGATACGGACACCGCGGGTAGTCACGTGCTGGGCGCGACAGCCCGCACCGCAGTGCCACCCCCGGCGTCGTGAGGTGATCAGCAGTGATCCTGGAAATCCTCGGATCGGTCCTGCTCGGACTGGGTCTCTCCTGGGCCGCGGCCCACCGGTTCTCCCACCGTCTTCCGGCGCACCGGACCGTCTACACGGCGGGTCCGCTCGGTGCGCTCTTCGGCGCGTATCTGACCCATGCGACGCTCGGTTCCGGCCATGTGCTGGCCGCGCTGGCCGGCGCCCTGCTGGTCGGGGCGGTGCTGCTCTCGCTGCTGCTGCGCCCGACCGCGCACCGGCTGTACCGGGCCATGCCGTGACGCCGTCATGACGCCATGCCCCGATGCCCCGATGCCCCGATGACCCCATGATGCCGCGAACGCCTCGAACGCCGACGGGCCCCTGATCGTGGGGCCCGTCGCGTACGTCCGCTCCGTACGGCCGCTCCGTACGGCCGCTCCGTACATCCGTCCCGTACATACGTTCTACGGGCGTCGTCCCGGACGTCTGTTCCTCCGTACGTCCGTGCCGCCGTCCGCGCCGGTCAGGCGGCGAGGCCGAGCGCGGCCATCCGCTTGGTGTGCGCCTCGGTGATCCGGGAGAACATCCGTCCGACCTCCGCCAGGTCGAACCCGTCCGCGACCCCGCCCACCAGCATCGTGGAGAGCGCGTCCCGGTCGGCCACCACGCGCTGCGCCTGCGAGAGCGCCTCGCCCATCAGGCGGCGCGCCCAGAGCGCGAGCCGGCCGCCGAGGCGCGGGTCCGCCTCGATCGCGGCGCGCACGTTCTCGACGGCGAAGTTGCCGTGGCCGGTGTCGTCCAGCACCGCCAGCACCAGCGCGCGGGTGTCCTCGTCCAGCCGGGCCGCCACCTCACGGTAGAAGTCGCTGGCGATCGAGTCCCCGACATACGCCTTGACCAGGCCCTCCAGCCAGTCGGACGGCGCGGTCAGCCGGTGGAAGTCGTCCAGGGCCTTGCCGAAGGGCTCCATGGCACCGGTCGGGTCGGCGTCGATGGCCAGCAGTCGGTCGCTCAAACGTTCGAAGTGGTGGAATTCGGCGGCGGCCATCCGCGCCAGGGCGGCCTTGTCCCCCACCGTCGGCGCGAGCTTGGCGTCCTCGGCGAGCCGCTCGAAGGCCGCCAGCTCTCCGTAGGCGAGGGCTCCCAGCAGGTCCACGACGGCGGCGCGGTACTGCGGCTCGGCCGATGCCGTGTCCCAGTCCTGGGCGGCGATTCCGGTGGGCTGCTCGGCTGCGGGTGCGGGCTCGGTGGCGTTGTCGGGCGTCTCCATGCTGCGCACAATAGCCCGCTCTTCGCGGGGTGTAAGGGCCTGGTCAGACACCTCTGTCACACCCTTCCACCGATTTCGCCCAACACACATGCGCGATTCCGGGGTACAGTGATAATGCGCCTGCCGACTTTTCGGCGGGCCATCGCATGTGTAGGACAGTGTTTGACCAGTGTTTGAACGAGGTTGTCGCCTCGTACAGGCCCCATGAGGATGCCCGGTCGGTGGCCCGATCGGCTCCGACCCCGACCGCCCTCCGCGCGGACCGTGCGCACAGCTGCGTACGACTCGCAGATGAGGGGCCCCCTCAGCGGCACGAGCGCTCGAGCGACGGCAGTGGTCCCGCGCCATCCGGCCAATCCACGGCCGGCCGAGTACCCAGGTGCGGTACGACCCCCAGCGTTCGCCTCGCGTCGCGTCTCACAGAAGAGGCAGCACCCTGACTACGACTTTCCGAGAACTCGGAATCCTCCCCGAGACAGCCGAGGCGCTTGAAGCCGTCGGCATCCTGTCTCCGTTCCCCATCCAAGAGATGACCCTGCCGGTCGCCCTGTCCGGCAAGGACGTCATCGGCCAGGCCAAGACCGGCACGGGCAAGACGCTCGGCTTCGGCCTGCCGCTCCTGGAGCGCGTCACCGTCCCCGCCGATGTCGAGGCGGGCCGGGCAGTGCCCGAGCAGCTCACCAACGCCCCGCAGGCCCTCGTGGTCGTCCCGACCCGCGAGCTGTGCCAGCAGGTCACCAACGACCTGCTGACGGCGGGCAAGGTGCGCAATGTGCGCGTCCTCGCGATCTACGGCGGCCGGGCCTACGAGCCCCAGGTCGAGGCCCTCAAGAAGGGCGTGGATGTGATAGTCGGCACCCCGGGCCGGCTGCTCGACCTCGCGGGCCAGAAGAAGCTCGACCTCTCGCATGTGCGCGGACTGGTCCTCGACGAGGCCGACGAGATGCTGGACCTGGGCTTCCTGCCCGACGTCGAGCGGATCATCCAGCTGCTGCCGGCCAAGCGCCAGACGATGCTGTTCTCGGCGACCATGCCGGGCGCGGTCATCGGCCTGGCCCGCCGCTACATGTCGCAGCCCACGCACATCAGCGCGACGTCGCCCGACGACGAGGGCGCCACCGTCGCCAACACCACGCAGCGCGTCTACCGGGCGCACTCCATGGACAAGCCGGAGCTGGTCGCGCGGATCCTCCAGGCCGAGGGCCGCGGACTCGCGATGATCTTCTGCCGTACGAAGCGCACGGCGGCCGACATCGCCGACCAGCTCGCCCAGCGCGGCTTCGCCTCCGGCGCCGTCCACGGCGACCTGGGCCAGGGCGCCCGCGAGCAGGCGCTGCGCGCCTTCCGCAACGGCAAGGTGGACGTGCTCGTCTGCACGGACGTCGCCGCGCGCGGCATCGACGTCGAGGGTGTGACGCACGTCATCAACTACCAGTCGCCCGAGGAGGAGAAGACCTACCTCCACCGCATCGGCCGCACCGGCCGGGCGGGCGCGTCCGGTACGGCGGTCACGCTGGTCGACTGGGACGACATCCCGCGCTGGCAGCTGATCAACAAGGCGCTGGACCTCGGCTTCCCCGATCCGCCCGAGACGTACTCCACCTCCGCGCACCTCTTCGAGGAGCTGAACATCCCGGCCGGTACGAAGGGCGTTCTGCCGCGTGCCGAGCGCACCCGCGCCGGGCTCTCGGCCGAGCAGGTCGAGGACCTGGGCGAGACGGGCGGCCGCGGCCGCAAGTCCGCCGCCGCCTCGCCGGCCCCCGCCGTACGCGAGGAGCGCCCCGCGCGCACCCCGCGCCAGCGCCGCCGCACCCGCGGCGGAGCCACGCTGGACGCGACGGCAGCCGCTCAGCCCCCCGTAGCGGCTCCCGCGAAGGCGGCGGCTCCCGCAAAGGCGCGGGTGGCCGCCGAGGCACCGGTGGCCGAGCCCGAGCCGCAGTTCCAGACGGCCGTGCCCATGGACCTGCCGGATCCCGAGCCGCGCACCCCGCGCCGTCGTCGGCGCACCCGCGCCGCCGTGGTCGAGCTGCCGCAGCCCGTCGCGGAGCCCGCGCCCGTGGAACCGGCGGCCGAGGCGGAGGCCACCAAGCCGCGCCGCCGCCGCGCCCGCGCCGTGAAGCCCGCCGTCGAGGTGGCCGAGAGCGCCGCCGCCGAGGCCCCCGAGGCCCCGGCCGAGGAGCCCAAGCCGCGCCGCCGCACCCGCGTCACCAAGCCCAAGGCCGACGCGGTCGCCGCGCCGGAGGCCGCATCGGCCGAGCCGACGGACGGCGAGGCCCCGGCGAAGCCGCGCCGCCGCCGCGCCCGGACGACGACGACCGCGGCGTCCGAGCAGGACTGACCGCACGGCACGGCACCGCACCACACGCCGATGGCCCGACTCCCCCGCACCGGGGGTGCCGGGCCATCGGCCTACCCGGGTGCGGGCCCGCGCGGCACGTCGTTAGCCTCGTCGTATGAGCAGGCCGCCGACCTTCACCCCGCCGCCCTGCGCGCGTGCGCGCACCCTCTCGACCCGCCGCGGGCGCTTCGCCGTCCTGGACGGGGAGCCCGACGGGGAGCCCCGGGGCACGGTGCTGATGCTGCCCGGGTTCACCGGCAGCAAGGAGGACTTCATCGCGCTGCTGGAGCCGACGACGGCGGCCGGTTACCGCGCCGTCGCCGTGGACGGCCGCGGCCAGTACGAGACGGACGGCCCGGACACCGAAGAGGCTTACGCCCAAGGCGAGTTGGCGGCCGATGTGCTGGCGCAGGCCGAGGCGCTGGGCACGTCCGTACATCTGCTCGGGCACTCGCTCGGCGGGCAGATCGCCCGCGCCGCCGTGCTGGTCGACAACAGTCCGTTCGACACGCTGACGCTGATGTCCTCGGGTCCCGCGCAGGTCACGGAGGAGCAGCGCGAGCGGGTGCGGCTGCTGAGCGACGCGCTCACGGCGATGTCGATGGAGCAGCTCTGGAACCTCATGCGCTCGATGGACACGCCGGAGGAGACCCCCGTCGACGGCGCCGAGCTGCGGACGCGCTGGCTGCGCACCCGACCGGCCCAGCTGATAGCGACCGGCCGACAGCTGAGGCAGGAGCCCGACCGGGTGGCGGAGCTGGCGGCCGTGCGGCGGCTGCCCACGCATGTGATCTCCGGGGAGAGCGACGACACCTGGCCGGTACCCCTGCTCGACGCGATGGCCGAGCGGCTGGGGGCCCGCAGGACGGTGATCGCGGGCGCGCAGCACTCGCCGAACACCGACCGCCCGTGCGAGACCGCCACCGCGCTGACGGAGTTCTGGGACGCCCACGCCTCGTACTGAGCCCACCGAGCACCGACCTGCCCGCCGAACGCTGGCCTACCGAGCATCTGCTGCCTGCCGAGCCCGGAGGCGTCAGTACTGCGTCTGGAGGTGCTGCCAGAAGCCGTCCCGCAGCGACCGGCGCAGCATGGCGTGGCCCCGTAGCGACCTCTGGAGGAGCCTCTCCGCCTCGATCAGCAGATCCTGGTCCACCGGGCCCGGCAGATACGGATGGCCCGGCAGCAGCTCCGCCATGGCCTCCCGCCCCCGCTCGGCCAGCCAGGTGGCGGCGATCTGCGCACCGACGAACCGGACCTGGTCACGGGAGGGCGGCGGATCGCCCTCGTGCTCGTACGTGGTGACCGGGCGCCGGGTGACGTAGGGCCGGCAGAACTCCAGGTCGAAGGTGCGCTGGCTGTCGACCTCCCAGAGCAGCGGCTCCGCCTGGTTGCGCCCCTCGCCCGCCTCGATGCCCCACAGGTGCACCCGGGCCCCGTACCCCTGCGCGGCCTCGACGGCGGAGACCAGGTCCTCGTCGCCGCCGACCAGCGCCGCGTCGCTGATGGCGCGGTGCCGGGCGAGCGATTCGAGATCCGTGCGGATGAGCGAGTCGACGCCCTTCTGCTGGTTGTTCGCGTTGAGGTTGCCGAGCCTGACCTTCACGTCGGGCAGCTCCGCGATGGACTGCTGCTCGGAGGTGTGGATCCGCCGCCTGGCGCCGTCGTACCAGTAGACGCGCAGAAGCCTGCTGTCCGCGAAGATGATGCGGGCCTTGTCGATGAACGCCTCGATGAGGCCCTCGGCGTCCAGATCGAAGGCGCGCCGGTCCTCGGTGCCCGCCACCAGCAATCCAGCGGCAGCATAGACGTAACCGGCGTCGACGAAGATGGCATGCGTGGACGGGGTCTTGGCGACCTCGGCGAGCACGCGCTGGAGCAGCCCGTTGGCGCGCTCCAGCCGGTCGCCGATCTCGGTGAGGTCCAGGACGCCGTACGGGATGCCCTCGGGCATGTCGTATGGGTGGATTTCTGCCTCGTTCATACGGGGTTCATTCTCCGTGACCGACACCTTACCCGGCAGTAGTTACCCATTCAAAAATTTCCTTAGGGTAGGGAATGTTTGCAGAGAGCAACACGTTGCACATTGATGTACCCAGCGACGGAATTTTCCGTCATCCATAGTTCTCCAGCAGGAGGATCAGGCGAAGGGAGAAGCCTTGCGCTTCGAAATCATGCGACTCGACGACGTCGACGGCTCAGCCGTCGACAGCACCGTCGTGGACGCCGCCTCCGTCAACCGGATCGTGCAGCAGGCCGCCGCGATGGGCCAGCGCATCTATATCCGACCGGCCGAATCCTCGGCCTCGTAACCGCTTCCCCATCGTTCACCCTTGTTCATACGAGTGACGAAGCGCCCCTGTACAGATCACCCGTACGGGGGCGCTGCCCGTTGTCAGGCGTTCTGGACCACCTGCGTCACGCCATTGATGATCTGCTGCACGGCAATGGCCGAAAGCATCATTCCGGCGAGCCGGGTCACCAGCACCACACCGCCGTCCTTGATCACCCGGATGATCAGCAGCGAGTAGCGCATCGTCAGCCAGAGCACGACGTGCATGGCCGCGATCGCCGCCCACACCGAGAGCTGCCCGGTGGCGCTGTCGGCGTGCTGGACGGCGAGGATGACGGAGACGATCGCACCGGGCCCCGCCAGCAGCGGCATGCCCAGCGGTACGAGCGCCACGTTGACGTCCTTGGTCTGCTGCGGCTCGTCCGTCTTTCCCGTCAGCAGATCCAGCGCGATGAGCAGCAGGAGCAGCCCTCCGGCGATCATCAGGGCCGGTACGGAGACGTGGAGATAGTCCAGGATCTGCTGACCGAGCAGCCCGAAGACGGCGATGACCCCGAAGGCCACGGCGACCGCCTGCCAGGCCATGGCGCGCTGGACCTTGGCGGGCCGTCCCGAGGTGAGGGCGAGGAAGATCGGGGTGATCCCGGGCGGGTCCATGATCACAAAAAGGGTGAGAAAGAGGGATCCGAAAACAGCGAAGTCGAACACAGGTAAGGGCCTTGCGAGAAGTGAGCGGAAAGGGAAGGAGGAGAACAGAGTCAGGGAGCCGACCGGGCGGAGTTCCGGTCGTCGACCGGCCCGGGACGGCAGACCCCAGAACCCAGGCCCCAGCCGGTGGCCATGGCCATGGTCATGGTCATGGTCAGGTCGCGGGTCACGGACCGGAGCCACCGACCGGGGTCACGGCCCCGGTGCCGGCGGGAGGGTCAGCCGCGTCCGCCGGAGCCCGGCACCGGGAAGGCGCCGGAGGCACGCCGGGTGATCTCGCCGTAGATCTCCGGGTCGGTGGTGCAGGCGCCCAGTTCCACGAATTTGCGGCTGCCGTGGTAGTCGCTCGAACCGGTGGTCAGCAGCCCCAGTTCGGCGGCCACCGCGCGCAGCCTGGCGCGGGTGGGTCCCTCGTGGTCCATGTGGTCCACCTCGATGCCGTCGAGCCCGGCGGCGGCGAGCTTCGCGAAGGCGGACTCGGGGACGACCCGGCCGCGCTTGACGGCCTGGGGGTGGGCGAGGACGGTGACGCCCCCGGCCGCCTTGACCAGGCGGATGGCCTCGAAGGGATCGAGTTCGTACTTCTCGGCGTAGGCGCGTCCGCCGTCGCCGAGCCATTCGGCGGTGAACGCGTCGGAGACGGTCTCGACGACGCCGAGTTCGACGAGGGCGGTGGCGATGTGCGGGCGGCCGAGCGAGGCGTCGCCCGCGATGCGCGCCACCTGCTCCCAGGTGATCGGCACGCCCAGTTCCCGCAGGCTGCCGACCATGGCCCGTGCGCGCGGGACGCGGTCGTCGCGCACCAGCTCGCGCGCGGCCAGGAACTCCGGCTCGGCCGCGTCGAAGAGGTACGCGAGCATGTGCAGGCCGACGCCGTCGAGGCGGCAGGAGAGTTCGGCGCCCGTGACGAGGGTGAGCGGCTTGGCCGCGTCCTTCGCGGCGGTGAGCGCGGCGATGGCCTCGGCGTGGCCCCGGGTCGAGTCGTGGTCGGTGAGGGCGACGACGTCGAGCCCGGCGCGCGCGGCGTTGCGGATCAGCTCGGCCGGGGTGTCCGTACCGTCCGAGGCCGTGGAGTGGGTGTGCAGATCGATGCGCACGACGCGGACTCCGGGGGCTCGGGGCGGACGGGGGAACGCCCAAGGATAACCGCCCCCGGCAGCGGCTCTCAGTGCGGCAGCCTGGGCGAGAGGGCGCCGCAGGGCAGCAGCTCGACCTCAGGACCCACGTCCCGCAGGTCGGTCAGGACGAGTTCGTCGTAGAGCAGCAGTCCTGACTGTTCGGGCCAGACGATCGCCCACAGCCACAGCCCCAGGGCCTCGCCCGCGAACACCGCGCGGTCCTGGGGGGCTTCGGGGATGTGCCAGAGCGGGGTGGGGCGGCCGGCCGCGAGGAGTTTGGTCTGTGGCGGTTTGTCGACACAGATGGCGGGCCCGGGGTCGGGCCCCTCGATGCCCGCGTAGCGCGCGCCCAGGCCGACGCCCAGCTCCTCGGCGACGAGCAGCAGCTCCCCCGTACCGCCGAGCGGCCCGGGGCCCGAGCAGGCGACGGCGGTGGCACGGCCGCCGCTGCGGTCGTCGCCCGCGTACGCGACGCCGGTGAACAGCCAGCCGACGGGCAGCGGCCAGGGCATCCAGACGGGCACCCGGGCGCGGTGCACGACGACTCCGAGGGCCTCGACGCTGGGCGGTATCACCGGCTGCAGCGGATGGACGACGCCGTGCGCGTCGCACTGCCAGGAGTCGGCGAAGAGACCGGGCGCCCTGAGCCGGCCACCGCACTTCGGGCAACTGGGTTGGCCCCTCATAGCGCCCAACGGTCCTCTCCGTCCCGCGCCGCGTCAAGGACGATCACCCGTCCGAGCCGGGCCGTGACGGAGCGAGGTAGGTGCATATTGCACTTATTAGCTTCCCTAACTTAATATGTGTCCATCGCATCGACATACGGCTCCACCGGAGAGAGAAGGCGCCCCATGCGCGGCAGCGAGAGCGGCAGCGGAACGGATCCGTTCGACGACGAGCCGGGCGCCGGGCGCGCGGGCGGGGCGGGCGCGCTGCCGCGTCAGCCGAAGGCCGTCTGGGCCACGGCGGGCGCCTCCGTGGTGGCCTTCATGGGCATCGGGCTCGTGGACCCGATCCTGCCGTCCATCGCCAAGGGGCTCGACGCGACCCCGAGCCAGGTCTCGCTGCTGTTCACCTCGTACTTCCTCATCACCGCCTTCGCCATGCTCCTGACGGGATGGGTCTCCAGCCGCATCGGCGGACGCAAGACCCTGCTGCTGGGCCTGGCGCTCGTGGTCGTCTTCGCCGCCCTGTCCGGCACCTCGTCGTCGGTGGGCGAGCTGGTCGGCTTCCGGGCCGGCTGGGGTCTGGGCAACGCCCTGTTCGTCTCGACGGCGCTCGCCGTCATCGTCGGCGCCGCGGCCGGGGGCAGCGCCACCGCGATCCTGCTGTACGAGTCGGCGCTCGGCCTCGGCATGGCCTGCGGGCCGCTGCTCGGCGCGCTGCTCGGCAACGCGAGCTGGCGCTACCCGTTCTTCGGCACGGCGGCCCTGATGGCGACCGGCTTCGTCTGCGTCACCGCGTTCCTCAAGGAGCAGCCGCGGCCCGCCGCGAAGACCTCGCTGCTCGATCCGCTGCGGGCGCTGGGCCACGGCGGACTCGCGTCGGTCGCCGCCTCGGCGTTCTTCTACAACTACGCGTTCTTCACCGTGCTGGCCTTCACCCCCTTCGTACTGGACATGACGCCCTACCGGTCGGGTGCGGTCTTCTTCGCCTGGGGCCTGCTGCTCGCGGCCTTCTCCGTGCTGGTCGCGCCCAGGCTCCAGGCGCGCTTCGGCTCGCTCAGGGTGCTGGGCGGCTCGCTGCTGCTGCTCGCCGCCGACCTGCTGGTCATCGGGTACGGGAGCCACGGAACGGCCGTCGCGGGCACGATCGTCTCCGGCGCGTTCATCGGCCTGAACAACACCGTCTTCACCGAGCTGGCGCTCGGCGTCTCGGACGCGCCCCGGCCGGTGGCGAGCGCGGGCTACAACTTCGTACGGTGGTTCGCCGCGGCGGCGGCGCCCTTCCTCGCCCCGAAGATCGAGGAGTGGACGAATGTCCATGTCCCGTTCGTGGTCGCGGCGGGCGCGGCGGTCGTGGGCGCGGCCGTCGTCGGACTCAGGCGCGGCGCGCTGACCCACGAGGCGGCGCGGCTGCGACCGGCCCACCGGAGCGAGGACGGCGTCGCGGTCTTCGCGGACTGACGCGCCGACGGTCGCGGCGGACCGGCCGGGCGGCGGCGGCCGACCGACCGACCGACCGGTGAGTCAGTCGGTCAGCGGTCAGCGGTCAGCGGTCAGCGGTCAGCGGTCAGTCCAGCGTCACCGAACGGCGCAGCGGGTCGCGCAGATCCGTACCGTGCGTGAGCCAGCGCTCCTCCAACTCCCGCGCCCCCCTGACCCGTTTCCACGCGGCCTCGTTGGGCGTCATCGGCAGCAGCGGCAGAAACCGTACGGGCTCCAGCGGCGCCGCCAGCTCCAGGTCCGCGACCAGCCCGCCCGGCTCCCCCACCAGGACCGAGCTGAAGGGCGCGCCCGGCCACAGGGGTGCGCCGAGGTCCAGCGAGTTGCCGGGCGCCACGATCACGCCCTCGACCTGCGGGGAAGCGGCCAGCACCGCCAGCGGGCGCAGCACCTGGTCGGTGTCGGCCGCCCCGGCGCGCAGGGAGAGGACCAGCTCGGCCCGGGGGCCGCTTTCCGCGTCGGTCACCAGCGCCGACGGATCGGTCATCGGCCGTCCCGACATCCCCAGGGTGGCGTAGCGCACCACGCCCGAGCCGCCCTCCGTGTCCCGGAACCGCAGGACCTCGTAGCGGTCCGTGCCCAGGAAGGTCACCGCGGCCCGCGCGTCGGGCTCGCCCAGGGCGGTACGGAGCCGGGCCTCGGTCAGCACGAGAATTTCTTCCATCCGGGGAGCATAGATCGCTTGCGCTCGGGGCATAGCTACACGTTGGCCCGCGGTCAGCTGATAGTCTTGGCCGCTGGTCGGGACAGCACGCTGAAGCGTCGCTTTCCAGTCCCGACGCACGTCATCCCCCACGGGGGACCGGCCGGAGGAGGTGGGGCTGCGGTGGATCGAAGTCACCCGGCCAGTACCAACCGCTCTTCCGCCCGCACCGTCTCCCGGTGATCCGGCACCCAGCCCGGTAGGGCCGGCAGCCTCGCGCACGACGGAAGAGCACTTTTCACCCGCCGGTGCAATTGCCTGTCTGTAGCGAACAGCCGTCCCCCGCGAGCCCCGCGGTGCCGCCCGCTTTGCGGACGTACGCATCACGTCCCCATTCCGGGCTGTGCCACGCACGCTCGCCGACGGCCTCTCCGTGAAGGAGCCCGCCATGTCGATGATTCGTGACCTTCGCGCAGCGGTCCGCCCGTCCCTGCGCAAGAACCGCCCCGGGCACAGCAAGTACGACACGTACGACGCCACCCGCGACCCGTCCGCGTCGAGCGCGGTCGTGGACTGCGCCGTCTACCGCGACGGCCGCCGGGTGGTGAGCGCCCCCTGTGTCACCCCGCACGAGGCGATGCTGCGGGTGCGCGAGAGCGGGGGCTTCGCCTGGATCGGTCTGCACGAGCCGACCGAGGAGGAATTCGCCGGTATCGCGGCCGAGTTCGGGCTGCACCCGCTGGCCGTGGAGGACGCGGTCCACGCGCACCAGCGGCCCAAGCTGGAGCGGTACGACGACACGCTGTTCACCGTCTTCAAGACCATCCACTACGTCGAGCACACCCAACTCACCGCGACGAGCGAGGTGGTCGAGACCGGCGAGGTGATGTGCTTCACCGGCCGGGACTTCGTCATCACCGTCCGGCACGGCGGCAGGGGCTCGCTGCGCACGCTGCGCCACCGGCTGGAGGGTGACGCCGAGCTGCTCGCCAAGGGGCCATCGGCGGTGCTGCACTCGATCGCCGACCATGTGGTGGACGGGTACATCGCGGTGGCCGACGCGGTGCAGGACGACATCGACGAGGTCGAGATCGATGTGTTCTCCGAGCCCGCCAAGGGCAGCACCCGCGGCTCGGACGCGGGCCGGATCTACCAGCTCAAGCGGGAGGTCCTGGAGTTCAAGCGGGCCGCCTCGCCGCTGCTGCGGCCGATGCAGCTGCTCAGCGAGCGGCCGATGCGGCTGATCGACCCGGACATCCAGAAGTACTTCCGCGACGTGGCGGACCATCTGGCCCGGGTGCACGAACAGGTCGTCGGATTCGACGAGTTGCTGAACTCGATCCTCCAGGCCAACCTGGCCCAGGCGACCGTGGCGCAGAACGAGGACATGCGCAAGATCACCTCCTGGGCGGCGATCATCGCCGTGCCGACGGCGGTCTGCGGGATCTACGGCATGAACTTCGAGCACATGCCCGAACTGGAGTGGAAGTACGGCTATCCGCTGGTCCTGGCCGCGATCGCCAGCATCTGTCTCACCATTCACCGCATGCTCAAGCGCAACGGCTGGCTCTGAGCACCGGCTCCCGGGACGCGGCCGGGGAAGAGGCCGACCGGCAAGGAGAAGCGTGAAGCGTGTGAAGCCGCGCGTGCTGCGCAGACCGAGCATCCGGTACGCCACCCTGACGGCCTGCTGCGCGGGTTGCGTGGCGCTTCCGGTGTTCTGGTTCAGCTCCCGCTCGTACGACTCCCCGGGCGATCTGCTCATGGTCTGCTCGGTCCTGCTCGCCCTCTGCTGGCTGGTGTTCCGGATCGGCCGGGCCCGGGTGGAGATCCATGACGGCGGGCTGCTGCTGGTGGGGACGCTGGGCCGGGACTGGATTCCCTGGGGCGCGTATCTGATGGTCGACACCGAGGGCGGGCTCACCGTGCGGGCGCGCGGCGAACGGAGTTACGCCGTCGCCGCGTTCGGCGGCTCGCTGATCGAGGAGATGCTCGCCGCGCGCGGCCGGAGCGGGACCGTCCGGGCGGCCGAGGCGATCAGGGCCGCTTCCCGGGACATGTCCGCCGAGGCGCGGCGGGACCGGGAAGTGGTCTCACGGCGGTGGGAGGTGATCCCGGCCGATCTGCTGCTCCTCCAGGTGGTCGTGGCGCTCGCGCTGACCCTGTCCGGGACCGTCCCGGGGTGAGCGGGTGGGGTGCGCGCCCGGTGCTCCGCGCGGACGCTGGATAAGCTGCGGGCATGACACAACCACCGCTCGGCCCCGCGCTCGTCGAGGAGGCCACCAAGAAGTCCGGCCTCGTGTGGGTACGGGGCTCCGGCCCCGACCGCGCGCTGTGGCACGTGTGGCACGAGGGCGCGGCGGTGCTGGTCGGGGACGGTCCGGGGGAGCAGCCGCTGCCGGGGCTCGTGGCCGGTGCCACCGCCGAGGTGACCGTACGCAGCAAGGACAAGGGCGGCCGGCTGGTGGCCTGGAGCGCGGCCGTCGAGGAGCTGGCGCCGCACTCGCCGGAGTGGGAGGCGGCCGTCGCCGAGCTGAAGGGCAAGCGGCTCAACGCGCCGGACGCGGAGGTCATGACGGAGCGCTGGGCACGGGAGTGCCGGGTGCTGCGGCTGGTGCCGGGGGACTCGACGACGGAGCTGCCGAGCGGCTCGCTGGCGGCCACCCCGCTGCCGACCGCCGCGACGACGCGTGAGCCCGTGAGGACCCCGCTGCGGCGCCTGCTGTTCAAGCGCGGCAGGTAGGGCTCCGGCGGCCCTGGGCCGCCGCCCCGTGAGGGCGTGGCAGGCGACAGGGCCCCCGTCACTCGCCGGTCTTGGGCAGTCGGCTGCCGTAGTCGACGGTCTGGCCCTTGGACGGGGCCGCCAGCTCGAAGTCCTTGCCCCAGTCGGCGAGGGTGAGCGTCCCCCCGTTGCCCGCGCGCTGCAGCCGTACGGGGTACGGCGTGCCCTCCAGCGAGACGTCCAGCGTGCCGCCGTCCCCCTCGCTGCCGCTGATCTTGATGGTCCGTACGCCGCCGATGCGGTCGCGGTCGCCCTTGTTCAACTCGCCGTGCAGCGACAGGATCCCGCCGAGCAGCACGTTCATGTCCGTGAAGCCGGTGAGCTGCTTGTACGCCGGGTCCTCCTCCGGCACCTTCACGTACTTGTCGCCGAGCTTGCCCGCCGCCTCGGAGTCCGAGGTGCCGGGCGCCGTGGTCGCCTTGTCGTCGGCGTGGCTCCAGAACCCGGCGTCGGCCTTCAGATAGAGCGCGTCCTCGATCCGCAGCAGCTGGAAGGTGCTGTTCTTCGAGACGACGGAGCCGAGCGCGCCGTTCTCCTTGAGCCGCATGTTCAGCTTGTACGCCTCGCCGCCGCTGACCAGCGTCCCGGAGAGCCGTACCGCTCCCGCCGTGCCCGCCGCCGCGCGCGCCTTCTTGTCGATCTCGGCGGCCGTGAGCTTGCCGACCCCGTTCGTCCCCTCGTCCGGATCCTCGCCGCACGCCGTGAGCACCACGGCCAGCCCCAGACAGAACGCGACGGGGAGAACGGCCCGGCGGGCCCGGTCCGACGATGGGAGAACGGTCACAGACGCACTGCCTCTCATACGCTGCTGGGGGGTGGCAGACCGCAGCGTACCCGGGCGGCGGGCAGCTCTCGACGCGGAGCCCGGGGACGCCGCGCGGACGGATCCGTCACGGCGGGCCACAGTGACTCGGGCTAGCCTGAACCCGTAATCACGCTGGATACAAGGACAATCAACGACAAGAAGGAGGCGCTCGGCGATGGCGGCAGGTACGCCCCGGGTCTTCGTCTCCCATCTGGTCGGCGTCCCGGTCTTCGACCCCAACGGCGACCAGATGGGCCGGGTCCGCGATCTCGTCGCGATGCTGCGCGTCACCGGCCGGCCGCCGAGGCTGCTCGGCCTGGTCGTCGAGATGGTGAGCCGACGCCGGATCTTCCTCCCGATCACCCGGGTCACCGGCATCGAGTCGGGCCAGGTCATCACCACCGGGGTACTGAACGTACGGCGCTTCGAGCAGCGCCCGACCGAGCGCCTCGTCCTCGGTGAGCTGCTCGACCGGCGGGTGCGGCTGACGGAGGACGACGAGGAGGTCACCGTCCTCGATGTCGCCATCCACCAGCTGCCCGCCCGCCGCGACTGGGAGATCGACAAGGTCTTCGTGGAGCGCGGCAGGAAGAGCGGCGCGCTGCGCAGGCGCGGCGAGACGCTGACCGTCCCGTGGTCCGCCGTCACCGGTTTCTCGCTGGAGGAGGAGGGGCAGGGCGCGGAGCGGCTCGTCGCCTCCTTCGAGCGGCTGCGTCCGGTCGATCTCGCCAATGTGCTGCACCATCTGACGCCCAAGCGGCGCGCCGAGGTGGCGGCGGCCCTGGACGACGACCGGCTCGCCGACGTCCTGGAGGAGCTGCCGGACGACGACCAGGTGGAGATCCTCGGCAAGCTCCAGGAGGAGCGCGCGGCGGACGTCCTGGAGGCCATGGACCCGGACGACGCGGCCGATCTCCTCTCCGAGCTGCCCGAGGCGGACAAGGAGCGGCTGCTGACGCTGATGCGTCCCGACGACGCGGCCGACGTCCGGCGGCTGATGTCGTACGAGGAGCGCACGGCCGGTGGTCTGATGACGACCGATCCGATCGTGCTGCGCCCGGACGCGACCGTGGCCGACGCGCTGGCCCGGGTGCGGCGCCAGGACCTCTCCCCCGCGCTCGCCGCGCAGGTCTACGTGTGCCGGCCGCCCGACGAGACGCCGACGGGCAAGTACCTGGGCACCGTGCACTTCCAGCGGCTGCTGCGGGATCCGCCGTACACGCTGGTCAGTTCGATCGTGGACAGCGATCTGCCGCCGCTCGCGCCGGACACCCCGCTGTCCGCCGTGACCAGCCATCTCGCCGCCTACAACATGGTCTCGGCGCCGGTCGTGGACGAGACGGGGGCGCTGCTGGGCGCGGTGACGGTCGACGACGTGCTCGACCATCTGCTGCCGGACGACTGGCGCGAGACCGGATACGCGGGCGACGACGGGACAGAAGAGACGGAAGCGACGTACGAAACGGACGAGGCGGAAGAGGCGGACCGTGATGCCTGAGCGTCCGGAGCGGGAGGGCGGCGCGGGCCGGGAGCGGATGAAGGCCGCCTCGGGGACCGGCGCGACGGCCCTGCCGCACAGCGCCCGGGTCCGGCTCGACCAGCCGCGCGCGCGGCGGAGCAGGCTCCTGCCGGAGCTGCCCGAATACGACCCGGAGGCGTTCGGGCGGCTCTCGGAGCGGGTGGCCAGGTTCCTGGGGACGGGCCGCTTCATCGTCTGGATGACGCTGGTCATCGTGGTCTGGCTGGCGTGGAACATCCTCGTCCCCGTCGAGCTGCGCTTCGACCCGTATCCGTTCATCTTCCTGACGCTCGTGCTCTCGCTCCAGGCGTCGTACGCCGCCCCGCTGATCCTGCTGGCGCAGAACCGGCAGGACGACCGGGACCGGGTCACCCACGAGCAGGAGCGCAAGCAGAACGAGCGGTCGATCGCGGACACCGAGTATCTGACCCGGGAGATCGCGGCGCTGCGGATGGGGCTCGGCGAGGTCGCCACGCGCGACTGGATCCGCTCGGAGCTTCAGGACCTGGTGCGGGAGATGGCCGAACGGCGTCCGGCGGACGGACCGGGGCCCGGGGGCGGCGGCGGGCAGGGGTCGGCGGAAGGCGACCGCTAGGGTCTTTCGTTTGGATCAGGCCGGATGAGGGAGCCCGGCATGATCCAAACGAGAGGCCCCAGGGGCTTTCGTGAGGCGGTGCCGACGGCCGTACCATCTCCGTATGGCTACCGACACGTACGGAACCGCCGCCCCCGCGGAAGACGCGGTACGCGCTGCGCTGGCGACGGTGAACGACCCCGAGATCCACCGGCCGATCACCGATCTCGGCATGGTCAAATCGGTGGAGATCGGCGCGGACGGCGCGGTGGCCGTCACGGTCTATCTGACGGTGTCGGGCTGCCCGATGCGGGACACCATCACGCGTAACGTGACCGACGCGGTCGCCGCCGTGGCCGGGGTGACCCGGGTCGACGTGACGCTGGACGTGATGGGCGACGAGCAGCGGCGCGAGCTGGCCGCCTCCCTGCGCGGCGGCACGGCGGAGCGCGAGGTGCCGTTCGCGCGGCCGGGGTCGCTGACCCGGGTGTACGCGGTGGCGTCCGGCAAGGGCGGCGTCGGGAAGTCGTCGGTGACGGTCAACCTGGCGGCGGCCATGGCGGCGGACGGGCTGAAGGTCGGGGTCGTCGACGCCGACATCTACGGGCACAGCGTGCCGCGCATGCTCGGCGCCGACGGGACACCCACCCAGGTCGAGAACATGATCATGCCGCCGTCGGCGCACGGCGTGAAGGTGATCTCCATCGGCATGTTCACCCCGGGCAACACCCCGGTGGTGTGGCGCGGCCCGATGCTGCACCGCGCGCTCCAGCAGTTCCTGGCGGACGTCTTCTGGGGCGATCTGGACGTGCTGCTGCTGGACCTGCCGCCGGGGACGGGCGACATCGCGATCTCGGTGGCCCAGCTCGTACCGAACGCCGAGATCCTGGTGGTCACCACCCCGCAGCAGGCCGCGGCCGAGGTGGCGGAGCGGGCCGGCTCGATCGCCGTGCAGACCCACCAGAAGATCGTCGGTGTGGTCGAGAACATGTCGGGGCTGCCGTGCCCGCACTGCGACGAGATGATCGACGTCTTCGGCACCGGCGGCGGCAGACTGGTCGCCGAGGGGCTGACCCGCACGACCGGCGCCGAGGTGCCGGTGCTGGGCGCCATCCCGATCGACGTGCGGCTGCGCGAGGGCGGCGACTCGGGCAAGCCGATCGTGCTCTCCGACCCGGACTCGCCGGCCGCCACCGCGCTGCGCGGGATCGCGGACAAGCTGGGCGGGCGGCAGCGCGGCCTGTCGGGCATGTCGCTGGGGATCACCCCGCGCAACAAGTTCTGAGCGCGGTACGGCGCCCGGCGGGCGCCGTACGGACGGATCGGGGGCCGACCGGGCGGTCGGCCCCGGCGTCGGCTCAGGCGTACGAGTTGATGTCCTCGATCACCGAGAACCCCAGGCCGTAGGCGCTCATCCCGCGCCCGTACGCGCCCAGGTGCACCTGGCCGGCCGTCGAGCCGGCGAGCACCCAGCCGAACTCGGACTCGCGGTAGTGGAAGGGCGTGGGCACCCCGTCCACCGGCAGCGAGAGCGCCGACCAGGCCGCCCCGGTCAGATCGTCGGCCAGCTCGAAGGCGGCCTCCGTCTGCTGCTTCAGCCAGTCGTCGCGCAGCGCGTGGTCCAGCAGCGCGGGCCAGGTCGAGGCGAGCAGCCCCGAACCGGCCAGCCACGCCGCCGAGGACGCCGTGGTGGCCTCCAGCTGGCCCGTACCGTCGCTGGTCCTGCGCACCGGGCTGGTCCCCACCGTGACGACGACCGCGAACCGTCCCTTGTCCGCGGCCGACGTGTCCGGTCTTATCGACGGCCCCTCACCATGGCCCGTGGCGCCGTGCTGCACCACTCCGTCGGAGTCGGCGCCGACCTGCATGAGCCAGCGCGGGCCCGTGAAGGCCTCGTCCAGTCCGTACCAGGGGAACGGGGCCCGCAGATAGCCGGCGACCGTACGCAGGGCCCCGGGGCCCTCCTCGGCCTTCGCCGGCTCGGCCGCGTCCCGCGCACCTTCCCGACTCGTCGTCTCCATCTGCCGGCGCCTCCTCGATCTCTCGTGTCCGAAGTGGCCCGCCCCCGACGGGCGTCTCACTGCCGGACAGATGGAGGATAGCCACCCGCTACCGACTCGTAGGGATTGGTCGTGCTCAGGTGGCGTCTGCGTCGAAGGGGGGCCGTTCGGGCTGAACGGGCTTTTCGGCCTTCTTGAGCAGGTCCGGAGTGGCCGCGGCGGCGGTCGTGGCGGCGCCGCCCGCTGCCTGGGCGCCCAGGGACTTGGTCATGGAAACCGGTGCGTCCGACACGGCGGTTCCACTCTCATGGCCGTTGACCGCGTCAACGACGTCGGTCACTTCCTTGCGGAGGTCGAAGCTGCTGCGGATCTCCTTCAGCCCCAGGTCGTCGTTCTCCATGAGCTGCTTGCGCACGAAGGTCTTGGGGTTGAGGTCCTCGAACTCGAAGTCCTTGAACTCCGGGCCCAGCTCCGAGCGGATGTCCTGCTTGGCGCTCTCGGAGAACTCGCGGACCTTCCGTATGAAGCGCGACACGTCCTGGATGACCTTGGGAAGCTTCTCCGGTCCGAAGACGATCACGGCGATCACCACGATCGTGACCACCTCAAGGGCGCCGATGTCACTGAACACTTTGCTGCTCCTTGTGTTCTCCGGGCCCGCGGCCCGGGGGACGCGGGTCGTCCTGGCCCGAGGTGAACCGGGCGGGTCGCGGTGGATCGGGGTCCGGGCCGCTCCACGGTACCTTCCTGGACTGTCGGGGCGGTACCTTCAGGTGGCCGTCAGGTGCCGTCCGCCGAGCCGAGCGTGAGCGAGACGGTCCGCTCCTTACCGGCACGCAGGAGGGTCAGCTCCAGCCGGTCGCCCGGTCGGTGGGCGCGGATCTTGACGATCAGCTCCTCGCCGCTGTGCACGCGCTGCCCGTCGACCTCGGTGATGACGTCCCCCGGCCGGATACCGGCCTTGTCGCCGGGGCCGCCGCCGGTCACCGCGGAGCCGCCGTCGGCCGCCTTCGCCCCGACCTTGGCGCCGTCGCCCGCGTACTCCATGTCGAGGCTGACGCCGATGACGGGATGGGTGGCCTTCCCGGTGTTGATCAGCTCCTCGGCGACGCGCTTGGCCTGGTTGATCGGTATGGCGAAGCCCAGGCCGATGGAGCCCGACTGGCCGCCGGTGACGCCGGAGCCGCTGTCGGCGGCGCGGATCGCGCTGTTGATCCCGATGACCCGGGCCCGGCCGTCGACCAGCGGGCCGCCCGAATTGCCGGGGTTGATCGGGGCGTCGGTCTGGAGGGCGTCGACGTAGCTGATGTCGCTGCCGTCGCCCTTCTCGCCGCCCGCGGTGATGGGGCGCTCCTTGGCGCTGATGATCCCGGACGTCACGGTGTTGGAGAGGTCGAAGGGGGCGCCGATGGCGACGACCGGGTCGCCGACGCGGACGTTGTCGGAGTTGCCCAGCGGGAGCGGCTTGAGCCCGGACACCCCGGAGACCTTGACCACGGCGAGGTCGTAGCCGCTGTCCTTGCCGACGAGCTTGGCGCGGGCGGTCTGGCCGCCGCTGAACGTGACCGATATCTCGCCGGAGGACGACGCGGGCTGGACGACGTGGTTGTTGGTCAGGATGTGGCCCTTCCCGTCGAGGACGAAGCCCGTGCCGGTGCCCTGCTCGCCGCTGCCGCTGACGTGGAGCGTGACGACGCCGGGCAGCGCGCTGGCGGCGATGCCCGCGACGCTCTCGGGCGCGCGGTCGGTGCTCTCCGGTCCGGCCTGCGGGAGTTCGATCCGGGTGAAGCCGCCGTTGCGTTCGATGTACGCGCCGACGGCGCCGCCGAGAACGCAGCCGGCGAAGGCCAGCAGGACGACGGCGGCCGTGCCGATACGCCGCCGCTTGCCGCCCGGCTCCCCGTACTGGGTGAACGGCTGCTGCCCCTGCCCGGGGGCGCTCCAGGGGTCGTACTGGCCCCACTGCGGGGACGGGGGCAGCAGCCGTTCACCCAG
>NZ_QQNA01000197.1 GCF_003346515.1 Streptomyces corynorhini
CGGGGCGGCGCGGGACGGGGCGGCGCGGGACGGGGCGGCGCGGCGCGGCGCGGGCTACGGGCGCAGGGCGGGCCGGTCCCGGTCGGCCGGGGTGCTCTGGGAGGGCACCGACGAGGTCTCCCCGCCACCGCCGAACGCGTACTCGTGCAGCTTGCGCCACACGCCGTCCGCGCCCTGCTCGTAGAGCGCGAAGGAGGCGCAGCTCCAGGCCGCGCCGTACTCCGACAGCTCCTCGTACGCCCGGTCCATCGCCTCCTCGGCGATGCCGTGCGCGACGGTCACATGCGGGTGGTACGGGAACTGCAGCTCACGCACGAGCGGCCCCGACGAGTCCCTGACCCGCCGCTGGAGCCACATGCAGGCCGACGCGCCCTCCACGACCTGGATGAAGACCACCGGCGAGAGCGGGCGGAACGTACCGGTGCCGGAGAGGCGCATCGGGAAGGGCCGCCCGGCCGACGCGACCTCGGCCAGGTGCGCCTCGATCGCGGGCAGCGCCGACGCGTCGACCTCCGTGGGCGGCAGCAGCGTGACATGGGTGGGGATGCTGCGTGCGGCGGGATCGCCGAAGCCCGCACGCCGCTCCTGGATCAGGCTGCCGTACGGCTCCGGGACCGCGATCGAAACGCCGAGCGTTACGGTCCCCACATCGTGCTCCTCAGTCGTCGTGCGTGGCCGGTCAGTCGTCGTGCGTGGCCGGCCGGGCGGCCTGGCGGACGGATCTCTCAGTGCTTGGCGGGCAGGAAGCCCACCCGGTCGTAGGTCTGGGCGAGCGTCTCGGCGGCGACGGCACGGGCCTTCTCCGCGCCCTCGGCCAAGAGTGCGTCCAACGTCTCGGGATCGTCCAGATACTGCTGGGTACGCGCCCGGAACGGAGTGACGAAGTCGACCATGACCTCGGCCAGGTCCGTCTTCAGGGCACCGTAGCCCTTGCCCTCGTAGCCACGCTCCAGATCGGCGACGGACGTCCCCGAGAGGGTGGAGAGGATGGTGAGCAGATTGGAGACGCCGGGCTTTCCCGCGGCGTCGAACCTGATCTCCGTACCGGTGTCCGTGACCGCGCTCTTGATCTTCTTCGCGGTGGCCTTCGGCTCGTCGAGGAGGTTGATCAGGCCCTTGGGCGTGGACGCCGACTTGCTCATCTTGACCGTCGGGTCCTGGAGGTCGTAGATCTTCGCGACCTCCTTGACGATGTGCGGTCGCGGCATCGTGAACGTCTGCCCGAAGCGGCCGTTGAAACGCTCGGCGAGGTCGCGGGTCAGCTCGATGTGCTGGCGCTGGTCCTCGCCGACCGGGACGGCGTCGGCCTGGTAGAGCAGGATGTCCGCGACCTGGAGGATCGGGTACGTGAAGAGGCCGACCGTGGCGCGGTCGGTGCCCTGCTTGGCCGACTTGTCCTTGAACTGGGTCATCCGGGACGCCTCGCCGAAGCCCGCGATGCAGTTCATCACCCAGCCGAGCTGCGCGTGCTCGGGCACATGGCTCTGCACGAACAGCGTGCAGCGTTGCGGGTCGAGCCCGGCGGCGAGCAGCTGGGCGACCGCGAGCCGGGTGTTGGCGCGCAGCTCGGCGGGGTCCTGCGGAACGGTGATCGCGTGCAGGTCGACGACCACGTAGAAGGCGTCGTGGGTGTCTTGCAGCGCCACGTACTGGCGCACCGCGCCGAGGTAGTTGCCGAGGTGGAACGAGCCTGCGGTGGGCTGGATCCCGGAGAGGGCGCGAGGGCTGTCGGATGCCATGTCCACCATTGTCTCAGGTGCGGCCGACAGCTCTGCGACGCAACGGCTGGGGAGCCGGACGGCGACGAAGACCGGCGCCAAGGGCCGCGCGGAGCCCCGTACCCCTCCCGGCAGGCTCTGCTCCGTCCGACAGGCTCTGCTCCGTCGGGGCCGACAGGCTCCGCTCCGTCGGGAATGCGGGAATACATGGCCAGTCGCGGCAGTAGAGTCCCTCTTTGTGCTTCTTGGGATGATCTGCGCGCTGGGTGCCGCCGTCTGCTACGGCACCGCCTCCGTCCTCCAGGCCGTGGCCGCCCGCACGGCCGAGCCCGGGACCGGGTCGGGGGTGGATCCCGCGCTGCTCGTGCGGGCGGTGCGGCAGTGGCGGTACGTGGTGGGGCTCGCCCTGGACGGTGCCGGGTTCGCCCTGCAGATCGTGGCGCTGCGCGTGCTGCCGATCTACGCGGTGGGCGCGGCGCTCGCGGCCAGTCTCGCCGTGACGGCGGTGGTGGCGTCGCGGGTGCTGCGGGTGCGGCTGAGCCGGGCCGAGTGGGGCGCCGTCGCGGTGGTCTGCGGGGGGCTCGCGATGCTGGGGCTGGCCTCGGGAACCGAGGGCGGCTCCGGCGGGACGGCCGCGCTGCGCTGGGCGATGCTGGCCGTCGCGGGCGCCGTACTGCTGCTGGGCACGGTCGCCGGACGGCTGCCGGACCGGCCGCGCGCGCTGGTGCTGGGGCTGGGCGCGGGGTTCGGGTTCGGGGTGGTGGAGGTCTCGGTCCGGCTCATCGACTCGGCCGACCCCGCCAACCCGGCGCTCTACGCGCTGCTGCTGGGCGGCGGGGCGGCGTTCCTGCTGCTGACGTCGGCGTTGCAGCGCGGTTCGGTGACGACGGCCACGGCGGGCATGGTCCTCGGCGAGACGATCGGCCCGGCGCTGGTGGGCGTGGTCTGGCTGGGCGACCGTACCCGGGGCGGGCTGGAGTGGCTGGCGGTGGCGGGGTTCGCGGTGGCGGTGGCGGGGGCGCTGACACTGGCCAGGTTCGGCGAGCCGCCGGTGGCGGAGGCGGCGGCGGACGCCACGTGACGGATACGCCGTTACGGGGCGGCCTGGACTGCCTGGACTGCCTGGCCAGGATCCGGGCAACCGGCCGGAACCGCGTTCTTGACACCCCTCATTCACCTGAGCGACCGTGATGCGACGGTCTGTGACCAGCCAGCGGGGGGCGGCACCATGTCTCTACTCTTTTTCGGCAAGGACCCCAACACGAACGGCGACGACTGCCCGACGGTATGGGTCGACGGCAGAACCGCGGACATGGTGTTCCAAGGATGCAAGGCTGACGAGCAGACCGAAGCGGAATGCCTGACGGTCGGACACATCCCCGACACCGAAGCGGTGATCCGGATTCCGGCACGGATGGTGCCACTGATCAGGAAGGCATGCGATGCCGCAGAGCAACGTGCCGGCATTCTCTGAGTTGGTCGCGGACTGCCACAGCTCTGCCGTCCACCTGGAGATGCGAGACGCGTACGGCGTCGCTTCCGAAGCTGATGACATCTCGGAGTGGAGAGCGCGCGGCACCATCACTCCCGAGTCTGTCGAACGCCGCCGTCCCTGGTTGGATCTCGTCCGCAGGACGGTAGACCGTGGCGTGGTCATGCGCCGTGCCCGAATCGTGTCCACACCAGTCAGCGAGTACATTCGCTACGAGCACGCGGGAACATATCTCAACGTCGCGGCAGGCGAGTTGGTCGGCTGGCTGCCCCGTCGGCTCGCCTCGGGCCTCGCGCTTCCCGGAAACGATCTGTGGCTGCTCGATGACCGGCTGATCCGTTTCGGCCACTTCACCGGCGACGGC
The DNA here is from genome assembly GCF_003346515.1 of Streptomyces corynorhini. GTDB lineage: Bacteria > Actinomycetota > Actinomycetes > Streptomycetales > Streptomycetaceae > Streptomyces > Streptomyces corynorhini. Next base: position 3,575 of record NZ_QQNA01000197.1, read on the forward strand.
GCGTCCGCGGGTCACGAACTGTGCGACGACCCGGCAGTGATCAAGGCATGCGGCACGGCGTTCGAATCTGTATGGGAACTCGCCACGCCACACGCGGAGTTCACGATCTGACCCCCGAGGATCACCGGCCAGCTCATGCCCACATACCCGTCATCCGGCGCAGGAACAGCCCGTAAGGCCATCGCGGCCAGACTACGTGAACTGCGCCTGGAAGCCGGGTTGAAAGGGCATGAGCTGGCTGCTCGCTGTGGGTGGCACAAGTCCAAGGTGTCACGCCTTGAGAACGCGATCACGCCGCCGTCCGACGACGACATCAGGGCATGGTGTGCGGCGTGCGGCACGGACAACCACACTGCCGACCTCATTGCCGCGTCACGCACGGCTGACTCCGCCTATGTCGAATGGCGTCGGCTGCAGCGCACGGGACTGCGCCGCCTCCAGGAGTCCCGCATGCCGTTGTACGAGCGCACACGGCTGTTCCGGAGCTATGCCTCACATGTCGTGCCGGGACTGTTCCAGACACCTGCCTACGCCTCCGCGCTGCTGTCGGCCATCGGCCGGTTTCATGACGCCTCCGGCGATGTCGTCGAAGCCGTCGCCGCTCGCATGGCGCGTTCCCGCGTTCTGCACAACGGGGGTCACCGGTTCACGCTGGTGCTGGAAGAGTCCGTCCTGCGCTACCAGCTCGGAACCCCCGAGGCCATGACCAGTCAGCTCGGCCACCTCCTGTCGGTCATGTCGCTGCCGGCCGTGTCCCTGGGAGTGATCCCCTTCGCAGCGCGGGAGCGGGACCTATGGACCCTGGAAGCGTTCAACGTCTTCGATGATCAGCGGGTTCATGTAGAGCTGCTGTCAGCTCAGGTCACCATCTCTGCCCCCAGCGAGATCGCTCTGTATCTCAGAGCGTTCGCGAAGCTGCGGGAAATAGCGGTGTACGGAACCGAAGCGCGCGGACTGGTCACGTCCGCCATCGACGCGCTGCGCTGAAGACTCGCGTGCAACCACGTAGAACTGACTAGGCATTGAGATCCCGGCGTTCCTAACGTGGTGGCCGTACGGACGACGCGATGGCAGAACATGAGCGGGCCGTACAACGGCGCGGGGACCGTCTCCCCGTACGTACGGCGAAGGGACACCCACCATGACCGCTATCCCCGCATTCGAATTTCGCACAGCGGCAGCGTGCCGTGACAAGAAAGTGGGCAATTGCCCGCAGGTGGCCATGAACGTTCCTGGCGTGGTGGCGTTGCGGGACAGCGAGCGACCCGACACCATCGTGACCATGACGGCGGGCCAGTGGACGGCGCTCGCGGACGCCGTGAAGGCCGGAGAGTTCGACCTGAGCGCCTGAAAGCAGGTCCCGTGAGGAAGACGTGCCCCCGCTGCGCTGCCGAGTGTCCTACGGATCCGGAGAACGGGTTGCCTTGGTGCGCGCGGTGCGGGGCATTCTTCGCACTCTCGCCACCGGCCTGCCGGGGCCTTTGGTGGCGGCGCGACGTGGCCACCCGTATCCCCGCCCAGCCGCGTGAGCACTGATCTCGGGGCGCTCGCCGGCCCGGTCCGGCCCCCGTCGAAGGCCCTGTGCTGCCCCGGAACGGATACGCCGTTACGGGGCGCCCTGGCGGCCCCCGGCGGACTCCGCCCGCTATGGGCTGCGGCCGGGGCCCTCAGCTTCCGCCGTATGGGCGGGTGATCGCTTCCAGCGCGTGACCGGACGGGTCGAGGAAGTAGACCCCGCGCCCGCCGTCGTGGTGGTTGATCTCGCCGGGGCGCTTCTGGTGCGGATCGGCCCAGAAGTCGAGCCCGGCCTGCTGGATCCGCCGGAAGATCCCGTCGAACTCCGCCTCGGTGACCAGGAAGGCGTAGTGCTGCGTGCTGATCGACTCCGCCGGGACGGTCGCGTAGTCGAGGGTGACGCCGTTGCTCACCACGACGGGGACGAACGGCCCCGTCTCCTGGCCGACTTCGAGATCCATGATGTGCGCGAGGAAGGCCGCGGATCGGTGCTTGTCCCGGGAGTGGACGATGGTGTGATTCAGCTGAACGGACACGGTGGATTGCCTCCGTAAGGCAGTCTCACGGGCACCTCCATGCCTCACCCGAACGGTGACCGGCACGCGATGCCGTACTCCCGAGCCTAGAACGGACGCACCCCCGCTGTCACGTGGGCAGCACCCGGCACAGCGCCTCCAGCGCGCCCGCCCACGCGCTGTCGGACGGCGTCCCGTACCCCACCACCAGCGCGTCGGGGCCGGGCGGCGCCGCCGGGTGGCGGAAGAAGGACAGGCCCTCCAGCGCCAGCCCCCGGTCCCGGGCCGCGGCGAGCGTCGGGCGCTCCGTGCCGGGCGGCAGCCGGACGACCGCGTGCAGTCCGGCCGCGATGCCGGTGACGCGCACTTCGGGGGCCGCGTCCGCGAGGGCGGCGGCCAGCTGGTCGCGGCGGCGCCGGTAGCGCCCGCGCGCGGCGCGGACCTGCCGGTCGTAGGCGCCCGAGGCGATGAACTCCGCCAGCGTCAGCTGGTCCGGCGTGCTCGACACCCGGTCCACCGCGCCCTTCGCCGCCGCCACCTCCTCCACCAGCCGCTCCGGCAGCACCATCCAGGCGAGCCGCAGACCGGGCGCCAGCGACTTGCTCGCCGTGCCCAGGTACACCACCCGCTCGGGGTCGAGTCCCTGCACAGCGCCCACGGGCTGCCGGTCGTACCGGAACTCCCCGTCGTAGTCGTCCTCCAGGATCAGCCCGTCCGTGGCGCGCGCCCAGTCGACGGCCGCCGCCCGGCGTTCGGCGTGCAGGGCCCCGCCGAGGGGGAACTGGTGGGCGGGGGTGAGCAGTACGGCTCCCACGCCACCGCGCCGCCCCGTACCGCCCATACCCCCTGTACCGCCTGTACCGCCTGTACCGCCCGCACCCCCCGTACCGCCCGGCCCCGCCAGCTCGTCGGTACGGGTGCCGCGCGCGTCCACCCCGAGCGCGGGCGTGCGCAGTCCCGCCTCGGCGAGCAGCGCGCGGTGCACGGGCAGCCCGTACGCGTCGACGGCCACCTCCCGCACCCGGCGCGCTCCGAGCACCTTCCCCAGCAGGGCCAGCCCGTGGACGAAGCCCGAGCAGACCACGATCCGCTCGGGCGCGGCGTGCACCCCGCGCGCCCGCGCCAGATAGCCCGCGAGCGCGGTGCGCAGCTCGATCCGGCCGCGCGACTCGTCGTACCCGTACCCGAAGGCGTCGTTCGGTGCGGCGGTCAGCGCGCGGCGGGCGGCCCTGATCCACTCCTGGCGGGGGAAGGAGGCGAGGTCGGGGGAGCCCGGCAGCAGGCTGTACGAGGGCCGCCCGCGCGGACCGGGCGCGGCGGCGCTCGCGGGCGCGGCCCGCCGGGGCTCGGCCCGCGCGGCGACCCGCGTCCCCGACCCCTGGCGGGCGGTGAGCCAGCCCTCGGCGACGAGTTCGGAGTAGGCGGTCGCCACGGTGTTGCGGGCGACGCCCAGATCGGCGGCGAGCGTACGGGAGGACGGCAGCCGGGTCCCGGGCGCGAGCCGCCCGCTCCGTACGGCCTCGCGCAGCGCGGCCATGAGCCCGGCGCGCAGCCCGGAGCCGCGCAGCCCGGAGCCGCGCAGCCCGGAGGCCGCCGGATCGAGGTGCAGGTCGACCTCGCCGACGCGGGTATTGGCCCAGGATCCCGTCATGGAAATGGACCATACCTCTGTGCCATTGACTGGGTACGTTCGTAGGTATGACACACACATACATGGCCCCCCACACCCCCCGCCTGGACTGGGCGAAGTCCGCCCCCACGGTCTACAAGGCGATGTTCCAGCTCGACCGGGCGGCCCGCGAGGGCCTCGATCCGACGCTGCTCGAACTGGTCAAGATCCGTGCCTCGCAGCTCAACCACTGCGCGTACTGCCTCGACATGCACACGAAGGACGCCCTGGCGGCGGGCGAGACGGTGCAGCGGATCGTGCAGCTGAGCGCCTGGGAGGAGTCCCGGCACTTCTACACGCGCGAGGAGGTCGCGGCGATCGAGCTGACGGAGGCGGTCACCGTCCTCACGGACGGCTTCGTGCCGGACGAGGTGTTCGAGCGTGCCGCGAAGGTCTTCGACGAGACGGAGCTGACCCGGCTGATCGCCGCGATCACGGTGATCAACGCGTGGAACCGCTTCGCGGTGACGACCCGGATGGTGCCGGGCGCCTACACGCCGGGGCAGTTCGCACACTGACGCCGCGCGTCACCGGGTCGTCGCCACCGTCCCGTACTCAAGCAGCCGACGAACGCCCGTCCAAGCCTGTCTCGGGGGGCGGCTCCGTGCCGTGTGCGGTAAAGACGAAGGTCGAGGTGGCGTCGTCCAGATCGATGGTCAGAGAAGCGTCCAGAGCCTTGGCAAGGCGGGTGAGCAGCGGCAGAGTCGGCACGGAATCCCCCGCTTCGATGCGGGAGATCTGCGACTGGGTCATATCGGCGCGCTGTGCCAACTTCACCTGGGAAAGGCCGAGTACCGAACGCCGGTCGTAAACGGCCTGGCCGAGCGCGAAGGCATGTCCGGCCTCGATGTAGGCCGGCGACTCGTCAACCGTCTCGCCCAGCAGCTTTCTGGTCCGACGGGTTGTCCATTGGGAGTGGTTCACCGCATCTCCTCACTTGAGTCGCTCATAGTCGTGCTGTGCGGGCCCGTGCTCCGTCTCGCAGAGTTTCTGCGCCAGTTGAGCACGCTCGACCTCTGCGATCTCGCGCTGCTTGGACTTACGGAACACGGTCAGCAGCACAATGCGCCGGTCGGCGGCGAGCCAGTACGTGATACGGACCGCATGGCCGTCCATGCCGAAGCGCAGCTCGCGCACCTTGCCACCGAGGTGGCGGGAGTACGGCTCCGCCAGAGTCGTCGGTTCCGCCGCAAGCATCTCCGCCGCACGCTCGACCTTGTCGTAATGCGCGTCCGGAAGTAATTCCAGTCATTGCCGGACCTCCGGCTCGATCTCGATCTGCCAGACCTTGCTCACGACCCAGGACTATACAGAAATCAGTATACGAGTGGCGGGCGAACGGCTGCCCCCGGACGCCCGCCTGGCACCTACCGACGATCCGGCCCTGCCCCTACTTCTTCGGCAGCCACTTCCGCCACGTCGGCCCGTTCGCCTCGACCCACTTCTCCGCCGCCGCCTCCGGGGACATCTTCCGGTCCGCGATCATCATCGCCACCTCGTCCTGCTGCTCCGTCGTCCAGGCGAAGTTCTTCAGCAGCGTCGCCGCGTCGCCGCCGTCGCGGGCGAAGTCGGCGTTCATGAACTTCTGGAGCGGGGTGTGCGGGTAGGCGCAGGCGACCTTCTGCGCGTCGGCGTCGCAGCCCTCCTTGTAGGCGGGGAGCTTGACCTCCGTCATGGGGACCTTCTGGAAGAGCCACTGCGGCTTGTACCAGTAGCTGAGGAAGGGCTTCTTGTCCTTGGCGAACTGCTTGATCTGGGTGATCTGCGCCGCCTCGGATCCCGAGAAGACCACCTGGTAGTCCAGCTTCAGGTTGTCCACCAGCGCCTTGTCGTTGGTGACGTACGACGGCGAGCCGTCGAGCAGCTGGCCCTTGCCGCCGCTCTCCGGGGTGCGGAGCTGGTCCGCGTACTTGTTGAGGTTGCGCCAGTCGGTGACGTCGGGGTGCTGCTTCGCGAAGTACGTGGGGACGAACCAGCCGATGTGGCCCGTCACCCCGAGGCCGCCCGCAGGCGTGATCGTCTTCTTGTCCTTGACGTACCGCTCCTCCTGGCCGGGGTGGCCCCAGTCCTCCAGGATGGCGTCGACCCGGCCCTGGCTGAGGGCGTCCCAGGCGGGGACCTCGTCGATCTGGACTGTGTCGACGTGGTAGCCGAGTTCGTGTTCGAGCAGGTACGTCGCGACCGCCACGTTGGCCTGGGCGCCGACCCAGGACTGTACGGAGAGGGTGACGGTCTTCGTGCCGCCCGCGTTGGCGTACGGGGACGCCTGCTTGGTCATGTCGGCCGCGCCGCAGCCGGTGAGGGCGACGAGCGCGCCCGCCGAGGCGAGGGCGGCGATCTTCCGGTGGATTCGGTGGATTCGCACGTCAGGCGCCTTTCCGTCGTTCCGTCGGCTGCGTCACACGGTCGAGCATCAGGCCGAGGCAGACGATCGCGGCCCCCGCGACCAGGCCGGTCGCCAGGTCGCCCTGGGCCAGGCCGAAGACCACGTCGTAGCCGAGCGCTCCGCCGCCGACCAGTCCGCCGATGATGACGACGGCGAGGACGAGGACGACGCCCTGGTTCAGCGCCAGCCGCAGCGCGGGCGCCGCGAGGGGCAGTTGGACCTGGCGCAGCTGCTGGCCGCCGGTCGCGCCGAGCGAGCGGGCCGACTCCAGCGCGGCCGGGTCGACGTGGCGCAGCCCCTGGGTGGTGATGCGGACGACGGCGGGCAGCGCGTAGACCACGGCGGCGGCGACCGCCGGGGCGCGGCCCACGCCGAAGAGGGCGACGACGGGGATGAGATAGACGAACTGCGGCAGCGTCTGGAACACGTCGAGCACCGGCCTGAGCAGCGCCTCGACCCGGGAGCTGCGCGCCGCCGCGATCCCGGCGGCGAAGCCGATGACCAGGGTGACCGCCACGGCCGCCAGCACCTGGGACAGCGTGTCGAGCGAGGGCTTCCACACGCCGAGGACGCCGATCGCGCCCATGGCGAGCACGGCGGTCAGCGCGGTCTGCCAGGTGCCGATGAGCAGCGCGAGCGCCGCGACGATCAGCAGCAGGACCCACCAGGGCAGCGCCTGAAGGCCGCCGCGCAGCGGGTCGAGGATCCAGGTGGTGAAGTGGCCGGCCCAGTCGGCGGTGCCGCCGATGACGGGGACGCCGGAGTAGAGGTGGTCGGTCATCCAGTCGACGACGCGGTTCACCGGTTCGGCGATGGCCACGGTCCCGCCGGACGGCCATTCCAGCCGGCCCGCGAGGCGTCCTGCGACGGCGACGAGCGCCACGCCCAGCGCGACGAGGGCCCAGCCGCGCCATCCCGTACGGAAGCCGGGCAGGTCGGTGCGGTCGAGGCCGGAGCCCGCCGCGTTGGTCGTACGGTCCAGCACCACGGCGAGCAGCACGATCGGCAGCCCGGCGGCGAGCGCCGCGCCGACGTCGACGGAGGCCAGCGCCTGGTAGACGCGGTCGCCGAGGCCCCCGGCTCCGATGACGGAGGCGATGACGGCCATGGAGAGCGCCATCATGATCGTCTGGTTGAGGCCGAGCAGCAGCTGCTTGCGGGCGAGCGGCAGCCGGGCCGTCAGCAGCCGCTGCCACGCGGTCGCGCCGAGCGACGAGACGGCCTCCATCACGCCGCCGTCGGCCTCGCGCAGCCCGAGCGCGGTGAGCCGGGCCATGGGCGGGGCCGCGTACACGACGGTCGCCAGGACGGCGGCGGGGACGCCGATGCCGAAGATCAGCACCACGGGGAGCAGATAGGCGAACGCGGGCAGCACCTGCATGGTGTCGAGCAGCGGACGCGTCATCCGGTAGACCCGGTCGGAGAGTCCGGCCGCGAGTCCGAGCACCGCGCCGAGCAGCACGGACGCGGTCACGGCCACCACCATCAGCGCGAGCGTCTGCATGGTCGGCACCCACATGCCGAGCACGCCGCACAGGGCGAAGGCGACGGCGGTCGTGAGCGCCAGCCGGATGCCCGCGACGCGCCAGGCGATCAGCCCGGCCGCCGCCGTGACGCCAGCCCAGCCGACGGCGAGCAGCAGCAGGTAGACGCCGCGTACGGAGAGCACGACGGCGTTGCTGATGTGGCCGAAGAAGTAGAGGAAGAGGGGGTGGTGGTCGCGGTTGTCGATGATCCAGTCGCTGGCGCCGCCGAGCGGGCCGGAGAGGTCGACGGTGAGCGCGTCGGGCCAGACGGCCGAGCCGGACCAGCGGGTGAGGGCGAGCGGTACGAGGACGGCCGCGAAGACGGCGAACGGGAGCAGTTTGCCGGTGACCGTACGGTTCCTGAGCAGCGCGGACGGGCCGCCGCGTCCGAGGGATCCGGCGGTGGGGGTGGTGGTGGTCATCGCAGTGCGGCCGCCTCTCCGGACGCGGCCCCGGACGCGGAGGCGGTGTCCGGCCCGGAAGCGGTCCCGGTGTCCGGCCCGGAAGCGGTCCCGGTGTCCGGCCCGGAAGCCGTGCCCGCGACCACGCCGAGCAGCCCCTCCCGGTCCACCACCCCGAGCAGCCTGCCCCGGTCCATCACGCGCGCCGCCGGGTCGCCCGAGCGCGCGACGGCCTCGATCGCCTCGGAGACGGTGGCGGAGGGGCCGAGCGCGGGGCCGGAGTCGTGGTCGCCCGGTTCGGGATCGCGCATCGCGGTGCCCACCGTGATCACCTGCTCGCGCGGCACGTCACGGACGAAGTCCCGTACGTACGCGTCGGCCGGGCTGCCGACGATCTCCTCGGGCGTACCGAGCTGGACGACGCGGCCGTCGCGCATCAGCGCGATGCGGTCGCCGAGGCGCAGGGCCTCGTTGAGGTCGTGGGTGATGAAGACCATCGTGCGGTGCTCCTCGTGGTGCAACCGGATGACCTCCTCCTGCATCTCGCGCCGGATCAGCGGGTCCAGCGCGCTGAACGGCTCGTCGAACAGCAGGACTTGAGGATCGACCGCGAGCGCGCGGGCCAGTCCGACGCGCTGCTGCTGCCCGCCGGAGAGCTGGCCGGGTTTACGGTCCTCCAGCCCTTCGAGGCCGACCTTGACGACGACCTCGGCGGCCTTCTCGCGGCGTTCGGCGCGGCTCATCCCCTGGATCTCCAGGCCGTACGCGACGTTGTCGAGCACCGAGCGGTGCGGCAGCAGGCCGAAGTGCTGGAAGACCATGGCGGCGCGGTGGCGGCGCAGCGCGCGCAGCCGGGTGCGGTCCATCGCCAGGACGTCCTCGCCGTCGATGGCGAGCGAGCCGGAGGTCGGCTCGATGAGCCGGGTCAGACAGCGCACCAGCGTGGACTTGCCGGAGCCGGACAGGCCCATGACGACGAAGACCTCGCCCTTGCGCACGTCGAAGGAGACATCGCGTACGGCGGCGGTGCAGCCGGTGCGTTCGCGCAGTTCGGCGGGGGTGAGCGCGGCGAGTTCCGGGTCGGCGGGGACGCGCTCGGCCTTGGGGCCGAAGACCTTCCACAGGTCGCGTACGGAGAAGACCGGTGGCCGCTCCGAGACCTCGGACTCGGTGCCGGGCGGGGTGAGGTCCTTGTCGGCGACGGCGGCGCTCCTGCCCGTGCCCGCCGCGTCCGTGCCCGCGGCGTCCGTGCCCGCCGTGCCCGTGCCCGCCGCGTCCGTCGTGCCCGCCGTATCCGTACCCGCCGTGCCCGTGCCCGCCGTGCCCGTGCCCGCGGCGTCCGTCGTGCCCGTACCGCTGGTGGTGTCGCTCATCGGTTCAGCCCTTCCTCGTCGGTGGTGGCTCCCGTGAGCAGTTCCGCGCACTTCTCCCCGACCATCAGGACGCCGATCATGGGGTTGACCGCGGGCATCGTCGGGAAGACGGAGGCGTCGGCGATCCGGATGCCTTCGAGCCCCCGGATCCGCAGCTCGGGGTCCACGACGGCCTGTTCGTCGGTGGCCGCTCCCATCCGGCAGGTGCCCGCCGGGTGGTAGACGGTGTGCGCGCACTTACGGGCGTACTCGCTCAGTTCTTCGTCGGAGGTGATCTCCGGCCCGGGGGCTACCTCTCGCTTCAGCCAGTGTGCCAGCGGCTCGGCCGCCGCGACCCGCCGTGCGATCCGGATGCCGTCCACGAGGGTGCGGCCGTCGTAGTCGTCCTCGTCGGTGAAGTAGCGGAAGTCCAGGGCCGGTTTGACCTCGGGGTCGGCGCTCGTGAGGTAGAGCCGGCCGCGGCTGCGCGGCTTGGGGATGTTCGGGGTCATGGACACGCCGTGCTCGGGGCGTTCGTACCCCAGTCGCTCCGGGTTGTCGGTGAAGGGGATCTGGTAGAAGTGGAACATCAGGTCGGGTCCCTCGGCGGCCGGATCGCGCCGCACGAACAGGCCCGCGTCGGAGTCCATCGCGGAGTTCTCCGGTATGGGCCCTTCGGTCTCCCAGACGATCACCGACTCGGGGTGGTCGAGCAGGTTCTCCCCGACGCCCGGCAGGTCGTGGACGACGGGTATGCCCAGCTTCTCCAGGTCGGCGCGGGGGCCGATGCCGGAGTGCAGCAGCAGCCGGGGTGTGTCGACGGCCCCGGCGCAGACGAGGACCTCGCGGCGGGCCTCGACCAGCCGCTCCGCGCCGTCCGCCGTCCGTACGCGTACGCCGGTGGCGCGGGTGCCGTCCAGCTCCAGCCGGTAGGCCCAGGTCTCCAGCAGCAGATGGAGGTTGGGGCGGTCGAGGAAGGGGTGGAGGTAGGCGACGGAGGCGGAGGAGCGCTTGTTGTCCTCCGGGTGGTACGCGAGATCGAAGAAGCCCGCGCCCTCGTGGAAGGGCTTCCGGTTGAAGCCCTCGACGCGCGGGACGCCCAGCGCGTCCCGCGCGGCGTCGACGAAGTCGCGGGCGATGGCGTTGCGGTCGCGCTCGTCGACCGGTACGACGTTGTTGCGCAGCCGCCCGAAGTACGGGTCCATCGCGGCGGCGTCCCAGCCCTCGGCGCCCGCGGCGGCCCACTCGTCCCAGTCGGACGGCAGCGGCTTGAACGCGATCAGCGTGTTGTGCGAGGAGCAGCCGCCCAGCACCCGGGCGCGGCTGTGCCGGATGTGGGAGTTGCCGCGCGGCTGCTCGGTGGTCGGGTAGTCGTAGTCCAGCTCACCGCCGAGCAGCCCCATCCAGCGGCGCAGGGTGAGCACGTCCGGCCGGTCGGCGTCGGAGGGGCCGCCCTCGATGACGGCGACGCTGATGTCCGGGTTCTCGGTGAGCCGGGAGGCGATCACCGAACCGGCGGTGCCGCCCCCGACGACGACGTAGTCGTACGCGGCGTCGTGCTCCGGGCCGTTCTCGGCCGTGGATGCCATGCGTGTTCTGCTCCTCTGCTGAAGGGTGCCGGGCTGGAGAGGTACGTCACGGATTGCGGCCTGGCCGGGCGCGGTTCCAGGTTCTGGTAGACGTGCTTGGCCTCGCGGTACTCGGCGAGCCCGGCCGGTCCCAGCTCGCGGCCGATGCCGGACTTGCCGAAGCCGCCCCACTCGGCCTGCGGGAGGTAGGGGTGGAAGTCGTTGATCCACACGGTGCCGTGGCGCAGCCGCCCGGCCACGCGCCGCGCGCGCCCGGGGTCGGCGGTCCACACGCCCCCGGCCAGCCCGTACTCGGTGTCGTTGGCGAGGGTGACGGCCTCGTCCTCGGTACGGAACGTCTCGACGGTCAGGACGGGGCCGAAGACCTCCTCCCGTACGACGCGCATCTGGCGATGGCACTGGTCGAGCACGGTCGGCCGGAAGAAGTAGCCGCCCTCGGGCCGTACGTCGGACGGGTCGGGACGGCCGCCGCCGACGCGCAGCACGGCGCCCTCGGCGAGCGCGGAGGCCACGTACTCCTCTGTTCTGGCGAGCTGGGCGGCGGAGACGAGCGGGCCGCACTCCACGCCCTTCTCGGTGCCCCGGCCCAGCCGGATCCGGTCGGCGCGGCGGGCGAGTTCGGCGACGAAGCGCTCGCGCACCGACTCCTCGATGATCAGGCGCGATCCGGCGGAGCAGACCTGGCCGCTGTGGATGAAGGCCGCGTTCAGGGCCTGGTCGACGGCGGTGTCGAAGCCCTCCTCTGTGGCGCAGGCGTCGGCGAAGACGACGTTCGGGTTCTTGCCGCCGAGTTCGAGGGCGACCTTCTTCACGCCGGGCGCGGCGGCCTGCATCACCTTCGTACCGCTGGCCAGCCCGCCGGTGAAGGAGACCAGGTCGACGTCCGGGTGCGCGGACATCCGGGCGCCGACCGGGTCACCGGCGCCGGTGACGAGGTTGGCGACGCCCGGCGGCAGCCCGGCCTCGGCGAGCAGGTCGATGAGGTCGACCGTGGAGAGCGGGGTGATCTCGCTCGGCTTGATCACGAAGGTGTTGCCCGCCGCGAGCGCGGGGGCGATCTTCCAGCTGGCCTGGAGCAGCGGATAGTTCCACGGCGTGATCAGCGCGCAGACCCCGACGGGCTCGTGCACGACGACGCTGTGGACGGTGTCGGAGCCCGCGTCGACGACCCGGCCGCCGCTCTCGTTCATGACGAGGTCGGCGAAGTAGCGGAAGGCGTCGGCGACGCAGTCGACGTCGACCCGGCCCTCCTCCACGGTTTTGCCCGAGTCCCGGCTCTCCAGCAGCGCCACCTTCTCGCGGTTGCGGACCAGCAGCTCGGCGGTGCGCCGCAGCAGCGCGGCCCGCTCCGCCACGGGGGTACGGGGCCAGGGGCCCTCGTCGAACGCCCTGCGGGCCGCGGCGATCGCCGCGTCGGCGTCCTCGGCCCCGCCCTCGGACACGACGGCGAGCACGGTCGCGTCGGCGGGGTCGAGGATGTCCCGTGTGGCGCCGGTGGCGGCTTCACGCCACTTTCCGTCCACATGAATCGTCTGTTGTGCCGACACGTCGCGTATGGCCTTCCCTTACCGGAACGTTCTCCACCAGCGAGAACTGGCGATTCCGGCACCTGCCCCGAAGGAGCGAAAGCATGCCTGCCACGTGACCGGAAGTGCTCAGAGTCACGCGGGCACGGGGAACCCGGGGCCTGCGGGCTATGCCTCGCGCTCGTCGGCCGGCTCGTCCCGTACCAGCAGCCCGGCCACCCACAGCGGCATGAGCCAGTGCACGAGGAGCGCCCCGGCCAGAGCGGGCAGGAGCAGGGACCCCGCCCGTACGCCGCCGAGCGGGCCGTCACCGAGCGGGCCGTCACCGAGCGGGCCGTCACCGAGCGGGCCGCCGTCGAACCCGCCGAGTCCGCCCGCCGCGACCGCGCCGAGCGCGGCGGCGAGCAGCACCAGGGTGGTCAGCCGGTGGGCGCGCGCCAGCACCCGGTCCCGTTCGGCGCGCTGCCGCTCGTCGAGGACCCGGCCGCGCAGCTCCAGCAGCCCCCGCGTGGCGCTGTTGAGCACGCCGGTCGCCAGGCACCAGGGCACCAGCAGCCCGAGCAGTACGAAGAGGGGCCAGGTCCGGCCGGTGGCCTCCGCCACGAACGGCGCCGCGCCCCCGAGCACACTGAGCGCGAGATGCGCGCCGACCACCGCGCGCCTGCGCCCGGCCGTCGCGTGGAACGGCCGCGCCTCCTCCCTGTTCATCAGCGCCAGCATCCGCCGGTCGTACGCCGTCGGCTCCCCCGTCTGTCGCGCGCTCATCACTGTTTCCTCCCGTAGACCTCGTCGGTGAGCGGGCTGAAGGGCTTCAGGGAGAACAGCGCCTCCACGGGCAGACCGAAGAACTCCGCCACCCGCAGCGCCAGATCGAGGCTCGGGTTGTACTGCCCGCGCTCGATGTAGCCGATGGTCTGGTAGTGGACTCCCACGGCCGCCGCCAGCTGCTGGCGGGAGACTTTCCGCTCGGCCCTGACCACCGACAGCCTGTTGTGCACCTGCTCGCTCATGTATAAGGAGTACTATATTTGGGCGCAGGTGCACAACACCGGAGGGACAAGGGTTCCGACGGAACGGAGGGGTACGGGTCGCTCAGTTCCAGCCCGGCTCGAAGTGCGCCAGCGCCGTGTCCAGCAGCGTCCGCTGCACGGAGATGTCCCCGGCGGGGGCCGCCGCCAGCACCGCGTACTGCTGGTGGTCGGTGGCGGTGAAGAAGCGCTCGACGCACAGCCGCCGACTGCCGACCTCTTTGTTGTCGTACGAGTAGACCAGCTCGACGGCGTCCCCTGACGGGTTCTCCGCGCCGCTGTCCACGGAGCCGATCCGCTCCTCCCGATAGCCGGGGTTTCCCTTGATCGCTGTCGACGACTGGCGGGCCTGCTCCAGCGTGGTGGGGCCGTGGTCGCCCACGGCGAAGATCTGGAGCAGGCTGCGGCCGTCGGCGGCCCGGTAGAAGACGCCGTTCTTGTTCCGGGTCCGTTCCCAGTCCCCGGGTACGGCGAGCGTGAAGCCCTGGGGATCCTCGGCCAGCCGGTAGCCGGACGGCGGCGAGTCCGACGGCTTGGCGTCGTCGGACGGGTCGGACGGGGAGGTGGAGGGGACGCCGGGGGACGACGGGTCGCCCGCGGGCCCCTCACCACCCCCGGAGGCCGGACCTTCCGCGCCGGTCGGGCCGCGCTCCGTGGGCGTGGCCCGCTCCTCGGTCGGGGACGCCGTGACCTTGCCCGAGCCGTCACCGTCCCGCCCCAGCATGATCGCCGCGGTCGTCCCGCTCGCCCCCACCACGGCGGCGGCGGCGAGCGCGACGACGACGTTACGGGAGAACCGGAACGGGGCGTACGGAACGGGCGGGGCGCCCGGCGGGGGCGGGGTGTGCGGCAGGGGCGGGGCAGCGCTCTCCCAGCGCTGGGCGTCGGCGTTCCACCTCGACGAGTCGTCCGCCATGCGTCAGCCGCCCAGCAGCGCGGTGACGCTCTCCGCGACCGCCACGCCCGAGGCCAGCGTGGCGACGGTGGTCCCGGCGACGGCCAGCGCGTCCCGCAGCCGGGCGAGCCGGCCGGGGCTCGCCGCGCCGGACGCGGCGATCTCCTCCTCGGCCGCGACGAGTTCCGCGTCGAGGCCGGCCGTACGGTCACTGGCGACGAAGCGCGCCAGGTCCGCCCGGAGTGTCTGGACGGCGGCCAGCAGCTCGGCCTGGGCGGGATCGCCCGCCACGCCCTGGTTGTTGGTGACGGAGACCGTGTTGTGGTCCCCGATGCCGACCGCGCCGCCGGTCACCGAACCGATCCGCACGTCGCGTCCCTTGTCAGACCCGGCCATGACTGTCCCCCGCTCTGTCGCTGTCGCTGGTACTGGCTCTGGTGGTGGTGTTGCCGGTGCGCACTTCGTTGTGGTCGCCGACCGCGAGGGCGCTGTCCCGTACGGAGTCGATGAAGACCCCGCCCTCCGACACGTTGACGATCTTCTGCTCGAACTCGGCGGTCTGCCAGCCCGCTTCGTACAGGGCCTGCCGCACTCCGCCCGTCACCCGGTCCTGAATGCTCGTGAGGTACCGGTTCGCGTCCATCTCCTGGAAGAGCGAGGCACCCTCGCCGGAGCCCAGTTCCCGTACGGAGACGGCGGGCCCTTCGGGCAGCGCGTCGCCGTACCCGCCGGCCAGCCGCCGCCACTCGGCCAGGAGATACCGGACCACGGCCACCAGGCTCTCCCCGACGGCTGCGGGCGCGTGCCGCAGCGCCCAGCCGAGCTTCCCGAACCAGAAGTTGCTCCGGAACCGGTGTGCCAGCCCGTCCCCCTCGCGGAACCTCTCCCGTACGGGCCGCAGCACATGCGGAGCCACCTCCAGCATCAGCATGCCGCCCTGCGTGTGCACGCGGACGAAGACGGTGACGACCAGCTCCTCCTGCCAGCCGCCGACCTTGATCCGCAGAAAATGCCGCCGGGCCTCGCCGCCCTCCTCGACGGAGTCGGCATGGTGCTCGGCGATGCCGGACGGGTGGAACGGCGCCCCGTCACGCCGCTGGAGCCCGTCGGCCGGCAGGAAGACGCACTCGTCGACGGTGAGTTCGCGCAGCCGGTCCCGTACCGTGTGCGCCGCCGACGCGCGCAGCTCCTCCAGCAGCGGCAGGATCAGCCGCAGCACCTCCGCGTTGCCGACGGCGGACGGCTCGCGGCCGGACTGCGGTCGCAGCTCCACGGCGAGGGTCCAGGGGCGCCGCGGTACGCCGACGCCCAGGAACGGGTTCGCCGAGTGGTACATCACCAGCGGCTCGTGCTGCTCGGCGCGGATCCGCCCGGACAGCCGCCGCAGCCGGGACCCGGCGGTCGTGATCGCCGGGTCCGAGGCGACCGAGGGGAAGTGGTGCGTCGAGAGTTCGACGGCCAGCACCCGGGCCAGCACGCCGCGCCGGATCCCGACGCCCACCGCGACCAGCGCGAGCATCAGCAGCGTCAGCCGGGCCTGGCTCGGCCCCAGGAACGCGTCGAGCGGGTCGTCCATCCCACCAGGCCCGGACCCGGACCCGGGCCCGAACTCGGAGCCCTGCTCCGACCCGGCGTAGGGCCCGGGGTCGTCGGCGAAGCTCCGTACGACCAGCAGCACGACGATGCCGGTCAGCAGAATCCACTCGACCCCGTACGCCAGGGCCGTCATCACCCTGGGCCCGGTCACGACAGCGGTCAGCGCCAGGAACAGGGAGGGCACGGCGACGAGGAGAAAGGCCCAGCCGGTGATCAGCAGCGCGACGACCAGCAGGGCCACCGTGCCGAGGGCCCAGCCGAGTTCCATCCGGCGGGCCCGCACGGCGTGGGCGAGGACCCGAGCCGCGTCGAAGCCGACGGAGGGCGCGACGAAGCGCTCCTCGTGGACGTACAGCTCGTCGAGCACCGTGTCGCGGAACCGGGGATCCAGATACACACCGGCGCACAGCAGCCGGCACGCCTCGCTCGCGGCGGGCTCCACCGGACGCCCGCCCTGCCGGGGCACAGCCGCGCCGGTCGGGCCCGTCGTACGGGTCGTGTCGGTGATGTCGGTCAATGCGCCAGGCCCCCGGGTGAACCGCTACGCTCCGGGGTCGGTCAACCCCTCAGCGGAAGCGACATCGTAGGGCCGGTGAGGGCGCTACCGCACCCCCTTTCACCGGAAGGACGCCCCCGACGAGTGAATCGGGGGCGCCTTGGCGCGCGTGGGGCGGAAGGGGGCGCGGAGGGGTCAGATCAGACCCAGCTCGCGCACGGCGTCGCGCTCCTCCGACAGCTCCCGCACGGAGGCGTCGATGCGGGTGCGGGAGAAGTCGTTGATCTCCAGGCCCTGGACGATCTCGTACGCGCCGTCCTTCGTGGTGACGGGGAAGGACGAGATCAGGCCCTCCGGCACACCGTACGAACCGTCCGACGGGATACCCATCGAGGTCCAGTCGCCCGCGGCGGTGCCGTTGACCCAGGTGTGGACGTGGTCGATGGCCGCGTTGGCGGCGGAGGCGGCCGAGGACGCGCCGCGCGCCTCGATGATCGCCGCGCCGCGCTTGGCGACGGTCGGGATGAAGGTGTCGGCCAGCCACGCCTCGTCGTTGACGGTCTCGGCGGCGTTCTTTCCGGCGATCTCCGCGTGGAAGATGTCCGGGTACTGGGTGGCGGAGTGGTTGCCCCAGATCGTCAGGCGCTTGATGTCCGAGACGGCCACACCGGTCTTCGCGGCGAGCTGCGAGATCGCGCGGTTGTGGTCGAGACGGGTCATCGCGGTGAAGCGCTCGGCCGGTACGTCGGGAGCGGCGGAGCGGGCGATGAGGGCGTTGGTGTTGGCCGGGTTGCCGACGACGAGGACCTTGATGTCGTCCGCCGCGTGGTCGTTGATGGCCTTGCCCTGCGGCTTGAAGATGCCGCCGTTGGCGGCGAGCAGGTCGCCGCGCTCCATGCCCTTCGTACGGGGGCGGGCGCCGACCAGCAGGGCGACGTTCGCGCCGTCGAAGGCGACGTTCGGGTCGTCCGTGATCTCGATGCCGCTGAGCAGCGGGAACGCGCAGTCGTCCAGCTCCATCGCGGTGCCCTGGGCGGCCTTGAGGCCCTGCGGGATCTCCAGGAGACGCAGCTTGACCGGCACATCCGCGCCGAGCAGATGCCCGGAGGCGATGCGGAAGAGGAGCGCGTAGCCGATCTGGCCGGCCGCGCCGGTGACGGTGACATTCACGGGAGTGCGGGTCATGGCGATCTCCGTAAGACAGCTGGCGGTGGCGGGGGTCCCTGCCCCTTGGTGCGGGACATCTCCGCCACTCTCCGTCTCCGTCGCCGGGACGGGTCCTGTCGCCGAGACGAATCTTGACGTGAAGAGATATCCGGCGGCCAGGCTATCGGACCCGGGCCGCACCTCACCCACACCCCCTTGTGGGACGGCTCACGCGCCCGGTGTGCAGCCCTCCGTGCCGCTCACCGCGAGCGTCGCGCACGCCTCGGCGCTCGCGGCGTCGGGGACGGCCGCCATCGGCGTGTACGCGTTCGCGCTCGCCCCGACCGACGCGGTCTGTTCCTCGCCCGTGGCCCGCGGGGAGCCGATCCGCACCTCGTCGCCCGCGGCGGCCCGGGTGATCCTGGCCCAGGCCGCGCCGCAGGTCTTGCTGTAGCGGACCTCGATCAGACGCGTACCGACCGTGGCCTCGGAGACGGTCTCGGCGAACTCGCCACCGCAGCCCATCTCCTCCGGGTCCTTGCCCGTGCAGTCGTCGCCGCCGCACTTCACTCCGGGCGGCAGGGAGGGTTTGTCGGGGGACGCGGAGACGGACGGGGAGGCCGACGGGGACTGCGCCACGGCCTTGCCGCCGTCGCCGTCACCGCCGATGTCGGTCAGCAGCAGCGCGGTCCCTATGACCACCAGCGCGCCGACGACGCCCGCGGCGAAGACCAGCATCCGGCGCCGTCCGCCTCCCGGTCCGTCCGCGGCCCCCTGTCCTCGGCTCAGGGGCTGCCGCTGGGACCGGCCCTGCCCCGGGGCGGCAGGGGAGCCATGGTCAGGCTCCGGCTGCCGGGGGCCCGCGTACCCGCCGGGGTCGCCTGACCACCGCTGCTGCGGGACGCCGAACCCGGCGGCCCGGGACGACGGTACGGCGCCCAGGTCGAGGGTGGCGCCCGGCACTCGGGCTCCGGCTCCGGCTCCGGCTCCGGCTCCGGCTCCGGCTCCGGCCACTGTGTCGCCGGGGCGGGCCGTACCCGCCGTACTCCCCGTACCCGCCGAACCCGCGCCGCCCACGGGCCCCGGGGCGGGCTTCCCCAGGGCCATCCTGGCCTGCGAGATGCGAATCGCTTCCATCGTCATGTCATGACGCATCTCGGAGCGGCTCCAGGCCCGCTCCGCCAGCTCCCACATCGTGGTCAGATGCCCCTGATGCGTGCCGGTGACGTCGGCCAGGGCGACGATCGCGCCCTTGGGCGCGAGCATCCGGCCGTTGAGATAGCGCTCCCACGACGTCTTGCTGTAGCCGGTTCTGTCCGCCACGGCGGTGATGCTCAGACCGCTGCGGTCGACCAGCGTGCGTAACTGGCCGGTGAACTCACTGACTTCCGGATCGAGATCCTCCGGAAGCGCCTTCCAACGAGGCATTCCACCTCCCCCTTGTCCCCGCCTGTCCCCCCGCGACGGCGCCCCCCGGCGGCCGTGTCACGGACGATCCGCGTCGCGTACTACCCACAGGGATGCGCCGAGTCAGGATGTCAGTTCCCTCACCGGCAGCGCATGGAAGCAGTCGGATCGGTGCCGACGCGCCGTCGCGCGCCCCTTCCCACGCGGGCGGACAGAACACCGCGACGCGGCGTGCGTGCGTGCGTGCCAGGCGCCGCGGGGCAGGGGGGACTTGAAAGACCCTAGGGGACGGTCGAGTGGACGATGTCCTCCAGGAACGGGATCTCCAGCCACGGCCTCGGCTGGGTCATCAGCGAGAGCATCACGATCGCCACCCCCAGCAGGCCGTACGTCAGCATGTCCGTGAAGCGCGAACGCACCGCCAGCATGCCCACGGACGGCATGACGCGCCGCAGGACAGCGCCGCCGATCAGCGCGAAACCGATCAGTATCGTGCCGACGCGGAACGCCTCGGCGAAAGGATGCAGTCCCACGATCAGCAGCCCCAGACCGACCGTTCCGAGGACGCTGAGCAGCGGCCACTGGCGGGCCGGTGCGGGGGCGTCGCGCGGAGCGGCCCGGCCGCCGCCCTCGGGGCGCGCCGTGTCCTGGGTGAGCGAGAACCGGCTGCCGGGCTCGGACGGCTCGGAGGCGTCGCCGTCGGCCGACGCCGCGTCCGCCGGGTCCGAAGGGCCGGTTGAATCCGCCGGGTCGGGCGGGTCGGCCGACTCCGCCGGGGTGGTGTGCGGGGTACTGGCCGACGGCGGCTCCGTGGACGATCCCGAAGGCGTGGCGCCCCCCGCGTTCCCCGCGTTCCCCGCGTTCCCCGCGTCGCCCGCGTTCCCCGTGTCCCCCGTGTCCCCTGTCCCCGGCTTCCCTTCGCCCTCCTCGGGAGCGGCGGCGGGCTCCGTGGCGCCCCTCGCCGCCGCCCGCCGCGACCGCGCCGCGCCGTCCGCGCCCGTACCAGCGGCGTTCGTACCAGCACCCATGAAGGTGGTGCCCCTTTCCGGTTCGGCTCGCGCTCAGCCCGCGTCCGCGACGAGGACGCGTTCGGCCGCCTCGACGACGTTGACCAGCAGCTGGGCGCGGGTCATCGGGCCGACGCCGCCCGGGTTGGGCGAGATCCAGGCGGCCACGTCCGCGACGCCCGGGTGGACATCGCCGACGATCTTGCCGTTCTCGTCCCGGCTGACCCCGACATCCAGGACCGCCGCGCCTTCCTTGACGTCCTCGGGGTTGATGATGTGCGGCACCCCGGCCGCCGCCACGATGATGTCGGCCTGCTTGAGCTGCGCCGACAGGTCACGGGTGCCGGTGTGGCACTGGGTGACCGTCGCGTTCTCCGACTTGCGGGTCAGCAGCAGCGGGATCGACCGGCCGACGGTGATGCCGCGGCCCACGACCACCACATGCGCGCCGTTGATCTCGACACCGTGGTGACGCAGCAGCTGGATGATGCCGTACGGGGTGCACGGCAGCGGTCCCTCCTCGTTGAGCACCAGGCGGCCGAGGCTCATCGGGTGCAGCCCGTCGGCGTCCTTGGCCGGGTCCATCAGCCCCAGCACCCGGTTGGTGTCGATGCCCTTGGGCAGCGGGAGCTGGACGATGTATCCGGTGCACTCGGGGTTGGCGTTCAGCTCCGCCACCACCGCCTCGATCTCCTCCTGGGAGGCGGTGTCGGGCAGTTCGCGCTGGATCGAGGCGATGCCGACCTGGGCGCAGTCGCGGTGCTTGCCGTTCACGTACCAGCGGCTGCCCGGGTCGTCCCCGACGAGCAGGGTGCCGAGGCCGGGAGTGATCCCGCGCTCCTTGAGGGCCGCCACGCGGACGGTCAGATCGGACTTGATCGCGGCTGCGGTGGCCTTGCCATCGAGAATCTGGGCGCTCATACCCCCATTCTCACGGATGACCCCTCCGGTGTTCCAATCCGGTGTTCCCAGCCGGTGTTCCACTCCGGTGTTCCCCTCCCGGTTTTCCGTCCGGTGTTTCCGTGCGGAGCAGGTTGCACTTGCACAACAGCTACGGAAAGCGACTGGACAAAATGAGAGGTTAATACCACGATTAGCGCGCAGCGCGCGGCCGGTGTAACGGGGGGCAGACCGCTCAGTCCTGAGAAGTTCCTCCACGCGGGTCCCGCCGTCCCCGCATCACCCAACGGAGGAAATTCCCCATGAGTTTCGGTGACCCGAACAACCCGTACGGCCAGCAGGGCCAGCCGGGTCAGCAGCAGCCCGGATACGGCTCGCCCCAGGGCCAGCAGCCGGGCTACGGCTACCCGCAGCAGGCTCCCCAGGGCGTACCGCAGCAGGGGTACGGATATCCCCAGCAGCCGGGCCAGCCGTACGGCGCCCACCCGCAGCAGCAGCCCGGTCACGGCAGCGGCATGCCGGAACTCGCCCACTGGGGACTGCGGTTCGGCGGCAAGCTCATCGACGGGCTGCTGTATCTGGTGCCGTACGTCCTGTTCGCCTTCGGCGCCAACTCCGACGGCGGCGCCGCCCCGGCCCTCACCATCGTCGGCTCGCTCGGCATGCTCGCCATCTTCATCTGGCAGGTGATCCAGGAGGGCTCGACCGGTCAGACGGTCGGCAAGAAGGTCGTGGGGATCCGGCTGCTGCGCGAGAGCGACGGCCAGCCGATCGGCGGCGGCATGGCGTTCGTCCGCACGCTCGCCCACTTCCTGGACAACATCGCCTGCTACATCGGCTGGCTGTGGCCGCTGTGGGACCAGAAGAAGCAGACGTTCGCCGACAAGGTCTGCTCCACGGTCGTCATCAAGTCCCAGTGAGCGACGCCTGTTTAACGGCTCCTCGACACGACGCGAAGGCCGCGTTCCCGGACGGGAACGCGGCCTTCGCCGTGGGTGGCGCCGCTCGGCGGCGCGTCAGTGACGCGTCATCGGCGCGTCATCGACCGATCAGCGGATCGGCGGGTCGGCGGGTCGGCGGGTCGGCGGGTCAGTGGAAGAAGTGGCGCGTCCCCGTGAAGTACATCGTGGCGCCCGCCGCGCGCGCCGCCTCGACGACCTGCTCGTCGCGGACCGAACCGCCGGGCTGGACGACCGCCTTGACGCCCGCCGCCAGCAGGATCTCCAGACCGTCGGGGAACGGGAAGAACGCGTCGGAGGCCGCGTACGCGCCGCGCGCCCGCTCCTCGCCCGCGCGCTCGACCGCGAGCTTCGCGGAGTCGACGCGGTTGACCTGGCCCATGCCGACGCCCACGGAGGCGCCGCCCTTGGCGAGCAGGATCGCGTTGGACTTGACCGCGCGGGACGCCTTCCAGGCGAAGGCCAGTTCGCGCAGCTCGGCCTCGGAGAGCGCCTCGCCCGTGGCGAGGGTCCAGTTGGCCGGGTCGTCGCCGTCGGCCTGGAGCCGGTCGGTGACCTGGAGCAGCGCGCCGCCGTCGATCGGCTTGACCTCGACCCGCGCCGAGGGCGCGTCGGGGCAGCGCAGCACGCGGATGTTCTTCTTGCGGGCCAGCACCTCGACGGCGCCGTCCTCGTAGCCGGGCGCGACGATGACCTCGGTGAAGATCTCCGCGACCTGCTCGGCCATCGCGACGGAGACCGGCCGGTTGACGGCGATCACACCGCCGAACGCGGACAGCGGGTCGCACTCGTGCGCCTTGCGGTGCGCCTCGGCGACATCGTCACCGATGGCGATGCCGCACGGGTTGGCGTGCTTGATGATCGCGACGCACGGCTCGGCGTGGTCGTACGCGGCACGGTGCGCGGCGTCCGTGTCGGTGTAGTTGTTGTACGACATCTCCTTGCCGTGCAGCTGCTCGGCCTCGGCGAGACCGCCTTCGGCGCTGGTGTAGAGCGCGGCGGGCTGGTGCGGGTTCTCGCCGTAACGGAGCACGTTCTTGAGGGTGTACGTGGCGCCGAGGGAGTCCGGGAAGCCTTCGCCGTCGGCGTCCGCCGCGCCGTGTTCATCAGCGGCTCCGCCGCGGGCGTCGGCGAACCAGGAGGCGACGGCCACGTCGTACGCGGCGGTGTGCTGGAACGCCTCCGCCGCGAGGCGCTTGCGGGTGGTGAGGTCGAACCCGCCGTCCTGGGCGGCGCCGAGGACGTCCGCGTACCGCTCGGGGCTGGTGACGACGGCGACCGAGGGATGGTTCTTGGCGGCGGCGCGGACCATGGAGGGGCCGCCGATGTCGATCTGCTCGACGCACTCGTCGGGCGAGGCGCCGGAGGCGACCGTCTCGCGGAACGGGTAGAGGTTCACGACGACCAGGTCGAACGGCTCGATGTCCAGCTCGGCGAGCTGCTCACGGTGCGCCTCCAGCCGCAGGTCGGCGAGGATGCCGGCGTGGACGCGCGGGTGCAGCGTCTTGACCCGGCCGTCCAGGCACTCGGGGAAGCCGGTCAGCTCCTCGACCTTGGTGACGGGCACGCCCGCTGCGGCGATCTTCGAGGCGGTGGAGCCGGTCGAGACCAGGGTGACGCCCGCCTCGTGCAGTCCACGGGCCAGCTCTTCGAGGCCGGTCTTGTCGTAGACGCTGACCAGAGCCCTGCGGATCGGGCGCTTCGTACCTTCGGCGGTCACTGGATCGTTACCTTTCGTCCCTCAATGCGGTAGCCGTGCCGGGCCAGACGCCCCACGACCTCGACGAGCAGGCGTCGCTCGACTTCCTTGATGCGCTCGTGGAGAGCGTCTTCATCGTCCTCGTCCCGCACCTCGACCACGCCCTGCGCGATGATCGGGCCGGTGTCGACGCCGTCGTCGACGAAGTGGACGGTGCAGCCGGTGACCTTCGCTCCGTAGGCGAGCGCGTCGCGCACGCCGTGGGCACCGGGAAAGCTGGGGAGCAGGGCGGGGTGGGTGTTGACGACCCGGCCGCCGAAGCGGGCGAGGAACTCCTTCCCCACGATCTTCATGAAACCGGCCGAGATCACGAGGTCGGGCTCGTGCGCGGCGACCGCCTCGGTGAGCGCGGCGTCCCACTCGTCACGCGTTCCGTAGTCCTTCACGCGCCGGACGAACGTCGGCAGCCCGGCGCGCTCGGCGCGCTCCAGACCGGCGATCGCGCTCCGGTCCGCGCCGACGGCGACGATGTGCGCCCCGTAGGCCGCGGGGTCGTCGCCGATGGCGTCCAACAGCGCCTGGAGGTTCGTACCGGAACCGGAGACCAGCACCACCAGGCGGGCCGGCCGCGCGGGCGGACCGGCCGGGAAGGACCGGGGCGACGGGGAGGGCGGGGAGGCCACGGCGGGCGCCTTTCTCGGAGCGAGCACGGCCTCTCGGGGGCGTGCGGCGTTGTGTGGACGGCGACTTGGCGCGACCGTACGACTTTGTGCGGTCGTACGAACGAGTCACGTTCCCGGATACGGGGAACTCTACGAAGAGGCCGACCGTCAGCAACGATACCGGCACTTCGCACGGTCCCCACGGGACGGGGGCCGGGCACGTACCCGCTCCTCCGGGGCCCTGCTGTCGTCCGACGGGCGGCGATCATGGTCCGACGCCCCTTGACGACAAGTCCTGGGACGGGAGGTAGCGTCTGGGGACAGGGTTTGTCTCCGCGACCGACCATGACGAGAGAAGACCCCCGCGCGCAGGGTCTGAGGGGAAGACGTTCACCAGATGCCGGACCGACGCCGCCGTACGGCGCTCCACCTCCCGCCGCCCTCTGGGCCGGTGCTGCTGCCACGGGAACGCCAGTCCTCTTCCACGGACGCCACCGATTCCGCCGGTTCCGCCGGTTCCAAGCGGCCCTCCGACGACAATCCGTTCGCGCCGCCGCCCGAGGGCAGCGCCGACCAGCCCTGGCAGCCGCGCCACCCCGCGAACGGCGATTCGCCGGACGGCGACTCCGGTTCGGGCTCGGGTTCCGGCTCGGGCTCGGGCTCGGGCTCGGGTTCCGGCTCGGGCTCGGGTTCCGGCTCGGGCTCGGGCTCGGGCCGTGGTGGTTGGGGCAGCCAGTGGAGCAGCCGCCAGCCCGGCCGTTCGTCGGGCGGCTTCGGCAGCCGCCCGGGGAGCCAGAACGGGCAGAACGGCCCGGGGAGCGGCAAGGACAACCCCGAGGGCGGTCGCGGCGGGCTGCGCTGGGACCCGACGGACGTATCACAGCGCCGGGCCCGTTACGCGCTGCTCGCGGGCATGTGGGCGGTGTTCTTCGTGCTCTTCGACCTCCCGGAGATCGCGCTGCTCCTCGGCTCCCTCGCCGTGTACTGGGGCGGCAGCTCGCTGCGTAACAAGTCGGGCAAGAAGCGGGACGAGGGGGAGAAGGCCGTCACCGACGGATCCTCCCCGGCTCCGGTACGGATGGAGAAGACGCCCCGGTCGGGGACGGCTGCCGATCCGTGGTCCGGGCAGAACGGCCAGGACAAGAGCGCCTCCCCCGCGTCCACCCGGCCGCAGACGACGGCCGCGGTGAGCGGCATCGTGGCGGCCGGTATCGCGCTGGCCTGCGTGGCGACGCTCTTCACCGTGCAGCTGGTCTACCGCGACTACTACTCCTGCGTGAACGACTCACTGACGAAGACGGGCCAGCTCTCGTGCAACGAGCTGCTGCCGCGTTCGCTGGAGCCGCTGTTCGGCGTCAAGGAGTAGTCGGCGGCGGGCAGCGGCGGCTCGCGTCCGGCTTCGTGCTTGAGCGTCCGGTTCGGTGAGCGGACGGTCACGCGCCGCCGCCGACGCTCGGTGGCTCACTCCTCCCGTTCCCGTTCCCGCGCCCCGCTCCCGCTCCCGTTTGCACTTCCGTTGGCGTTCTCGTTCTCGATCCCGCCGGAATCGTCCTCCTCGCCGGAGGACGGTTCCGGCGGAGTCGTTTCCGGGGCCATCGCGGGGAAGTCGGCCATCAGGCCGCCGGACGCTTCCTTGAACGACGCCCAGCGCGCCTCCCGGGCCCCGCGCTCGTGCCAGGCGTCGGCCGGCAGGAAGTCGTAGGGCGCTCCGTCCGGATCGTCCAGCACACCCACCGCACCGGCGGGTGAACCGGCGGCACCGGCGGCGGCCACCGCGGCACCGGCCGCACCGGCTGCCGTCGCTGCCGTCGCTGCCGGTGCGCCGCGTACGCGCCGCCGCCAGAACGTCCGGCGGCGGGCACCCACCTCCACGGCGCCGCGCTCCTCTTCCTTCCCACGCTTCCCCTCCTTCCCACGCTTCCCCTCCTTCCGGGGCTTCCCTTCCTTCCCACGCTTCCCTTCCTGCTTCTCGGCAGCGGAGCCGCCCGCGGCCTCCGGAGCCGTCCGCTCCGCCGCCGTACGGAAGCCTCCCGGCCGCCGCCGCTCCCTGAGCCGCCAGACCCGCAGCAACAGCGCCACCGGCACCCCCAGGGTCACCGTCCACACCAGGGCGGCGGCGCCCGTCGACCACCACACCGGGCCGAAGGCCGCCAGCTCACCCGTGCCGAGCCGGCCGCCCGCCATCGCCGCCAGAACCGCCGCCAGAACGGCGCAGACCACGCCCGCCAGGGCAGCCGTCGACGCGGTCGCCCGCACGCCCCACGCCTCCTCCCGTACGGAGTACGGCGGCGCCGCCGCACGGACCGTGAACCAGGCGACCGCCAGCCCGGCGGCGGCGGGCACCGCGCCCACCGCCCAGTTCGGCGCCGTCCCGGTCCCGGTCGGCACCGCGGCGAGCAGCGGGAACGACGGCAGCGCCGGGCTGCCGAGGACGCCGAGCGGGGTGGCGGTCGCCGCCGTACCGAGCGCGAAGCCGGGCCCCAGCCCGTACGCCGCGCCCCAGACCGCCGCGTTCGGCACCAGGGCCAGCCCCAGCAGCAACAGGGCGAACCGCCCCGACCAGTCGCCCGCGAGCCGGGTGAACGACGCGTGGGCCGGGTCCGCGTGCCAGCACAGGGAGACCCCGACCAGCAGCGCGCCCCCGCCCAACAGCAGCAGCGCCGCCGCCGCCCCGGCCCGCACCGCGGCCGCCGACCGCCGCCGCGCCTCGGGCGCCCCCACCGTACGGACCAGCGCCGCCCGTACGGCGCCCGGCAGCCACAGCGGCAGCGGGCCGCGCGCCCGTCCGCCGCCCGCCCGCCAGGCCCCGGCCGTCGCGGACAGCAGCGTCAGCGCGGGCAGCGCGAGAGCGGCGCGCGCCGGGGGCGCGATGAGCGGCCCGCCCGCGGCCCAGAGCACCGCCGCCGCGCCGACCAGCAGATATCCACCGGACACCGTGCACACGGCGCCGATCGCGGTGAGCTGCGGACGCCCCTCGTCCGGTTCGAGCGTGTCCCTCGCCGCCCGGTACACCAGCCAGACCGGCAGGGCCGTGAGCAGCAGGGGCACGACACCGAGCGGCGCGGGAGCCCCGGAGAGGGTGTCGGGGCGCACCAGCTCCACCCCGTGCGCCAGCAGCCAGAGCCCGGCGGCGACCCGCAGCCCGGGGCCGGCTCCGCTGTCCGGGTACGGCGAAATGATCCACATCGCCATCACGAGCACGGCGAGAGCGCCGAGCCCGAGGCTCGCGGCGAGGACTCCACGGAGAAAAGAGGTGGTCAGCGCGGCGGCCCGGCCGCGCTCCACGGCCGAGGCCGAGGACAACGCCGTGCCGCGATCGGTCAATTGGGTCACGCCGCCATGCTGCCCACGACACGCGCTTTATCCGCGTAACAGGCGATTACTCGCCGTGTCGCTCAATATACGTTTATGTGCTTTTATGCCAAGGACGGCAGTGCTGCCGGGAGTCCGACATGACGCAGAACACCACGCGGAAGGCCGCGGAACCGGCCGTCACCGCCCTCTCCGGCGCTCCCGACGCCTCGCTGCCCTCCCCCACGGAGCGCCGCAGACTGCGTGAGGCGAAGTCGATGACCGAGAAGCAGGTCGCCACGGCGGTGGGTGTCACCCGCTCGACGATCCGGTCCTGGGAGACCGGGCGTACGACTCCCCGAGGGCGCAAGGGACAGACGTACGCGAAGCTGCTCGCCGGGATCGAGGCGGAGATCCGGCAGCGGGAGGCGCAGGCGAGAAAAGCCGAACGGGAGGCGGTGAAGGCCGCCCAGGCGCGTTCGGCGGCGCGCCTGCACAGCACACACGGCTCCCCGGCCTTCCCGACCGGGCCGCCGCCTCGGGACGACGGGGACGGCCAGGAGCGGACGGCGACGGCGACCGTCGCCCGGGAGCTGGACCCCGCTCCCGCCTCCCGGGCCGGCGCCGGTCCCGCCGCCGGTCCTCCCGCTGCCGCTCCTTCCGCTGATGCGGATGCCCATGCCCATGCCGACGCCGAGGCCGACGCCACTGCCGGTCCCGGCCACGTCGCCGGGGCCGGGACCGGGGCGGCCGAGGCGGGAATCGAGGCGGAGTCACGCCCCGCGCCCCTACCCGTACCGGACACACCCGACCAGGCGTTCGACGCGCTGTACACCCACTCGGCGCCCTCCCTGGCCCGTCAGGCGTTCCTGCTCACCGGTCGGCGCGCGCTGTCCAAGGAGTCCGTCGAACAGGCGTTCCACCTCGCCTGGCAGCGCTGGCCCGAGGTCGCCGTCGACCGGGACCCGGCGGGCTGGGTACGGGTCGCCGCGTACGAGTACGCCATGTCGCCCTGGCACAAGATGCGCCGCGTCGGCCGACGGCCCGACCGTGCGGGGCCCGGCGACGGGGGGCCCGGCGCGCGGGCGCTGCACGAGGCGCTGCTGGCCCTGCCGCCCGCGTACCGTCGCACCCTGCTGCTCTACGACGGACTGGGGCTGAATCTGCCGGAGACCGCTGCGGAGACCGAGGCGAGCACCCCGGCCACCGTCAACCGGCTGACGTACGCCCGCGACGCGGTCACCGCGCGGCTGCCCGAGCTGGCGGACCCCGAGGTGCTGCACGAGCGCCTCGGCACGCTCGCCCGTACGGTGACGCCGCCGAAGCTCGCCCCGCCGCTCGCCGTGCGGTCGCGCAGCGAGCGGCGGATCCGGCTCTGGACACGGGCGGCCATCGCCTTCACGGCGCTGATCCTGGGGGCCACGTCGTTCACGCTGGCCACCGCCCCGACCCACTACGAGCCCCGGCTCGCCCCGGCCGAGCCGGTCGGCGGGGTACCGGGCGCCTCGGGTCCGCAGCGGCTGAGCCCGCAGGACCTGAAGCTGCGCGACCGGCTGCGCGCCGAACCGATGAACGGCCCCTA
The DNA here is from genome assembly GCF_003346515.1 of Streptomyces corynorhini. GTDB lineage: Bacteria > Actinomycetota > Actinomycetes > Streptomycetales > Streptomycetaceae > Streptomyces > Streptomyces corynorhini. The sequence continues at coordinate 32,722 of NZ_QQNA01000197.1, forward strand.
CCGCCTCGTACCGCGTCCGGTCTGAGCGCCGCACGCGCGTGGGCCCGCACCCCTGACCGGGGTGCGGGCCCACGCGCGTGGTGCCGGATCGGGTCCGGGATTCAGCCGGCGAGGATGGCGCGGGCGAGCCCGGCCGTCTCGGTCGGCGTCTTGCCGACCTTCACACCGGCGGCCTCCAGGGCCTCCTTCTTCGCCTGGGCCGTGCCGGAGGAGCCGGAGACGATGGCGCCGGCGTGGCCCATGGTCTTGCCCTCGGGCGCGGTGAAGCCCGCGACGTAGCCGACGACCGGCTTGGTGACGTTCTTCGCGATGAAGTCGGCGGCGCGCTCCTCGGCGTCGCCGCCGATCTCGCCGATCATCACGATGAGGTCGGTCTCGGGGTCGGCCTCGAACGCGGCGAGCGCGTCGATGTGCGTCGTCCCGATGACGGGGTCGCCGCCGATGCCGACGGCGGAGGAGAAGCCGATGTCGCGCAGCTCGTACATCATCTGGTAGGTCAGCGTGCCGGACTTGGACACGAGACCGATGCGGCCGGGCTTGGTGATGTCGCCCGGGATGATGCCGGCGTTGGACTGGCCGGGGGTGATCAGGCCGGGGCAGTTGGGACCGATGATGCGGGTCTTGTTGCCCTTGCTGCCCGCGTACGCCCAGAAGGCGGCGGAGTCGTGGACCGCGATGCCCTCGGTGATCACGACGGCGAGACCGATCTCGGCGTCGATCGCCTCGACGACGGCGGCCTTGGCGAAGGCCGGCGGCACGAAGACGACGGAGACGTCGGCGCCGGTCTTCTCGATGGCCTCGGCCACGGAGCCGAAGACGGGTACGGAGGTGCCGTCGAAGTCGACGGACGTGCCGGCCTTACGGGGGTTCACGCCGCCGACGATGTTGGTGCCGTCGGCGAGCATGAGCTTGGTGTGCTTCATGCCGGTGGCGCCGGTCATGCCTTGGACGATGACCTTGCTTTCCTTGGTCAGGAAAATAGCCATGGTTGTGGTTTCCCTCGTCCCTTACTTGGCCGCGGCCAGCTCGGCGGCCTTGTCGGCCGCCCCGTCCATGGTGTCCACGCGCTGCACCAGCGGGTGGTTGGCGTCGGAGAGGATCTTGCGACCCAGCTCCGCGTTGTTGCCGTCGAGACGCACGACGAGCGGCTTCGAGACGTTCTCGCCCTTGCTCTTGAGCAGCTCAAGAGCCTGGACGATGCCGTTGGCGACCTCGTCGCACGCGGTGATGCCACCGAAGACGTTGACGAAGACGGACTTGACGTCCGGGTCGCCGAGGATGATCTCCAGCCCGTTCGCCATGACCTCGGCCGAGGCGCCGCCGCCGATGTCGAGGAAGTTGGCGGGCTTCACGCCGCCGTGGGCCTCACCGGCGTACGCGACGACGTCGAGGGTCGACATGACCAGACCCGCGCCGTTGCCGATGATGCCGACCTCGCCGTCGAGCTTGACGTAGTTGAGGTTCTTGGCCTTGGCGGCGGCCTCCAGCGGGTTGGCCGCGGCCTTGTCCTCCAGCGCCTCGTGCTCGGGCTGGCGGAACTCGGCGTTCTCGTCGAGCGAGACCTTGCCGTCGAGCGCGATGATCTTGCCGTCGCCGGACTTGATCAGCGGGTTGACCTCGACGAGGAGGGCGTCCTCCTTGATGAAGACGGTCCACAGCTTCTGGAGCACGTCCGCGACCTGGTCGGCGATCTCGGCCGGGAACTTCGCGGCGGCGACGATCTCGGCGGCCTTCTCCGGGGTGCAGCCCTCGTAGGCGTCGACCGGGATCTTGGCCAGCGCGTCGGGGTTCTCCTCCGCGACGACCTCGATCTCGACGCCGCCCTCGACGGAGGCCATCGCGAGGAAGGTGCGGTTGGTGCGGTCCAGCAGGAAGGAGACGTAGTACTCCTCCGCGATGTCCGCGGTCTGGGCGAGCATCACCTTGTGGACCGTGTGGCCCTTGATGTCCATGCCCAGGATCTGACCGGCCTTCTCCACGGCGTCGGCGGCGTCGGCGGCCAGCTTCACGCCACCGGCCTTGCCTCGGCCACCGACCTTGACCTGCGCCTTGACGACGGCCTTGCCGCCGAGACGCTCCGTCACCTCGCGCGCCGCTTCAGGCGTCTCGATGACTTCACCGGCCAGCACCGGTACACCGTGCTTGGCGAAGAGGTCCCTCGCCTGATACTCGAACAGGTCCACGCGCGTCCGTCCCTTGTCTTTAAAAACCGCAGCCTGGTGATCGCGGGTTCGTTGTCTGCGTGGGCGTGCCGCGGAGGGCAACGTGACTGCGCTGTCACTGAGGAAGGCGTACACGCGGTCCGGTACGCGGCATGTCCGTCTCGCAGGTTATCCCCGTGGGCCGTGGGTCCGTAAATCGCGGATCACAGCTGAGCGGTGATACCTGTCACAGAGCGGTGATACCTGTCACATCTCGTACTGGCGACCCCCTTGTCACCGGTGTTTCAGCAGGTGCCGACGGGTGTCGGCGGGGACGGTCAGCCGGCGGGCACCGGGCCCGGCAGCTCCGGGTCCGGGACGGGTATCGGGCGTCTCTCGATGGCCGCCGCCATCACCTCGGGGAAGAGATCAGGGGTGCAGGCGAACGCGGGAGCGCCGAGCGCGGCGAGGGCCGCCGCGTGTTCCCGGTCGTACGCGGGCGCTCCCTCGTCCGACAGCGCGAGCAGCGCCACGAACCCCACGCCGGACGCCTTCATCGCGGCGACCCGCTTGAGCATCTCGTCCCGTATCCCGCCCTCGTAGAGGTCGCTGATGAGAACGACGACGGTGTCGGCCGGACGGGTGATCTTCGACTGGCAGTACGCGAGCGCCCGGTTGATGTCGGTGCCGCCGCCGAGCTGCGTGCCGAACAGGACGTCGACGGGGTCGTCGAGCTGGTCGGTCAGGTCGACCACGGCCGTGTCGAAGACGACCAGCCGGGTCGCGAGGGACCGCATGGAGGCGAGGACGGCGCCGAAGACGGAGGCGTAGACGACGGACGCGGCCATCGACCCCGACTGGTCGATGCAGAGGACGACCTCCTTCTTCACGGACTGCGCGGCCCTGCCGTATCCGATGAGCCGCTCCGGGACGACCGTGCGCCGCTCGGGGAGATAGTTCTTGAGGTTGGCCCGGATGGTGCGGTCCCAGTCGATGTCCCGGTGGCGCGGTCTGCTGACGCGCGCGGAGCGGTCGAGCGCGCCGGTGAGCGTGGCCCTGGTGCGGGTGGCGAGGCGCTTCTCGATGTCCTGGACCACCTTGCGCACGACGGCGCGGGCGGTCTCCCTGGTCGTCTCGGGCATCGCCTTGTTGAGCGAGAGCAGGGTGGAGACGAGATGGACGTCGGGCTCCACCGCTTCCAGCATCTCGGGCTCCAGCAGCAGCGAGGCGAGTCCGAGCCGCTCGATCGCGTCACGCTGCATGACCTGGACGACGGAGCCGGGGAAGTACGTACGGATATCACCGAGCCAGCGCGCCACGGACGGCGCGGAGGCCCCCAGCCCGGCCGTCCGCCTGCCGTCCCGCCCGCCGTCCCGGCCGCCGCGGTCGGCTCCGTACAGCGCGGCCAGCGCGGAGTCCATCGCCGCGTCCGTGCCGGAGAGCGCGTGCCCCGTACCGTCGGCGCCCTCCCCGCCGAGCACCATCCGCCAGCGGCGCAGCCGCTCGCCGCCGCTGTCGGTGACGGGGTCGGTGACGGGGTCGGTGACGGGGCTGGGATCGGTGCCGGGGCCGGGGTCGGTGCCGGGGTCGGCGTTCGTACGGTCGATTCCGGTCTCTCCGGTCATGCCGTCACCTCCACGAGTGCCCCGCGGTCCTGGGCTTCGGGGCGCTGGGCGCCGGGGTCCTCGTCCGTGCCGAGGATGAGTGCGAGCACCGGCATCACGGCGTCGGCGCGGGCCGTGTCCAGTCCGGGGCCGAACCCGGGTACGGCGGCGGTCCCGGCCCGCGCCGCTCCCCCGCCGGAACCGGAGCCGGAGCCGCCGTCGCCGCCGCGGCGGATCAGCTCGCCCAGCGTGCGCCGTACGCCCGGCTCGTATCCGGAGAACGTCCGCCGCAGCAGCGGCAGGACATCGGTGAAGGAGCCCGGCGCCACCGCGGTGAGCCAGGTGTCGATCAGGCCGAGGAGTCGTTCGTCGTGGACCAGGAGCATGCCGCCCCCGGAGGCGCCGCCCACGAAGCCCTCGATCCAGGCGGCGGCGTCGGGCGGCGGGGTGCCGGGCGAGAGCGCGAGCCCCATGAGCCGCGCGGCCCGGTCCTGGGCGAGCCGCCCGTCGTCCAGCAGCAGCCTGGCCGCCCGTCCCCGGATCACCCCGGGCACCGTGTCGCGTTCGGCGAGCTTGCGCAGGACGGCCTCCCAGCGCTCGGCGGGCCCCGGGTCGCGGCCGTCGGTCAGGAGACCGACGGCGGTGTGCACGTGGTCGACATGGCGCCGCATCTCGGCGGCGCCGTCCGCGTCGAGCCCGGCGCACGCGGGCGGCAGCCCCACGCAGATCCGCTCGACGAGCCCGGTCGCCACGTCGCCGAGGGCCCCGGTGTCGGTGGAGCGCACGTCGCCGTAGCGCAGGGAACGGGCCAGCGCGGGCAGCGCCCCGGCGAGCCGGCCCACGTCCGCGTCGAGTGCGGCGCGGTCGGCGAGGGCCCGCAGCACGGCGGGCAGGGCGTCCGGCAGCCCGGCCGGGAGGCAGCGCTCGGCCAGCTCGGTGACCTCGGCCAGCGTGGTGGCGGCGCGGGCGCGGGACTCGGCGTTGGCGGTGGCGGCGGAGAGCACGGTGGTGCCCCAGACACCGGCCTCGGCGACCCGTACGGACAGCTCCGGCTCCCAGCACAGCCGCCAGGTCTCCCGGAAGGTGCCGGTGCCGGACCGGCCCGCGGCGGGCTCGCCCCAGCCGACGCCGAGCAGCCGCAGCCGGTGCAGCAGCGCGCTCTTCGCCGCGTCGTTCTCCTTGCGCAGGTCGAGGTCGACCTCGCGCTCCATGGCCTGCGGTGTGAGGCGCAGGGAGCGCTGGAGCCGGGTGAGATCGCGCTGGAGCGGCACGGCGGGCGCCGTGTCGGGGACCTCGCCGAGGACGTCACCGACGATGAGCCGGTCCCTGATGAGCGCGAGCGGCACGTCGGAGCCCTCGCACATGACCGCGCGGACCGCGTCGACGGTCTCGGTGAGCCCGGCCAGCGGTCTGCCGCGCACGGTGGCGAGAGTCTCCGCGAGCCGTACCGCCTCGATGACATGGGCGGAGGAGACGGGCCGGTCCTCCTCCCTGAGCAGCCCCGCGACCTTGGTGAGCCAGCGCTCCACGGGCCGGTCGGGCGCGTCGAAGAGATGCCCGTACCAGCCGGGCGAGTCGATGCCCGCGCCGTAGCCGCTGTGCCGGGCGAGGCGGCGGTGGGTCCAGGGCACCCAGGTGATGTCGGCCTTGAGCTTGGGCACCCCCTTGATCAGGGCGCGGTCTGCGGTGACGGTGGTCTTCTCACGGAGCGCGGGCACGTGCCAGGCACCGCAGACGACGGCGACCGCCTCGTCGCCGTACTCCTTGAACTCCCTGCGCGCCGCGCGCAGCTGGAGCCGCATGTGGGCCTCGCGGACGCGGTCGCGTGTGCGCCCGCCGTCGCCGTACTCCTCGCGGAGCGCGCCCATGGCCTCGGCGACGCCCTCGAACGGTGCGAAGGGGTCGGCCTCGGCGCCGGGGCTCCGGTGTTCGACGGCGTCCTCCCACCAGCGCTCGGGGTCGTCGTAACCGGCGGCCTCGGCGAGTACGGCGAGCGGATCGACGCGCAGCGCGGCGCCTTCGGGGCCGTGCGGTGCCTCGGGCGCGGACGGCGCGTCCCGCTCCCCGGCCCCGCCCTCCCGAGCCCTGTCCTCCCCGGCCTGGTCCTCCCGGGCCCCGTCCTGTTGGGCCTCGTCCTGTTGGGCCTCGTCCTGTTGGGCGAGGGCCAGGGAGTGCGCCGCCGGCAGGTCGATGAACCGGGCCGGTACGCCGTGTGCCAGGGCCCAGCGGATCGCGATCCACTCCGGGGAGAACGCGGCCAGCGGCCAGAATGCCGCGCGGCCAGGATCGTCCACGGCGTGGGCGAGGAGCGCGACGGGCGGCCGCATCGCCTCGTCGGCGGCGAGCGCCAGCAGCGCGTCGCCCTCGGGCGGCCCCTCGATCAGCACCACCTTCGGCGCGGCGGCGTCGAGCGCCGCGCGGACGGCCCGAGCGGATCCCGGACCGTGGTGGCGGATCCCGAGCAGTAGCGGCCCGCCGGGGCGGGGTGCGGGTGCCGTGGTCACGCGCTCACCTCGCGGCAGGCGCGGTAGAAGTCCTTCCAGCCGTCGCGCTCCCGCACGACCGTCTCCACGTACTCCTGCCAGATCACCCGGTCCGCCGCCGGGTCGCGGACGACCGCGCCGAGGATGCCCGCCGCCACGTCGCCGGGCCGCAGCACTCCGTCGCCGAAGTGGGCGGCGAGGGCGAGGCCGTTGGTGACGACGGAGATCGCCTCGGCGGTGGAGAGCGCCCCCGAGGGGGACTTGAGCTTCGTACGGCCGTCGGTCGTGACGCCGTCGCGCAGCTCGCGGAAGACCGTGACGACCCGGCGGATCTCGTCGATGCCCTCGGGACCGCCCGGCAGGTCGAGGGCGCGGCCCAGCTGGTCGACGCGGCGGGAGACGATGCCGACCTCCGCCTCCGGCGTCGCGGGCAGCGGCAGGACGACGGTGTTGAACCGGCGGCGCAGCGCGCTGGAGAGGTCGTTGACCCCGCGGTCGCGGTCGTTGGCCGTGGCGATCAGGTTGAACCCGCGGACGGCCTGCACCTCCTGTCCCAGCTCCGGCACCGGCAGGGTCTTCTCCGAGAGGATCGTGATGAGCGAGTCCTGCACGTCGGCGGGGATACGGGTCAGCTCCTCGACCCGGGCGGTCATGCCGTCGGACATGGCCCGCATCACCGGGCTGGGTACGAGCGCGTCGCGGCTGGGGCCGTGGGCGAGCAGTCGCGCGTAGTTCCAGCCGTAGCGGATGGCCTCCTCGGGGGTGCCCGCCGTGCCCTGCACCAGCAGGGTGGAGTCGCCGCTGACGGCCGCCGCGAGATGCTCGGACACCCAGGTCTTCGCCGTGCCGGGCACACCGAGGAGCAGCAGCGCCCGGTCGGTGGCGAGGGTGGTGACGGCGACTTCCACGATCCGGCGTGGTCCGACGTACTTCGGCGTGATCACCGTCCCGTCGGGCAGGGTGCCGCCGAGCAGATAGGTGGCGACGGCCCATGGCGACAGCCGCCATCCGACGGGCCGCTGCCGGTCGTCGGCCAAGGCCAGGGCCGTCAGCTCGTCGGCGAACGCGTCCTCGGCGTGCGGGCGCAGGAGCGCGTCCGCGGTGGACTCGGTGGGCTGCTGCGCGGTGGTTCCGGGCACGGTCATGGATCCCCCTCCAGATCGATGGACCTGATGTGGGTTCCACGGTGCACCACACCACTGACAATCGGTCTTCGTCGCAGGTCGGACGAGTCGGGAGGGGGTGCGGCGGATCCGGAGGGGGTGCGGGCGGCGGATGTCGGACCGCGCGGCGGACGGGCGGGGCGCCATGCCGCTGCTCCAGCGCTGATCCAGCACGTCCTGGCAGGTCGGAGCGATTGTCAGTGGCGGGTTCTACCGTCTTGGGCATGGATAAGACGGGGGTGCGCCCGACGGCGGAACAGGTGCTGGCTCTGGCGCCTGACGACGCGTCGCGCAAGGCGGGGACCAAGCTGGGCACGGCG
>NZ_QQNA01000198.1 GCF_003346515.1 Streptomyces corynorhini
CCGCTACCTCGGCTACGCGCCGTTCGCCGCCGGCCGCGACCCGCTGCCCGCGAACGGCGCGTAGCCGAGGTAGCGGCCCATCGCGCCCAGTTCGCGGCCGTCCGACGGGAAGGTGTCGCCCGGCCTGCCCCGTACCAGCATCGCGCCGTTGCGCACGCGCGTCGCGAGCACCCACGCGTCGTCCAGGACGCGGGCGTCCTCCGCCGAGATCAGCCCGGCCGCGTGCGCGGCGGCGAGGGCCTCACGGGTGCGGGTGGTGCGCAGGCCCGGTTCGGCGGCGCCGTGGCGCATCTGGAGGAGCTGGACCGTCCACTCGACGTCGGAGAGCCCGCCCCGGCCCAGCTTGGTGTGGAGCGTGGGGTCGGCGCCGCGCGGCAGCCGTTCCGTCTCCATGCGCGCCTTCAGCCTGCGGATCTCGCGTACCGCGTCGTCGCCGAGGCCGTCGGCCGGGTACCGCAGCGGATCGATCAGCTCGATGAAGCGGCGGCCCAGCTCCGGGTCGCCCGCCATCGGTTCGGCGCGCAGCAGCGCCTGGCTCTCCCACCCCAGCGACCAACGGCGGTAGTACGCCGCGTAGGAGGCGAGCGTGCGCACCATCGGGCCGCTCTTGCCCTCCGGCCGCAGATCCGCGTCGATCAGCAACGGCGGTTCCGAGGAAGGGACTTGGAGCAGTCGGCGCATCTCGGTGACCACCGCGTTCGCCGCGCGGGCCGCCTCCTGCTCGGACACGCCCTCGCGCGGCTCGTGGACGAAGAGGACATCGGCGTCGGAGCTGTAGCTCAGCTCGTGCCCGCCGAAGCGGCCCATGCCGATGACCGCGAACCTGGTCGGCAGGGTGTCGCCCCACTGGGTGCGCACGACGGCGCGCAGCGCGCCCGCGAGGGTCGCCGCGTTGAGGTCGGTCAGCGCGTTGCCGACCCGGTCGACGAGCGCGCCGGGATTCTTCTCCGCGGGGCTCTCCTCCGTACCGTACGAGCCGATGATGTCGGCCGCCGTCGTACGGAACAGCTCCCGCCTGCGCACCCCGCGCGCCGCCGCGACCGCGCCCTCGGCCGTCTCCGCGCGGCCGACCGCCGCGAGGACCTCCTGCTCCAGATGGGTCCGGCCGCGTGGCGTCAGCCCGTTCGGGTCGCCCAGCATGGCCACCGCCTCGGGGGCCCGCAACAGCAGGTCGGGGGCGAACCGCCCGGCCGAGAGCACCCGGGCCAGGTTCTCGGCCGCCGCGCCCTCGTCCCGCAGCAGCCGCAGGTACCAGGGCGTCTTGCCGAGCGCGTCCGAGACCTTGCGGAAGCCCAGCAGTCCGGCGTCCGGGTCGGCCGAGTCGGCGAACCAGCCCAGCAGCACCGGCAGCAGCGTCCGCTGGATCGCCGCCTTGCGCGTCACCCCCGAGGAGAGCGCCTCCAGATGGCGCAGCGCCGCCACCGGGTCGGCGTAGCCGAGCGCTTCGAGGCGCTGGCCCGCCGCCTTCGTGGAGAGCCGGATCTCGCCGGGCGCGAGCTGGGCGACCGCGTCGAGCAGCGGCCGGTAGAAGATCTTCTCGTGCAGTCGGCGCACCACCGAGGCGTGCCGCCGCCAGGCCCGGTTCAGCTCGGCGACCGGGTCGCCGCGCAGCCCGAGCGAGCGCCCGAGCCTGCGCAGGTCCGCCTCGTCCTCCGGCACCAGATGGGTGCGCCGGAGCCGGTGGAGCTGGATGCGGTGCTCCATGGCGCGCAGGAAGCGGTAGGCGTCGTCGAGCTGCGCCGCGTCCGTACGGCCCACGTAGCCGCCCGCCGCGAGCGCGGCCAGCGCTTCGAGGGTGGAGCCGCCGCGCAGCGAGGCGTCGTTGCGGCCGTGCACCAACTGGAGCAGCTGGACGGCGAATTCGACGTCACGCAGCCCGCCGGGGCCGAGTTTCAGCTCCCGGTCCACCTGTCCCACCGGGATGTTGTCGATGACGCGGCGGCGCATCCTCTGCACGTCGGGGACGAAGTGGTCGCGTTCGGCGGCCTGCCACACCAGCGGTGACACCGCGTCGATGTACTGGGCGCCGAGCACCGGGTCCCCGGCCACCGCGCGGGCCTTGAGCAGCGCCTGGAACTCCCAGGTCTTGGCCCAGCGCTGGTAGTAGGCGAGATGGCTGCTCAACGTCCTGACCAGCGGGCCGTTGCGCCCCTCGGGGCGGAGGTTGGCGTCGACCGGCCAGATCGTGCCCTCGATGTTCGACTCGGAGCAGATCCGCATCAGATGTGAGGCGAGGCGGGTGGCCGCCCGGATGGCCGCGCCCTCGTCGACGCCCTCGGGCGTCGGCTCTGCGGGCTCGCCGACGAAGATGACGTCCACGTCGGAGACGTAGTTCAGCTCGTGGCCGCCGCACTTGCCCATCGCGATGACCGCGAGCCGGCACGCGGCGGCGTCCTCGGGCGCGGCGGCCTTGGCGATGGCGAGGGCGGCGCGCAGGGTCGCGGTCGCCAGGTCGGCCAGTTCGGCGGCGGTCTCGGCGACGTCGATCGTCCCGCAGACGTCCCTGGCCGCTATGGCGAGCAGGTTGCGGCGGTAGGCGACGCGCAGCGCGACCGGGTCGGTGGCCTCGGCGAGCCCGCGCTCGAAGTCCGCCACGCCGGGGTGCAGGTCCGACAGCTCGTAGGTGACCAGGACGCGCCAGTCCTCGGGGTGCCGGGCGAGATGGTCCCCGAGCGCCTCGGAGGCGCCCAGCACCCCCAGCAGCCGGTCCCGCAGGGGCTTGGCCGTGACCACCGTGTCCAGCAGTATCCGGCGCTCCTCGGGCGGCTGCGCCTCGGCCAGCCGGGCGAGGCCGTGCAGCGCGAGATCGGGGTCGGCGGTCCCGCCCAGCGCGTCGAGCAGCATCGGATCGGCCCGTACGAGCGCCATCTCGGGCAGGTCGAGCAGCCGTTCGGCGGCGGACGGGTCGGTGAATCCGTGCCGCAGCAGGCGGGTGAACGTGCTGCTCCTGCGCCCCGGCAGTGCCATCTTCGCCGTCTCCTGTTCCACGGATCCATCCGGTGGATCCGTCCGATCAAGCTCTGGAACGAGCCTAGATGAGTAAGTCCGAAGTAGCGTCGTCCGCCCGCAGGGCGGGCCCGGGGGCGTCTGGCGGGTGCGATCGCAAGGCGCCGGAGTGTCCTCGTAGCGGAGCTACTAGGACATTTCGGCAACGCAGCGAGCGTGCGTGCCAGGCGTTCCCGGGCAGACGGGACTTCGGACTTACTCATCTAGGCCCAATACCAGTGACTTTGCGGCTGCCGGGGCTGTCGGCGGACCGTGTTTCCGCAGGTGAGGCCGCCGAACTGGCCCCTATGTCACTGGTATTGCATCTAGGCCCAATACCAGTGACTTTGCGGCTGCCGGGGCTGTCGGCGGACCGTGTTTCCGCAGGTGAGGCCGCCGAACTGGCCCCTATGTCACTGGTATTGCATCTAGGCCCTGGCCGCCGGATACAGGGCCTGGTACGGGGCCCGGCACCGGGTGGTGACGCGGGGAGCGATGAGTCTCGGGGCTCCGCGCGGTCTATGGATGAACGGTCTGTGAGAACAGGGCCCGGGATCCGCCCGGCCCGGCAGTCCCAGGAGAGAGGACGGCACACCATGCCAGCGAAGGACCCCGGCGGCGGCCCTGTCCCCCGCACCGAACTGGACCCGCGCTACGGCGATCCGCGGGCCGAGCCCCTGCCCTGGCCGCGGGCCGTCGAACTGCTCGACCGGGCGGAGGTCTTCTGGCTGACCACCGTGCGTCCCGAGGGACGCCCCCATGTCACTCCCCTGCTGGCCCTGTGGTGGGACGGCGCGCTGTATTTCTGCACCGGCGCCGGTGAGCGCAAGGCGGTGAACCTCGCCCACAATCCAGAGGTCGTCCTCACCACGGGCACGAACGCCCTGCGCGCGGGGTACGACCTGGTGGTCGAGGGCACGGCGGTCCGGGTGACGGACGGGGGCCGGTTGACGGCCCTGGCGGGCGCGTGGGAGGCGAAGTACGGCCCGGACTGGCACGTCGACGTACGGGACGGGGCTTTCGTCGGCCTGGCGGGCAACACGGCGGCCGTCTTCGCGGTCTACCCGCGCACCGCTTTCGGGTTCGGCAAGGCGCCGTACAGCCAGACCCGCTGGCGTTTCCGCCCCGTCCGGACGGACTAACACACGGCCCCGTATCGCGCAAATTGACTGGCGAAAGAAACTCCAACTGGTCAAGGATGAACACTCCCGACCACGACACCGGCAGTTACGGGGGTGCAGCCGGTGCGGCGGGTCGGGCTCGGGCAGGGTGTGCGCGGCTGGGCCGTTTCACCCGCCCGCGGGCGATCGTGGTCATGGGCACGGCGACGGTGAGCGTCCACCGCGAGCCGGCCAGCGGACGGCCACGATCGCCTCCTTCCGAGAGGTCCCGACAGCGGTCTCTCTCACTTCGGCCCACACCCGCCGGATCGTCCTTCTGCCCGCCTAGCCTGGGAAAACGCGAGGCGGAGAACCCTCTCGCGCGGACATGGCGCTACCGAGAGACCAAGGACGGCCCAGGGATATGAACGAGATGCGCGCGGCGCTCTACGACCGGTTCGGCCCCCCGGAGGTGCTGTACGAGGGCAGTGTCCCGGTGCCCGTCCGCGCGCCGGGCGAGGTACTGGTCCGGGTCCGCGCGGTCGGCGTCAACGGCGGCGAACTGTCCGGCCGGGCCGGACGGGTGAAACTGGTGACCGGCCGCCGCTTCCCGCTGCGCATGGGCATCGACTTCGTCGGTGAGGTCGCCGAGGTGGCCGAGGCCACCGGGAGCGCCCGGAGCACCGGCCAGGACGGCGCGGCGCCCGGCCCGCGCCGGGGCGATGTGGTGTGGGGCGGACTGGGGCGCCGACTGGGCAGCGCCGCCGAGTACGTGGCCGTCCGCCCCCGGCAGATCTCGCTGGCCCCCGAGAACCTCACCCCCGCCGAGGCCGTCTCCCTCCTGGCCGGTGGCACGACCTCGCTGACCGCGCTGCGCGACAAGGCACGGATCCGGCCGGGAGAGCGGCTGCTCGTCCGGGGCGGCAGCGGCGGCGTGGGCAGTGTCGCCGTTCAGCTCGGCAAGATGTTCGGCGCGCGGGTCACGGCGCTGGCGGGCCCGAGGAACCTCGACTTCGTCAGGGAGCTGGGAGCGGACGAGGTCATCGACTACACGACCGCACGCGCCGCCGAACTGGGCTCCTTCGACGTCGTCATGGACACCGTGGGCACCGAACTCGCCTCGTTCCGGAAGCTGTTGTCTCCGGGCGGACGCATGGTGTCCGTCACCTTCGACGCCGACCACATCCTCTCCAGCGTCGGCTACATCCTCTGGTCCGCCGTGCACGGCACGGGCCGGGTGCGTGCCTTCAGCGGCAACCCCCGGCACGCCCAACTCGCGGAGCTGGCCGGGTACGCGCGCGACGGCGCCGTACGCCCCGTGGTGGACACGGTCCGCCCGCTGGCCGAGATCGCCGCCGCGCACCGGGCCCTGGAGGCGGGCGGGGTACGCGGAAAGCACGTCGTCGAGATCGGGTGACACGCGCGCGTCGGGCCCGCACCGTGACGGTGCGGGCCCGACGTGCCGTTCACGCGGAGGAAACCCCGCTGACCCGCGGCTACAGCACCGGCAGGTTCTTCTTCAGCTCGAAGGCCGTGACCTCGGAGCGGTACTCCTCCCACTCCTGCTTCTTGTTGCGCAGGAAGAAGTCGAAGACGTGCTCGCCGAGCGTCTCCGCCACCAGCTCGCTGCGCTCCATCAGGGAGATCGCCTCGCCCAGGTTCTGCGGGAGCGGCTCGATGCCCATCGCCCGGCGCTCGGCGTCGGAGAGCGCCCAGACGTCGTCGTCGGCGCCCGCCGGGAGTTCGTACCCCTCCTCGATGCCCTTGAGACCGGCGGCCAGCAGCACCGCGTACGTCAGGTAGGGGTTGGCCCCCGAGTCGATGGAGCGGACCTCCACCCGGGCGGAGCCGGTCTTGCCGGGCTTGTACATCGGCACCCGGATCAGCGCGGAGCGGTTGTTGTGGCCCCAGCAGATGTACGAGGGGGCCTCGCCGCCCGAGCCCGCCGTGCGGGTGGAGCCGCCCCAGATGCGCTTGTAGGAGTTGACCCACTGGTTGGTGACGGCCGAGATCTCCGCCGCGTGCCGCAGCAGCCCGGCGATGAAGGAGCGGCCGACCTTGGAGAGCTGGTACTCGGCGCCCGACTCGTAGAACGCGTTGCGGTCGCCCTCGAAGAGGGAGAGGTGGGTGTGCATACCCGAGCCCGGGTACTCCGAGAACGGCTTGGGCATGAAGGTGGCCTGTACGCCCTGCTCCAGCGCGACCTGCTTCATGATCAGCCGGAACGTCATGATGTTGTCGGCGGTGGACAGCGCGTCCGCGTACCGCAGGTCGATCTCCTGCTGACCGGGGGCGCCCTCGTGGTGGCTGAACTCCACCGAGATGCCCATCGATTCGAGCATCGTGATGGCCTGGCGCCGGAAGTCCATCCCCACGTTCTGCGGGGTGTGGTCGAAGTAGCCGGAGCTGTCGGCGGGGGTGGGACGGGTGCCGTCGACGGGCTTGTTCTTCAGCAGGAAGAACTCGATCTCGGGGTGGGTGTAGAAGGTGAAGCCCAGGTCCGAGGTCTTGGCGAGCATCCGCTTGAGCACATAGCGCGGGTCCGCGAAGGACGGCGAGCCGTCGGGCATCAGGATGTCGCAGAACATGCGGGCGGTGCCGGGAGCCTCCGCGCGCCAGGGCAGGATCTGGAAGGTGCCCGGATCCGGCTTGGCGATCATGTCGGACTCGTACACCCGGGCGAAGCCCTCGATGGCCGAGCCGTCGAAGCCGATGCCCTCGTCGAATGCCTGCTCCAGCTCGGCGGGGGCGACGGCGACCGACTTCAGGAAGCCGAGAACATCGGTGAACCAGAGGCGCACGAAGCGGACGTCGCGCTCCTCCAGCGTACGGAGCACAAATTCCTGCTGCTTATCCATATTAGCTGTCCTACCCATCCTTGCTGGTCAGGCCACCTGCTCCCATGCCGCGGGGCACGTTGAGGCACATGAGCATCCCACCACACGATTTCGGTCGCGTTGCGAACCCCCGTCCAACGCCCCGCGTCCTGGACGTGTCGGTCTCCTGCCCATAGTGCCTGTCCGTGCGGTGCCCGTGGAACAGCCGACGGCGATCCGCGCTGTTCAAGATCGATTCTGGCGACCACTCGCCACCCCGACGGCGACCTTCGGTCGCCGGACGGCTACTTTCCGTCGTCATGGCGCCGGGCGTGCGTGTCCGTCCAGCCCAGCGGGTACGGCTCCGCCTCGTCCCCCGGAACCACCGGCTCCCCGCCCGCCTCGGTGAACGCGGTGAGGGCGTCGACGAGGGCGGCGCGCCGCTCGGGGGCCAGCCGTTCGACGAGGGCGGCGATCTCCCGGTGGCGGGCGGCGCCGACCCGTTCGACCAGTTCCCGGCCGGTCGGGGTGAGCCGCAGCATCGTCTCGCGGCGGTTGCCGGGGTTGCTCTGCCGGGTCGCGAGACCGGCCGCGATCAGCCGGTCGAGCATGCGCATGGCCGTCGACGGGTTCACCCCGAGCCGCTCGGCGACCTCCACCAGCTTGGCGTCGCCGTGCGTGGCCAGGACCGTCAGCAGCCGCAGCTGGGGCAGGGTGACCGGTTCGCCGACGGCGGCCAGGCAGCGTACGGAGACGGCGACCAGCAGCCGTGACGCGGTCAGCACGGCGCGGGTGACGGCGTCGACATCCGGCGGCTCGGCGTCCGGCGGGTCCGCGTCCGACGGGTCCGCGTCCGACGGGTCCGCGTCCGGCGGGTCCGCGTCCGGCGGGTCCGCGTCCGACGGCTCGGCGTTCCGCGGACCGGCGGCCGGCGGATCTGCTTCTTGCTCGGGCATGTCTCTTCCGTACCGCGTCCGTGACCGTTTCATTCCGTATTGAAGGCGATCGCGCGACCGGTTATGGCCGGGTCGGCCACTCCTCCCTGCTGCGACCGGTGCCGTACGCACTACCATCTGCGCCCATGGGGGGATCGCGGCGCGGCCACATACGCAACGCGCGTCCCACGGCACTCCTGAGCGCCGTGGCGACGCTGTTCGCCGCACTCTTCGTCTGTCTCTCGCCCGGCCCCGCCGCCCCCGGCCCGGGAGCCCAGGGCCCGCATCACGCGGAGCGCTCGGCGACCGCGGTGGAGCCGGTCCACACCGCGTACGTCTGTCCGTACGGCAAGGGCGACTGCGGGCTCCGCCCGCACCTCGGCCAGGCCGTTCTGACCGTACCGCCACCAGCGGCACCCCTCCCCGGCGGACCGCGGATCTCGTACCTCGAACCGGAGCACCCCGGCTACCGGGTGGCGTGCTCCGGCGTACGGGCCCGCGCGCCGGATCTGCACGTCCTTCAAGTGCTGCGGACGTAGCCGGGCCCGTACCCCGCGACCGGGGCCCGAGCACACCGACCGACGTTTCCGCGATCACCGCGATCACCGCGGCCACCGCGATCACCGCACTCACCGAAGGACGCACCATGGCTTCCAAGTCCCAGTCCGCCGAACGCAAGGCCCGAATAGAGGAGATGCGGCGCGCCGAGCGGGCCCGCGAGCGGCGCAGCCGCGCCCTCACCATCGGCGCCAGCGCCGTCGTGGTGGTGGCGCTCGTCGCAGGCGGCGCCGTCCTCCTGAACAAGGAGTCGGAGAAGAAGGAGCAGGCGAAGGCGGCCGCCGCCTCGCCCGTCAAGGACGAGAAGTCCTGGGACGCCGAGAAGCTCGGCCGCAACCACGTCACCACCAACGTCACGTACCCGATGAACCCGCCGGTGGGCGGTGACCACAACCAGGTCTGGATGAACTGCGACGGCGACGTCTACACGGATCCGATCCCGAACATGAACGCGGTGCACTCGCTGGAGCACGGCGCGGTCTGGGTCACGTACAACGACAAGGCGTCGGACGGCGATGTGAAGGCGCTCGGCGAGAAGGTCAAGAAGACCACGTACTCGCTGATGAGCCCGGTGAAGGACCAGGCAGGCGCGATCATGCTCAGCGCGTGGGGCAAGCAGGTCACCGTGGACAGCGCGACGGACAAGCGCGTCGACCAGTTCTTCACGAAGTACGTCCAGGGTGAGCAGACTCCCGAGCCGGGCGCCGCCTGCACGGGCGGGCTGGACAAGCCGTGACCGGCCAGGACCACACCCCCGGCCAGGACCACACCCCCGGCCAGGACCACGCCCCCGACGTGGACCCGCCGCGCCGCCGGGGCACGCCCACGCAGTGGGCGGCCCTCACCGCCGTCGTCCTCGCGCTGGTCTTCGCCGGTACGGCCGCGGTCGCCTCGGCGGGGCGCGACGGCGGCTCCGCCGCGCCCGCCACCCCCTCGTCGGAGTCCGCGGACGCGGGCTTCGCGCGGGACATGGCGGTCCACCACCAGCAGGCCGTGGAGATGTCCTTCCTGGTGCGCGACAGCACGGACGACGAGGAGGTGCGCCGACTGGCGTACGACATCGCCAACACCCAGGCCAACCAGCGCGGGATGATGCTGGGCTGGCTGGACCTGTGGGGGCTGCCCAAGCTGGAGGCCGGCAAGGAGCCGATGGCCTGGATGTCCGGGGCCGACGCCATGGACAAGGGGTCGGACGACGGCATGGACATGGACCACGGCGACGGCACGGGCCACGGCGGCACGGACCATGGCGCCTACGAGCCCCACGACGGCTCCCTCATGGCCGGTATGGCCACGAGGACCGAGCTGGACCGGCTGCGCGACGCGCGCGGCGAACGGGCCGAGATCCTCTACCTCCAGCTGATGACCGACCACCACAAGGGCGGCGTCGAGATGGCCCAGGGCTGTGTGCGGCTCTGCGAGGTCGGTACGGAGAAGGCGCTCGCCAAGGGCATGGTCGCGGCGCAGGAGTCGGAGCTGAGGCTCATGGCCGACCTGCTGAAGGCGCGGGGCGCGAAGCCGCGCGCCTGAGCCCTGCCGAAGGGCCGGGTGTGGGGCGCCGCGCAGTGGGGCGCCCCACACCTCCGCACCCGTACATCGCGTCAGACAGACGATTACACTGGGCCGCGTGCCTCAACTACGCCTCGCCCTGAATCAGATCGACTCGACCGTCGGTGACCTCGCCGCGAACGCCGAGGCGATCGTGCACTGGACCCGGCACGCCGCCGAGCAGGGAGCGCATCTCGTCGCGTTCCCCGAGATGGTGCTGACCGGCTATCCCGTCGAGGACCTCGCGCTGCGCTCGTCCTTCGTCGACGCGTCGCGGGCCGCCGTGCGCGCGCTCGCGGTACGGCTCGCCGAGGAGGGCTTCGGGGAGCTGCCCGTGGTCGTCGGCTACCTCGACCGCTCCGAGACCGCGCAGCCCCGGTTCGGGCAGCCCGCGGGCGCCCCGCGCAACGCCGCCGCCGTCCTGCACCGGGGGGAGGTGGCGCTCAACTTCGCCAAGCACCACCTGCCGAACTACGGCGTCTTCGACGAGTTCCGCTACTTCGTGCCCGGCGACACCATGCCGGTGATCCGGGTGCGCGGCATCGATGTGGCGCTGGCCATCTGCGAGGACCTCTGGCAGGACGGCGGCCGGGTGCCCGCCGCCCGGTCGGCCGGGGCAGGACTGCTGCTCTCCGTCAACGCCTCGCCGTACGAGCGCGAGAAGGACGACACCCGCCTCGACCTGGTGCGCAAGCGCGCCCAGGAGGCCGGCTGCACCACCGCGTACCTGGCGATGATCGGCGGCCAGGACGAGCTGGTCTTCGACGGCGACTCGATCGTCGTCGGCAAGGACGGCGAGGTGATCGCGCGGGCGCCGCAGTTCGCGGAGGGCTCCGTCGTGCTGGACCTCGACCTGCCGGCCGCCGCGGCGCAGCCGCCCTCGGGCGTCGTGGACGACGGGCTGCGCATCGACCGCGTCGTCCTGTCCGAGGACCCGCTCCCGGCGTACGAGGCCGAGCTGACCGGCGGCTACGCCGACCGGCTGGACGACGACGAGGAGGTGTACTCGGCGCTGGTCGTGGGGCTGCGCGCGTACGCCGCGAAGAACGGCTTCCGGTCCGTGCTGATCGGGCTGTCCGGCGGCATCGACTCCGCGCTCGTCGCCGCCATCGCCTGCGACGCCCTCGGCGCGCAGCACGTGTACGGCGTCTCCATGCCGTCCAAGTACTCCTCGGACCACTCCAAGGACGACGCGGCCGAGCTGGCACGCCGTACCGGGCTCAACTTCCGTACGCACGCGATCGAGCCGATGTTCGACGCGTACATGGGGTCGCTCGGGCTGACCGGGCTCGCGGAGGAGAACCTCCAGGCGCGGCTGCGCGGCACGATGCTGATGGCGCTCTCCAACCAGGAGGGGCACATCGTGCTGGCGCCGGGCAACAAGTCGGAGCTGGCGGTGGGGTATTCGACGCTGTACGGGGACTCCGTCGGGGCGTACGGCCCGATCAAGGACCTCTACAAGACCTATGTGTTCCGGCTGGCCCACTGGCGCAACCGGGCCGCCGTGGAGCGCGGCCAGACCCCGCCGATCCCGGAGAACACCCTGGTCAAGCCGCCGAGCGCGGAGCTGCGCCCCGGCCAGGTCGACGCGGACTCGCTGCCCGACTACGACGTGCTGGACCGGATCCTGGAGCTGTACGTCGACCGCGACCAGGGGATGGACGCGATCGTGGCGGCCGGTTTCGACGCCGAGCTGGTCGCGAAGACGCTGCGGATGGTGGACACGGCGGAGTACAAGCGGCGCCAGTACCCGCCGGGCACCAAGATCTCCGCGAAGGGGTTCGGCAAGGACCGGCGGCTGCCGATCACCAACCGCTGGCGCGAGCTGACGGACTGACGGACTGACGGATCGGCGGATCGGCGGATCGGCGGACCGGCGGATCGGCGGCAGTGCCAGGACGACGGGCCGGGAACGTATACGGGCCGGGAAGGACCCGAGCGGCCCCTTCCCGGCCCGTACGCGTCCGCACGGCACGTACGCGCTCCCGCCCGTACGCGTCCGCCCGGCACGTACGCGTCCGCCCGCCCCGTACGGTCAGTGCGGCGGCCGGACCGCGACGGTCTCCGGGACCGCCCCCGGCACCTCGGCCGCCTCACCGCGCGCCACCATCCGCGAGGCGTTGCCCGTACCCCGGCCGCCCCGGTCCAGGACCCCCGCCGTGACGGCGATGGCCAGGCCGACGACCGCCAGCACGGCGCCGACCAGCGTCGGGGACATCCAGCCCCAGCCCGCCGCGATCGCCGCGCCGCCGGCCCAGGCGCCGCCCGCGTTGGCGAGGTTGAAGGCCGAGTGGTTGGAGGCGGAGGCGATCGTCGGGGCGTCCTTGGCCTTGCTCATGACGAGCATCTGGAGCGGCGTGGTCGTCATGAAGCCGACCGCGCCCAGGATCACCACGGTCACCAGCGCCGCCCACTGCACGTGCGCCGTGAAGCGGAAGGCGACCAGCACCACGGCGAGGGTGGCGAGCGAGCCGTACAGCGTGGGCCGCAGCGCCCGGTCGGTGAGCGGTCCTGCCGCCAGCGCGCCGAGCGTCATGCCGATGCCGAAGAGGGCGAGCACGAGGGTGACGGAGGACTCGCCGAAGCCCATCACCTCGGTCGTCATCGAGGCGAGGTACGCGTAGACGGCGAAGACCCCGCCGAAGCCGAAGACGGCCGTCGCGAGCCCGAGCAGCACCTGCCGGTCGCGCAGGGCGCGCAGCTCGCGCCGGACGCTCTGCTGGGCGTCGACGGGGACGTACGGCACGAGCCGGGCCAGCGCCGCCAGCGCGACCAGGCCGATCACCGTGACGACCAGGAAGGTGGCGCGCCAGCCGAGGTGCTGGCCGAGCAGGGTGGCCGCCGGGACGCCGATGATGTTGGCGACGGTCAGGCCGAGGAACATCGTGGCCACCGCCCGCGCCTGTCGGCCCTCGCGGACCAGTCTGGCGGCGACGACGGCGCCGACGCCGAAGAACGCTCCGTGCGGCAGCCCGGCCAGGACCCGGCCCGCCAGCAGCCAGCCGAAGCCGGGGGCGAGCGCGGAGGCGAGGTTGCCGACGACGAAGAGGGCCATCAGCAGCAGGAGCATCCGTTTGCGCGGGACGCGCGAGCCGAAGGCGGTGAGCAGCGGGGCGCCGATGACGACGCCGATCGCATAGGCCGACACCAGATAGCCGGCGGTGGGTACGGAGGTTCCCAGATCGTCCGCGACGTTGGGCAGCAGGCCCATCATGACGAACTCGGTCGTCCCGATGCCGAAGGCCGAGACGGCCAGGGCGAGCAGGGCGAAGGGCATGGAGGGTGGCCTTTCGTGGAGAGCGTTCCCGTGAGGGTGGGGTCCGTTATAAGTACCCCTACGGAACAAAGTCTCTCAGGCCGTTTGTTCCGGCAGATGAACGCCGGGTTGCGTGCGCCCCGTCACTTCTCGGAACGCGCGAGGTCCACCTTGGCCGCTATCGGCAGATGGTCGCTCCCGGTCCTGGGCAGGGTCCACGAGGAGGTCGGCTCGACGCCCTTGACCATGATCTGGTCGATCCGGGCCAGCGGGAACGCCGCGGGCCAGCTGAAGCCGTACCCGTCGCCCGCCGCGCCCTGGGTGGAGCGCATCTGGGAGGTGACGGCGTTCAGGGAGCGGTCGTTCATGGTGCCGTTGAGGTCGCCGAGCAGGATCACCCGGTTCAGCTTCTCGTCGGCGATGGCCTCGCCCAGCGCGTCCGCGCTCTTGTCGCGCTGGCTGGCGGTGAAGCCGGCGTGCAGCTTGACCCGTACGGAGGGCAGGTGCGCCACGTAGACGGCGACCGGGCCCTCGGGGGTGGCGACCGTGGAGCGCATGGCGCGGACCCAGCCCAGCCGGATGTCGACGGGCTTGGTCGCGGAGAGCGGGTACTTGCTCCACAGCCCGACGGTGCCCTGGACGGAGTGGTACTTGTACGTGCCGGCCAGCGCCGCCTCGTACACCGGTACGGCGGCGGCCTTCAGCTCCTCCAGCGCGATGACGTCCGCGCCGGAGTCCGCCAGATCGCTCGCGGTGGACTTCGGGTCGGGGTTGTCGGCGTTGACGTTGTGGGTGGCGACCGTGAAGTCGCCGCCGCCGCCCGACTTGTCGGTCAGCAGCCCGCCGAAGAGATTGAGCCAGACGACGGCGGGCAGCAGGAGCGCGATCAGCGCGGTGGCGGAGCGCCGCACGAGGGCCAGGACGAGAATCACCGGAATGAGCAGGCCGAGCCAGGGCAGGAAGGTCTCGGTGAGGCTGCCCAGGTTCCCGATCTTGTTCGGGATATGGGCGTGAAGGATCATCAGCAGCGCGCTGCCCACGGCGATCAGGGCCAGGATGATGCCGCGCCGCCACAGTCCGGGCTCGCGTCGCCAGCGGCCCAGCCAGGCCCTGACGCGCGACGGCGGACGGTGCTCCTCCTCGTCCGTCGCGACCGACCGCACCGTGTACTCCTGCGTCATGTCCGCTGCCCTCACTGCCTTGCTGTGCACGCCCGCCCCTGACCCTAGGCGATGTGCGGGTGCTTTCTCCGCCGTCCGGGGACGGCCGTACTGGCGGGGAGACGAAAGGAGCGGGCCCGGGAGTTCCGATCAAGGACGGATGGCCGGGAGTTGTGACAGAACGGTCATGGTCGGGGCGGGCGGCTCAGCGGGATCGGCGCGGTGGGCGGCGGGGTGTGACCAGCCTCACCGGCCGGGGGTTCGGGCGTGCCGGGTGCCGGGCGCGCCGGGCAGGTCCGGTGTGCCGGGTGTGCGGCGAGTGACAGGTGTGTCCGACGTGTCTCACGTGTCTCACGCGTCGCGCGTGCGCCCGGTGCGTCCCGTGCGCCCGGTGTGTCTTGTGTGCCCGGTGTGCCCAGTGCGTCCCGTGCGCTCGGTGCGCCCGGTGCGTCCCGTGCGCTCGTTGTGCCCGGAGCGTCTCGTGTGTCGCGGATGGCGGGTACATCCGGCATCTTTCACGTGGCGGGGGTGTCCTGTGCGCCCGCCGCCGCGCGTGGGGCGAGTCCCTGGAGCACCGTTCTGATGATCTGGTCGGGGAGGTCCTCTTCGAGCGGGGCGCCTGTCCGGTGCAGGGTGCGCATCAGCATGGGCCCTATCAGCAGGTCGCTGATCAGCTCCGGTCCCAGGTCGTCGCGGAACTCGCCGTCGGTGATCCCCCGGCGGATCACGGCGAGCGTGGTCGCGCGCCGGGGGTCGATGACCGTCCTGTGGTACTCCTGCCAGAGCTTGGGCCTGCTCTTCATCTCCACGGTCACGTTGTGCAGGAAGGCCGAGTTGCGCTGGGCCAGCCCGCGGCGGCGCAGCGACTCCAGCAGGATCCGGAGGTCTTCGAGCGCCGAGCGGCCGGGCAGTTCCGGCTCGGGCGGTTCGATCTCGCGCAGGACGTCGACGAAGAGTTCCTCCGCGCCCGGCCAGCGCCGGTAGATGGTCGCCTTGCCGACGCCCGCCGTGCGGGCGATGCGCTCGATGGACAGGGCGCCCAGCGGTACGCCGTCCTCCAGCAGGGCCACGACGGCTTCCAGGATCGCCCGCTCGACCGCCTCACTGCGTGGCCTGCCGCGCCGGTGTTCCTTCTCGTCCCCGTGGTCCCGCTCCCGCACGTGTGCCGCCTCTCCGCGGTCCTGGCGCGCCGCCCCGTGGCCGCTGTCACCGCTCGATGTCCGCGGCACCGATTCTCGTACACGGCCGGACGCGCGGGAGCCGGTTCGGGGGCGCGCCGACCGGCTCCGGCCCGCGCGGCCCCCGGAACCGCGCCGGTCAGCCGCGTGCCGCGCCCGCCGGTTCCGGCAGCTCGCCGGACGCGTCCCCGGCGGGCGCGGGGGCCGGGGGCCGCCCCGGCAGGAAGACGGCGACGACGATCGCGCCGATCAGCGCGACGGCCGCCGAGCAGTAGGCCGTCAGGTGCATGGCGTCGAGGAAGGCGTCGTACGCCGCGCTCACCAGCGGCTCGCCCGCCGGGCCGAGCCCGCGCGCGACCCCGAGGGTGGCCTCGATCGACTCGCCCGCCGCGTCCCGGACGCCCGCGGGAACCGCGCCGAGGTGCCCGTCGATACGCCCCCGGTACGTCGCGGACAGCACCGAGCCCAGTACGGCGACGCCCAGCGCGCCGCCCACCTGGCGGAACGTGTTGTTGATCGCCGAGCCGGAACCGGCCTTCTCGCGGGGCAGCGCCTGCATGACGGCGACGGTCACCGGCGGCATGATGTGGGCCATTCCGGTGCCCTGGACGAAGAAGACCACGCAGAGCACCCATACCGGGGTGGTGGCGTCGAAGAATCCGAACGCGGCGAGCCCGGCGGCCACCAGCAGCAGGCCGACCGTGCAGACGGCGCGGGCGCCGAAGCGGTCCACCACCAGCCTGGCGCGCGGCGCGAAGATCATCTGCCCGGCGGCGAGCGGGAGGATCAGCAGTCCGGACTGGAGCGCGCTGTAGCCGCGCACGCTCTGCAGGTAGAAGGCGGAGAAGAACGTCACGCCCATCAGCGCGAAGAAGACCAGCGCGATGGCCGCCACGGCGGCGGAGAACGCCGGCTTCTTGAAATAGGAGACGTCCAGGGCGGGGTGGCTGCTGCGCTTCTCGTGCCACACGAACGCGGCCAGCACCACGACACCGCCGAGCAGCGGGGCGAGCGCCTCGGCGTCCGTGAAGTCGGCCAGCTCGCCGCCGCGGATGATGCCGTAGACCAGCAGGACGAGTCCGACGACGGAGAGCACCACGCCCAGCGGGTCGAGCCGCCCCGGCCTGGGGTCCCGGGAGTCCGGCACCAGCAGCGCCATCGCGATCACCGCGACGACGGCGACCGGCACGTTGATGAGGAAGACCGAGCCCCACCAGAAGTGTTCGAGCAGGATCCCGCCGGTGATCGGGCCTATGGCGATGCCGAGGCCCACGCTGCCCGCCCAGATGCCTATGGCCTTGGGCTGCTCGTCGCGCTCGAAGACGTTCATCAGGACGGCGAGGGTGGCGGGCATCACGAAGGCGGCGCCGAAGCCCATCAGGGCCCGGTAGGCGATGAGTTCGCCCGGCGACCCGGAGAGCGCGGCCAGCCCGGAGCCGATCCCGAAGACGGTGATGCCGAAGAGCAGCACCTTCTTGCGGCCTATCCGGTCACCGAGCAGCCCGGAGGTGAAGAGGAGCCCGGCGAAGACGAGCGTGTAGGAGTTGATGGCCCACTCCAGCTCGCTCTGGGTGGCGCCGATGCCGGTGGGGGCGGGGGCGGCGATCGTCTTGACCGCCACGTTCAGGATCGAGTTGTCCAGCACCACGATCAGCAGGCTGAACATGAGCACACCGAGGATGGCCCAGCGGCGGCGGTGGATCGCCTCGGGGACACGGGACTCGGCGGGACGGGACACGGGGTCGCGGGGTGCGGCGGCAGGCGCGCCGGACGGCTTGGACATGGCCCACACCCTAAGCCCTTTTCGATACGAGACCGTCTCGTATCGAAAGCGGAGGGGGAAGCCTGGGGAAATCTTTACGTGCGGGGCGCGGGATGCCACCATGGAAGCGGTCCGGGGACACCGTCAGGGTGCCTCGAGATGACGAAAGGGCCTTCGGCCATGACTGTTCAGCCTTCGGGTGCCCAACAGCCTCACGTGGAACGCCCGGCGGGTGCCGGCGCGCTCTCCGCCGCCGCCTCCTCCACCACCGGCGCTCCCACGGCCGCCACCGGCAACCCCAAAGCACTGTACGGCGGTACGGGCACGCGCCGCATCACCGTTCATGACATCTCCGCCGCCAAGGAGCGGGGCGAGAAGTGGCCCATGCTCACCGCCTACGACGCGATGACCGCCTCCGTCTTCGACGAGGCCGGCATCCCGGTGATGCTCGTCGGCGACTCCATGGGCAACTGTCATCTGGGCTACGAGACCACCGTGCCCGTCACGCTCGACGAGATGACGATGCTCTCCGCCGCCGTCGTCCGGGGCACCTCACGCGCCCTGATCGTCGGCGACCTGCCCTTCGGCTCGTACCAGGAAGGTCCGGTCCAGGCGCTGCGCAGCGCGATGCGGCTGGTGAAGGACGCGGGGGTCGGCGCCGTCAAGCTGGAGGGCGGCGAGCGGTCCCACGACCAGATCGAGCTGCTGGTGCGGTCCGGCATCCCGGTGATGGCGCACATCGGCCTCACCCCGCAGTCCGTCAACACCCTGGGCTACCGGGTGCAGGGCCGGGGCGAGGAGGCCGCTCAGCAGCTGCTCCGCGACGCCAAGGCGGTGCAGGACGCGGGCGCCTTCGCGGTCGTGCTCGAACTCGTACCGGCCGAGCTGGCCGCGGAGGTCACGCGCGTCCTGCACATTCCGACCGTCGGCATCGGGGCGGGCCCCGACACCGACGCGCAGGTGCTCGTCTACACCGACATGGCCGGTCTGACGCAGGGCAGGGTGCCGCGCTTCAGCAAGCAGTACGTGAACCTGCGTCGGGCCCTGGGCGACGCGGCACGGGAGTTCGCCGACGAGGTCGTGGGAGGAACGTTCCCGCAGGAGGAGCACACCTTCCACTAGGCCGTGTCTGACAAATAGCGCCGTCCGCCCGTAGGGCGGGGCTCGCGGCGTCTGGTGCGTGCGATCGCAAGGCGGAGGATCGCCCGTGTACTGGACGTACTCGGGCGACTCCGACAACGCAGCGAGCGTGCCAGGCGTCTCGAGCCAGGCGGGATTTGTCAGACACGGCCCAGGCGCT
>NZ_QQNA01000199.1 GCF_003346515.1 Streptomyces corynorhini
CGGAGGACAACGAGGCCCCCGGCTCGGGGATCGCCCAGCCCACCGGCTCGGGGATCGCCCGGCCCACCGGCTCGGAGAACGGGCCGGTGGGCTGACATGCGCGACACCCTCCTCATCGCCCTTTACGCCTTCGCGGGTGCCACTGTCACGGGACTGGCCGGAGCGGTCGTGCTGCGGCTGATCCGCCGCCGGTCGCTCACCGCCTCGCTCGCCGTCGTGGCGGCGGTGGGGGTGCTGGCCATGCTCGCGGGGACGCTGGCCGTGGCGTGGGCGATGTTCCTCTCGCCCCACGACCTGTCGGTGGTGACGACCGTCGTCGCCATGGCCGCCGTCGTCTCGCTGGCCACTGCCCTGCTGCTCGGCCGCTGGGTGGTCGCGCGCAGCCGCGAACTGGCCGTCGCGGCACGCTCGTTCGGAGACGGCGGGTTCGCGGTCCCGGACACCCCGGCCACCGCCGAGCTGCGGGCGGTCAGCCGTGAGCTGGCGGCCACCAGCGCCAGGCTCGCCGAATCCCGGGAGCGCGAACGGGCGTTGGAGACCTCTCGGCGGGAACTCGTGGCGT
The DNA here is from genome assembly GCF_003346515.1 of Streptomyces corynorhini. GTDB lineage: Bacteria > Actinomycetota > Actinomycetes > Streptomycetales > Streptomycetaceae > Streptomyces > Streptomyces corynorhini. The sequence goes on from NZ_QQNA01000199.1 coordinate 563, forward strand.
GGATCTCGCACGACCTGCGCACTCCGCTGGCCGGTCTGCGTGCCATGTCGGAAGCGCTGGAGGACGGTGTCGCCGCCGACCCCGACCGCTACCTCAAACAGATCCGCACCGAGGTCGAACGCCTCAACGCGATGGTCGGCGATCTCTTCGAACTCTCCCGCATCCACGCCGGTACCCTGCCGCTGGCGCCCTCCCGTATCTCGCTGTACGACCTGGTCGGTGACGCGCTGGCGGGAGCCGACCCGCTCGCGCGGGAGCACGGGGTCAGGCTGGTGGGCGGCCGGGTGGAGCCCGTACCGGTGGAGGTGGACGGCAAGGAGATGAGCCGTGTGCTGGGCAATCTCCTGATCAACGCCATCCGGCGCACCCCGGCGGACGGCACGGTCGCCGTGGCCGCCGAACGCGCTGACGGTGGCGCGGTGGTGCTGTCGGTCACGGACGGCTGCGGCGGCATCCCGGAGGAGGAGCTGCCCCGCGTCTTCGACACCGGCTGGCGCGGCACCGACGCCCGTACGCCCCCGGCAGGCGCGGGGCTCGGCCTGGCCATCGTGCGGGGGATCGTGGAGGCGCACCAGGGGCGGGCGACCGTACGCAACATCCCCGGCGGCTGCCGCTTCGAGGTCACCCTGCCCGTGACGCTCTGACCGTCCGGCAGCCGGTCGGAGCATCGGGCCGGCGGCTCACTCGCTCGCGGGCCCGGCCGTCGCGAACTCCCGCATGCCCTCGTGGAAGCCGGTCTCAGGCCGCCAGCCCAGATCGGCCCTGAGCCGCGAGGAGTCGGCGGTGATGTGCCGTACGTCGCCGAGCCGGTACTCGCCGGTGACGACGGGATCGGGCCCGCCGCACGCGACGGCCAGGGACCGGGCCATCTCGCCGACGGTGTGCGGTTCTCCGCTGCCCGTGTTGTACGCCGTCAGCGCCCCCGGCGGCGAAGGCGCCTCCAGGGCGACGACGTTGGCCGCCGCCACGTCCCGTACGTGCACGAAGTCCCGCCGCTGCCGCCCGTCCTCGAAGACGCGCGGAGCCTCGCCCCGGGCCAGCGCGGAGCGGAAGAAGGAGGCCACGCCCGCGTACGGGGTGTCGCGGGGCATCCGGGGCCCGTACACGTTGTGGTAGCGCAGCGACACCGCCGACCCGCCCGTGCAACGGGCCCACGCGGCGCTCAGGTGTTCCTGGGCGAGCTTGGTGGCGGCGTACACGTTTCGCGGATCGGCGGGGGCGTCCTCGCCGACCAGACCGGCGAGGAGAGCGTCGCCACACACCGGGCACCGCGGCTCGAACCGGCCCCCGTCCAGATCGCCGGGCGCACGCGGCCCCGGCCGCACCACGCCGTGCAGGGCGCACGCGTACCGCCCCTCGCCGTACACCACCATCGACCCGGCCAGGACGAGCCGACGCACACCGGCCTCCGCCATGGCGGCGAGCAGCACGGCGGTACCGAGGTCGTTGCGGGAGACGTACTCCGCCGCGTCGGCGACCCCGTCGCCGAGGCCGACCATCGCCGCCTGATGGCACACGGCGTCCACCCCGACGAGCGCCTCGGCCACCGCGGCGGGATAGCGGACGTCGGCGTGGGGATCCCGCCGGATGTCGTACACGAGCGGATCGTGCCCGCGCTCGCGCAGCGCGTCGACGACATGGGACCCGATGAACCCGGCACCGCCGGTGACCAGTACACGCATACGCCCACGCTAGGCCCGGCACCCGCCACGAAACCGAGCCGAGCCGGGCACGTCACCACTCCGTAAGACCCCCGGCCACGCCCGCCCGCGCGGCACGGAGAAGGGCGAGGCCCGAAGACCCCGCCCACCGCCAGTGAAACCCCAGCTCAGGGCCACACCAGACAGTAAGGCTGATGCCCCGCCTCGTGCAGCCGGTGGCTGAAGTCCTGCCATTCGTGCAGCAGTTGGTACACGTTGTACGCGTCCTTCGGGCCGCCCCTGTCCGGGACCGTCGACCAGATGAAGGCCGCCGCGCCGACCGATTCCTCGCTCAGGTCGCGCAGGGGGTCCACCACCGTCATCGGGAGGCGGACCACCGCGTAGTCCGGGTGGAGGACGACGAGTTCGAGCGGGGGGACCTTGTTCAGGGGCATGCCCTGTATGCCTGTCAGGACCATCGCGGCTATCGTCTCGGGCTTGATCTTGGAGAACATCCCGCCCATCCCCAGCTCGTCGCCGCCCAGTTCCTCCGGGCGCATCGAGATGGGGACACGGGCGGCCGTGGCTCCGTTGGGCGCGCCGAAGTACTTGTAGGTCACCCCCACCCGGCCACCACTCCTGATTCCCGGGAGCTGCATGCCCGGAAGTTGTTGCTCATCGGCTGCGCGGGAGTCGCCGGCCCGGCCCGGTCCACGCTTCTCGTCCGGTGCACGCCTGTCTCCCGCGCCGCGTGTCTCGCGGGCGTCGCGCGCCTCGCGGTCCCGGTGCTCGCGGCGCCGGTGCTTTCCCCGGGCAGGCTCCGGACCCAGGTCGTCGGTCCCCTCGCCCACTCCGCCACCGCGATGCATATCTCCACCCGACCACTCGCAGCCCTGGCCGCGCAACCCGATCATCGTGACAGTGACCTCCCCCACGAACGTCCGGTGAAACACCAGTCCGCAGATACGTCCGAGGCTCTGACACCATGGATTGCGTGAGCTTCCCCTATGACGCCCCAGTTTCGCAGACACTCTTTGACCGTGCGGCCCTCGTGACGCCCGGCGGCGTGAACTCTCCCGTCCGCGCCTTCAACGCGGTGGGTGGTACGCCCCGGTTCATGGTGTCCGGTAACGGTCCATACCTCATCGATGCGGACGGTCGCGAATATGTCGACCTCGTCTGTTCGTGGGGTCCGATGATTCTCGGTCATTCCCGCCCGGAAGTGATCGAGGCGGTCCAGGCCGCGGTCGCCCGCGGTACGTCCTTCGGTACGCCGGGTGAGGGGGAGGTCGCGCTCGCCGAGGAGATGGTGGCGCGGATCGCGCCACTCGACCAGGTGCGGCTCGTGTCGTCCGGTACGGAGGCGACCATGTCCGCGATCCGGCTGGCGCGCGGATTCACCGGGCGGGCCAAGATCGTGAAGTTCGCGGGCTGCTACCACGGCCACGTCGACGCCCTGCTCGCCGCCGCGGGCTCCGGGGTCGCGACGTTCGGGCTGCCCGACACCCCCGGGGTGACCGGCGCCCAGGCGGGCGACACCATCGTCCTGCCGTACAACGACCTCGACGCGGTACGCGCGGCCTTCGCCGCGAACCCGGGCGAGATCGCGTGCGTGATCACCGAGGCGTCGCCCGGCAACATGGGCGTCGTGCCGCCCCGGGACGGGTTCAACGCCGGGCTCAAGGAGATCTGCGCGGCCGACGGCGCGCTCTACATCTCCGACGAGGTGATGACCGGCTTCCGTACCTCGAAGGCCGGCTGGTACGGGGTCGACGGCGTCGAGCCCGACCTGATGACCTTCGGCAAGGTGATGGGGGGCGGCTTCCCGGCCGCCGCGTTCGGCGGGCGCGCCGACGTCATGGGCCGGCTCGCGCCGGTGGGCCCCGTCTACCAGGCCGGCACGCTCTCCGGGAACCCGGTCGCGACCGCCGCCGGTCTCGCGCAGCTGCGGCTGCTCGACGACGCGGCGTACGCCAAGGTCGACGCGGTGTCGAGCGAGATCCAGGGGCTGGTGACGGAGGCGCTCGCCAAGGAGGGCGTGGCGCACCGCGTGCAGACGGCGAGCAACATGTTCTCCGTCTTCTTCACGGCCGACGAGGTACGCGACTACGACGACGCCAAGAAGCAGGAGTCGTTCCGCTTCACCCCCTTCTTCCACTCGATGCTCGCCGACGGCGTCTATCTGCCGCCGTCGTCCTTCGAGTCCTGGTTCGTCTCCACCGCGCACGACGAGCGCGCGGTCGAGCGGATCGCCGCCGCCCTGCCCGCCGCCGCCCGCGCGGCGGCCCAAGCCACCGAGCCGGAGAACGCCGCATGAGTGCCAGCAGCGCCCAGAGCGCCCAGAGTGAGATCACCGTCGTCCACCTGATGCGCCACGGCGAGGTGCACAACCCCGACGGGGTGCTGTACGGCAGGCGCCCCGACTTCCACCTCTCCGAGCTGGGCGTACGGATGGCCGACCGGGTCGCCGAGCACCTCGCGGGCCGCGACATCACCCATGTCGTCGCCTCCCCGCTGGAGCGCGCCCAGGAGACGGCGGCCCCCGTCGCCAAGACGCACGGGCTGACCCTCGACACCGACGACCGGCTGATCGAGGCCGCGAACGTCTTCGAGGGCAAGACGTTCGGCGTCGGTGACGGCGCGCTGCGCCGCCCCGCCAACTGGAAGTACCTCACCAACCCGTTCCGGCCGTCCTGGGGCGAGCCGTACGTCGACCAGGTCGTACGGATGATGGGCGCGCTGACCGCCGCCCGCGACGCCGCCCGGGGGCACGAGGCGGTCTGCGTCAGCCACCAGTTGCCGATCTGGATCGTGCGCAGCTTCGTAGAGCGGCGTCGGCTGTGGCACGACCCGAGGCGGCGGCAGTGCTCGCTCGCGTCCCTGACCAGCTTCACCTACCGGGGCAACAAGATCGTCTCCGTCGGCTACTCGGAGCCGGCCCGCGACCTGGTGCCCGCCCATCTGCTGCCGGGCGCGCGGCCCGTGAAGGGCGGGGCGAAGGCGTTCGGGGCCTGACCCCGGCCGTGGACCGCGCCGTGACCCCCGGCCGTGGGCAGCGCCATGGCCCGAGCCGTGACCCCCGGTCGTGGGCAGCGCCATGGCCCGAGCCGTGGCCCCGGCCGCGGGCCCGAGACCTGACCCCCGCCGCGGGCCGCGCCGCGGTCCCGGCGTACCCTCCATCGTGACGAGGGCATGACAGTCGGTCATCGCACCGGCAGGTCAACCAACCCTCGCGATCATTCCTGTCACATAGTGATGAGTTTTGTCACGACTGTCGTTACATCAGCAAAAGTGTGACTAATACTGGAACCTCCGCGTTCGCTGCCTCATCTCATGCATTGCCGCTTGTAAGACTTGTATGAGCGGCTACATGAAAGCGAGCGCGAAGGAACGGTATGCGCGACATCAGCCGAAGGGGTCTGCTCGGAGCGGGAATCGGAGCGGCGGCGGCGTTCGGACTCGCCGCCTGCTCCACCGGGGAGAGCAAGCAAGGTCAGCCGGGCGCGGCCAAGGGCGGCGGAAGCCCGACGGACGGCGCGAGTCCCAAGGCCAAGGACGCCCGCCTCATCGGTGACGGTTCCACCTCCGACACCGGGAAGCAGCCGCGGCAGCCGTCCGCGCCGGTCCGGCTGGAGCCGGGTGAGACACCGCCGCAGTTCGTGATCTTCTCCTGGGACGGGGCGGGCGAGGTCGGCAACGGCCTCTTCCCGCGCTTCCTGGAACTCGCCAAGGACCACGACGCGGCGATGACCTTCTTCCTCTCCGGCCTCTACCTCCTGCCGGAGTCGAAGAAGACCCTCTACCGCCCGCCCAACAACCCCGTCGGCGCGTCCGACATCGGCTACCTCACCGACGAGCACATCAAGGACACCCTCAAGAACGTCCGGCAGGCATGGCTGGACGGCCACGAGATCGGCACCCACTTCAACGGGCACTTCTGCGGCGGCTCCGGCACGGTCGGCAGCTGGACACCGGCCCAGTGGCAGAGCGAGATCGACCAGGCCATGTCCTTCGTCACGGAGTGGCGTACGAACACGGGCTGGACCGATCTCGACCCGCTGCCCTTCGACTACCGCAAGGAACTCATCGGCGGCCGTACGCCCTGCCTGCTCGGCCAGGAGAACCTGCTGCCGACGGCGAAGAAGCTCGGCTGGCGCTACGACGCCAGCTCGCCCGGCGGCACCCAGATCTGGCCGTCCAAGCTGAACGGCGTCTGGGACTTCCCGCTCCAGGCGGTGCCCTTCCCCGGCCACGGCTTCGAAGTCCTCTCCATGGACTACAACATGCTCGCCAACCAGTCGAAGAACTCCACCAACGGCATGACCTCGCGGTACGCCGAGTGGCGCGAGCAGGCCGCCGGGGCGTACCTGGCCGGTTTCGACCGGGCCTACGAGTCGAACCGCGCGCCGTTCTTCATCGGCAACCACTTCGAGCAGTGGAACGGCGGGATCTACATGGACGCCGTCGAGGAGGCGCTGAAGAAGATCGCCGGGAAGAAGGACGTACGGCTGGTGTCGTTCCGCCAGTTCACCGACTGGCTCGACGCCCAGGACCCCGCCGTCATCGAGAAGCTCCGCACCCTGAGCCCCGGGCAGTCGCCCGACGGCGGCTGGAACTCCTTCTTCAAGGCGGCCTGACCGCCGAAGCCGCCTGACTGACCCGTGGCCCGAGCCTGACTGACCCCTGGTCCGCGCGTGGCTGACCCCTGGTCCGAGCCTGACTGGCCCCTGGTCCGAGCGTGGCCCGGCCAGGGGCGCTCCGGCTCCTCCGGCAGGATCAGGGGGGTGCGCAAGATCCACGAAACGCCCATGCGAAACTTTTCACATGAACTCAGGTCGCGCCCCCCGACGCCGCCCCGGCCGCCGTCCTCGCGCCATCCTGTCGGCCACGGCCGTCATCGCGGCGCTGGCACTCTCGGCGTGCACGAGCGGCGGTAAGTCCGGGGGCGGCGGCGACACCAACTTCGTGACGAACGCGGGCGGCATCTCCACCGCCGCGCTCGGCGACCGCCGCCCCGTCAACGAGATCGCGGGCGAGACCCTCGAAGGCGACCAGCTCGACGTGGCCGACCTCAAGGGCAAGGTCGTCGTGCTGAACGTCTGGGGATCGTGGTGCCCGCCCTGCCGCGCCGAGGCCCCGCACTTCGCCAAGGTCGCCAAGGAGACCGAGTCGAAGGGCGTGGCCTTCGTCGGGATCAACACCCGGGACCCCAACAAGGGCCCGGCGCTCGCCTTCGAGAAGGACTACGGAGTCGAGTACCCGAGCCTGTACGACCCGACGGGCAAGCTGATTGTGAACGGCTTCCCCAAGGGCAGCCTCAACCCGCAGTCGATCCCCTCCACGATCGTGCTCGACCGGCAGGGCAAGATCGCGGCCCGCTCGTTGATGGCGCTCAACGAGGAGAAGCTGCGCAAGATGATCGACCCGCTGATCGCGGAGAAGTGATGCGGTACGCACGGTCCCCGCGGCCCCTCGTTCGCCCGGGGCGTCCCGCGTGAACCAGACGGTCTACAGCGGAGCGCTCGCGCTCGCGCTCCCGATCGCGGTACTGGGCGGGCTCGTCTCGTTCTTCTCGCCGTGCGTCCTGCCGCTCGTACCGGGCTACCTCTCGTACGTCACCGGCGTCAGCGGCACCGATCTCGCCGACGCCCGACGCGGCCGGATGGTCGCGGGCGCCACGCTCTTCGTGGCCGGTTTCACGGCGGTCTTCGTGTCGGGCGGCGCGCTCTTCGGCTACTTCGGCGCGACCCTCCAGGGGTACCAGGGGACCATCTCCAAGGTGCTCGGCGCGCTGATGATCCTCATGGGCCTGTTCTTCATGGGGCTCATCCCCTGGCTCACCCAGCGCGAATTCCGCTTCCACCAGCGCCCGGTCGGCGGCCTCGCGGGCGCCCCCCTCCTCGGGGTGATGTTCGGGGTGGGCTGGACGCCCTGCCTCGGGCCCACTCTCACCTCCGTCAACACCCTCGCGCTCAGCGAGGCGGACGCCGGTCGCGGGGCGATACTGATGGTCGCGTACTGCCTCGGCCTCGGCCTGCCGTTCGTGCTCGCCGCGGTGGCGTTCCGCAAGGCCCTGGGCGCCTTCGGCTGGGTCAAGCGCCACTACACCTGGGTCATGCGGATCGGCGGCGGAATGATGATCGCGACCGGCCTGCTGCTGCTCACCGGCGCGTGGGACGGCATCGTGCAGCAGATGCAGACCTGGTCGAACGGCTTCACGGTAGGGATCTAGTTCCATGAGCAAGGCTTCGACGAGCGGCACCGGGCACGACGGCACAGCGGCGGGCGCGGGCGCGGGCACGGGCACGGGCACGGATACGGATACGGGTCCGGGCACGGATACGGGCGCGGGCGCGGGCACGGGTACGGGCGTGGATCCGGGCACGGACACGGGCGCCGAGCCCGACGCCCCCGAGTCCCCCGACGCGCAGGACACCCGCGAACTCGGCGACGCCGGTTCCCGGCTCTCCACCGCCCCCCGCGAGGAGCGCGAGGAACGCGAAGGGACCGCCATCGGCGGCCCCGTCCTCGGCGTCGTCGGCTGGATCCGCTGGTTCTGGCGGCAGCTCACCTCCATGCGGGTGGCGCTGATCCTGCTCTTCCTGCTCTCCCTCGGCGCCATCCCCGGCTCCCTGATCCCGCAGCTCAGCGTGGACGAGCTGAAGGTGCAGGACTTCAAGGACCAGCATCAGACGCTCGCCCCGATCTACGACAAGCTCCAGCTCTTCCAGGTCTACAGCTCGGTGTGGTTCTCCGCGATCTACATCCTGCTGTTCGTCTCCCTGATCGGCTGCATCGTTCCCCGTACCTGGCAGTTCGTCGGCCAGCTGCGCGGCCGGCCGCCGGGCGCGCCCAAACGGCTCACCCGGCTGCCCGCGTACACCACCTGGCGCACGACGGCGGAGCCCGAGGCCGCCCGCGCGGCCGCGCTCGCGATGCTCAGGAAGCGCCGCTACCGCGCCCACACCGTCGGTGACGCCGTCGCCGCCGAGAAGGGCTATCTCCGCGAGGCGGGGAACCTGGCCTTCCACATCTCGCTGATCGTGCTGCTCGTCGCCTTCGCCGCGGGACAGCTGTTCAAGTCCGAGGGCGGCAAGCTGATCGTCGAGGGCGACGGCTTCTCCAACACCCTCACCCAGTACGACGACTTCAAGTCCGGCTCGCTCTTCGACACGGACAACCTCGCGCCGTTCAGCTTCGGCCTGGACAAGTTCACCGGGACGTACGAGCGCAGCGGGCCGCAGCTGGGCACGCCGCGCGTCTACCGGGCCGACGTCCACTACACCGAGGGACCCGGCGGCGCGGAGAAGAAGGCGGCCGTCGAGGTCAACAAGCCGCTCGTGGTCGACGGCTCGAAGGTCTATCTGATCGGCCACGGCTACGCCCCCGTCGTCACCGTCAGGGACGGCCGGGGCGAGGTGGTGTTCCAGGGCGCCGTCCCGCTGCTGCCCATCGACAGCAATGTCTCCTCCACGGGCGCCATCAAGGTGATGGACGGCTACCGCGACAAGAGCGGCAAGAAGGAGCAGCTCGGCTTCGCCGCCTTCTTCGTGCCGACCTACGGCGGCGGCGAGGGCGGCGCCACCAAGATGTTCTCCCGGTTCCCCGCCCTCGACTTCCCGGTGCTCAACGTCGGCGCGTACCACGGCGACCTGGGGGTCGACGCCGGGTTGCCGCAGAACGTGTACCAGCTCAACACCCGCAAGATGAAGGCGTTCAAGGACGCCGACGGCGACGTCCTGAAGAAGACCCTGCTGCCGGGCGACAAGCTCACGCTGCCGGACGGCGCGGGCTCCATCACCTTCGAGAAGGACGTCAAGGAGTGGGCCACCTTCCAGATCTCGCACCAGCCGGGTGACGGATGGGCGCTCACCGGCGCGATCGCCGCCATCGTCGGTCTCGCCGGGTCCCTCTTCATCCAGCGCCGCCGGATCTGGGTCCGTACGGTACGGGGCGCCGACGGCGTCACCGTCGTGGAGATGGCCGGACTCGGCCGCAGCGAGTCCGCGAAGCTCCCCGAGGAACTGGCCGATCTGGCCTACACCCTCAATTCAGAGGCGCCCACCGCGCCTGATTCCACAGAAGAGAATGCCGGAGGGGCCGAGAAGTGAATCTCGCCGCCGCAGCCAATGAGAGCCTGGCGCACACCAGTAATGTGCTGATCTATTCGTCGATGGCCGTGTACATGCTGGCCTTCTTCGCGCATATCGCCGAGTGGCTGTTGGGCAGCCGTTCCAAGACCGCCAGAACCGCCGCCGCGCTCACCGCCGCCCCCCGGTCCGCCGCCGCGAGCCCCGCGAAGGCCGAGACGGAGAAGGAACGCAAGGGCGGTACGGCCGTCCTGGAACGGCCGAAGATCATCACCCGCTCGGCGCCCGGCACCCGCGACATCCCGGACGGCCCCGGCGCGGCCGGCGGCGACGAACAGGGCGATCTGTACGGCCGGATCGCCATCTCCCTCACCGTCCTCGCCTGGGCCATCGAGGCCGCGGGTGTGGTCGCCCGCGCGCTGTCCGTGGAGCGGGCGCCGTGGGGCAACATGTACGAGTTCAACATCACCTTCTCCACGGTGGCCGTGAGCGTCTATCTCGCGTTCCTCCTGATGAAGAAGAACGTCCGCTGGCTCGGCCTGCCGCTGGTCACCACGGTCCTGCTCGACCTCGGCCTCGCCGTCACGGTCCTCTACACCGACAGCGACCAGCTCGTCCCCGCGCTCCACTCGTACTGGCTGTGGATCCACGTCTCCACCGCGATCTTCTGCGGCGCCGTGTTCTACGTCGGCGCCGCCGCCACGGTCCTCTACCTCTTCCGCGAGCGGTACGAGTCGAAGGTCGCCGCCGGTCTCAAGCCGGGCGCCTTTGCCACCTCCGTCATGGAGCGGCTGCCCGCCTCCGCGACGCTCGACAAGTTCGGCTACCGCGTCAACGCGGCCGTCTTCCCGCTGTGGACCTTCACCATCATCGCGGGCGCGATCTGGGCGGGCGACGCCTGGGGCCGCTACTGGGGCTGGGACCCCAAGGAGGTCTGGTCCTTCATCACCTGGGTCGCGTACGCCGCCTATCTGCACGCCCGCGCCACCGCCGGGTGGAAGGGCCGCAAGGCCGCCTATCTGGCGCTGATCGCCTTCGGCTGCTGGCTGTTCAACTACTACGGCGTGAACATCTTCGTGACCGGCAAGCACTCGTACGCGGGCGTCTGACCGTACGCGGGCGTCTGACCGTACGCGGGCGTCTGACCGTACGCGGGCGTCCGACCGTACGCGGGTGTTCCACCACACGCGGGCGTCCGACCGTACGGACTTCTACGGGAACGGGAAGGCGCCCCCGCCACAGAAACACGGCGGGGGCGCCTTCCTTCGTCTGTACGGTCTCCAGCCCGCGGAGACCTTCCTTCAGGGCTTCGGCGGGGTGTCGTCCGCGCCGCCCTTGCCCTTCTCGCGGCGCTCGATCTCCTCCTCGCGCCGACGCAGATCCGCTTCCCACCGCTCCAGCTGCGAGGAGTCGGCGGCGCTCTCCTCGGTCTCCTCCTTGCCGCCCTTCTCCTCCTTGAGCGACTTGAGGAATTCCGGGTTGTCGTCCGGCGCGATCCAGCCGCCCCGGCGCGTCGGCACGGTACGGTCCCGGCCCACGATCAGCCAGGAGACGGAACCGACGAGCGGGAAGAGCAGCACCAGGATCGCCCAGATGGGTTTCGGGAGAAAACGGATCTCCTTCTCATCGGTGGTGATGCAGTCGATGAAGGCGTAGATGCTGAGAGCCAGCGGCACCAGAAACATCAGCACCCGAAGCATGGAGGTCCCCCCTGCGCATGGAGATCGAGACCGGGTAACGGCCCCCCTGATACGTCAAGAGTAACGAGTGGGCGCCAGGACATTGACCCGTAGGAGCCGACGATGTCCGCCGCGCGCCACCGCGGCGCCCCCGGAAGATCGCGCGGGGGAGGATGACACACTGGAGCGCATGGCTTACGACGATCTTCGCTCGCTCCTCCGGGCGCTGGAGCGCGACGGCGACCTCAAGCGCATCAAGGCCGAAGTCGACCCGTACCTGGAGGTCGGGGAGATCGTCGACCGGGTGAACAAGGCCGGCGGGCCCGCGCTGCTCTTCGAGAACGTACGGGGCTCCTCGATGCCCCTGGCGATGAACGTGTACGGCACGGACCGCCGCCTGCTCAAGGCGCTCGGGCTGAAGGCGTACAGCGACATCAGCGACAAGATCGGCGGGCTGCTGCGGCCCGAACTGCCGCAGGGCTTCATCGGGGTGCGCGAGGCGTTCGGCAAGCTCGGCTCCATGGCGCATGTACCGCCGAAGAAGATCAAGGACGCGCCGGTCCAGGAGACCGTCCTCACGGGCGACGACGTGGACCTCGACCAGCTGCCGGCGCTCTTCACCTGGCCGGAGGACGGCGGCTCGTTCTTCAACCTGGGGCTGACGCACACCAAGCACCCCGAGACGGGCATCCGCAACCTCGGCCTCTACCGGCTCCAGCGCCACGACCGGCGCACCATCGGAATGCACTGGCAGATCCACAAGGACAGCGCGAACCACTACCAGGTGGCCGCCAGGCGCGGCGAGCGGCTGCCCGTCGCGATCGCGTTCGGCTGCCCGCCCGCCGTGACGTACGCGTCCACCGCGCCGCTGCCCGGCGACATCGACGAGTACCTCTTCGCGGGCTTCGTGCAGGGCCGGCGCATCGAGATGGTCGACTGCAAGACCGTGCCGCTCCAGGTCCCGGCCAACGCCGAGGTCGTTATCGAGGGCTGGCTGGAGCCGGGGAAGACGCTGCCCGAGGGCCCGTTCGGGGACCACACGGGCTTCTACACGCCGCAGGAGGAGTTCCCGGCGCTCACCGTCGACTGTGTGACGACGCGCAAGCGCCCGCTGCTCCAGTCGATCGTGGTCGGCAGGCCGCCGACCGAGGACGGGCCGCTGGGACGGGCGACGGAACGGTTCTTCCTGCCGCTGCTGAAGATCATCGTGCCGGACATCGTGGACTACCACCTGCCCGAGTCCGGTGGCTTCCACAACTGTGCGATCGTCTCGATCGACAAGAAGTACCCCAAGCACGCGCAGAAGGTGATGCACGCGATCTGGGGCGCGCACATGATGTCGCTGACCAAGCTGATCGTGGTCGTCGACGCGGACTGCGACGTCCACGATCTGCACGAGGTGTCCTGGCGGGCGCTCGGCAACACCGACTACGCGCGCGACCTCACCGTCGTGGAGGGGCCGGTCGACCATCTCGACCACTCCTCCTACCAGCAGTTCTGGGGCGGGAAGGCGGGCATCGACGCGACGCGCAAGCTGCCCGAGGAGGGGTACACCCGGGACGGGGGCTGGCCGGAGATGGTCGAGTCCGACCCGGAGACGGCGGCGAAGGTCGACCGCCGGTGGAGGGAGTACGGGCTGTGACCAGCGCCGCCGCGGCACTGCCGCAACCACCGAGCAGGACCAGGGGTTTTCTGCGGCTGGTGATGATCGAGCACTCGGTCTTCGCCCTGCCGTTCGCCTACATCGCCGCGCTCACCGCGATGTTCCGCACCGAGGGGTCCGTCCTGTGGGGCCGGCTGCTGCTGGTGACGGTCGCGATGGTCGGCCTGCGTACGTTCGCGATGGCCTGCAACCGGATCATCGACCGCGAGATCGACGCCCGTAACCCGCGTACCGCGGGCCGTGAGCTGGTGACGGGCGCGGTGTCGGTGCGGTCGGCCTGGACCGGCGCGCTCATCGCCCTCGTCGTCTTCCTCGGCGCCGCCGCCGCGCTCAACCCGCTCTGCCTGGCGCTGGCGCCGGTCGCCGTGATCCCGATGGTGGTCTACCCGTACGGGAAGAGGTTCACGGACTTCCCGCACGCCATCCTGGGCATCGCCCAGGCCATGGGGCCCATCGGCGCCTGGCTCGCGGTGACCGGGAGCTGGTCGTGGGACGCGGTGATCCTCGGGCTGGCGGTCGGCGTCTGGATCGGCGGCTTCGACCTGATCTTCGCCTGCCAGGACGTCCAGGCGGACCGCGCGCACGGGGTGAAGTCCGTACCGGCCCGCTTCGGCATCCCGGCCGCGCTGTACGGGGCGCGCGGCGCCCATGCCGTCACCTCGGCGCTGCTGGTCTGGTACGCGCTGGCCACGGACGCCGGGGCGTTCTTCTGGGCCGGGCTGGCGATCGTCGGCGGAGCCTTCCTCTACGAGCACACCATCGTGAAGCCGCACGACCTGTCACGGCTCAACCGGGCGTTCTTCTCCGTCAACGGGTTCATCGGCATTGCCCTCTTCGTGTGTGCCCTCCTCGACCTGGTGGCTCGTGGTCTGACGGTGTGACCGCGCGGGCCCGCCGGTGCGGGCCCGACCGCACCAGGGGCCGACGGATCAGACGCGGCCCGTTATGCGTTCGTTCAGCGGGGGTTCGCGGCGGTACATGAACGCCGCCATCACCCCGCCGATCAGCCCGAAGAGGTGGCCCTGCCAGCTCACCGCCGAGTTGGTCGGCAGCACGCCCCACAGCGCGGAGCCGTAGAACACGAGCACCAGCAGCCCCGTCACGATGTCCACCGCGTTGCGGTCGACGAAGCCGCGCACCAGCAGATAGCCGAGCAGGCCGAAGACGACGCCCGAGGCGCCCGCCGTCACCGTGCCGTCGGCGGCGGTGATCCAGACGCCGAGGCCGCCGACGACCATGATGGTGAGGACGACGGCGGCGAAGCGGCGCAGGCCGGTCAGGGCGGCGAGGAAGCCGAGGATCAGCAGCGGCACGGTGTTGGACATGAGGTGGTCGTAGCCGTGGTGCAGGAAGGCCATCGGAATGACGTCGCGCAGCTCACCGAACTCCCGGGGGCTGAGCCCGTAGGTGGCGAGCGCGCTCGTCGAGCCGTTGACCGCCTCGATGATCCACAGCAGCGCGACCCAGCCGACCATCACGGCCGCCGCGGGTTTCATGCGTGCGGTCCGGCCTCTGTGGGTGGAATCCACGCGCGGATACGGCATAGCGGCCCCCTCGCCAGCGGTCCGTGTTCTTCTCCGCTGAACGTCCGGGGGCCGCTGTCGGTTCCGGCGCGGGGCCGCCGGATAGGCTCGGATCCGTGAAGCCAGGACCGTACGCAGACCAGCAGAGCCCGCGAGCGTCCCGGCGGCCCTGGGTCGTCGGGGTCTCCGGCGCGTCGGGGACGCCGTACGCCGCCGCCGTGCTGCGCGGGCTGCTGGACGCCGGGCAGAGCGTGGACCTCGTGGTGAGCCGCGCGTCGCGGCTGACGCTGCTGGACGAGACGGGCATCGCCTTCCGCGACGCGCACTGGCGCGACGATCTGCGGACCTGGCTGGCGCGGGGCGCCGACGGCAAGCCGGACACCTTCGACCCGTGCCTGGACGACGTACGGCACTGGGCCGCCGGCGATCTGGCCGCCGGGCCGTCCTCCGGCTCGTATCCCGTCCGGGGGATGCTGATCGTGCCCGCGTCGACGGCGTGTGTGGCGGGGGTGGCGCTCGGCCTCTCGAAGGACCTGCTCCAGCGTGCGGCGAGCGTGACCCTCAAGGAGCGCCGCAGGCTGGTGGTGGCCGTACGGGAGACCCCGCTCAGCGGGCAGACGCTCAAGCACCTGGTGGCGCTGGACGAGGCCGGGGCCGTGGTGCTGCCCGCCTCCCCGGCGTTCTACGCGGGCGCGACGCACATCCAGGACCTGGTGGACTTCGTCGCCGGGCGGGTGCTGGACGCGGCGGGGGTGGCGCACGGTCTCTACCGCCGCTGGGAAGGCGGACTGGGTGGTTCCCGCGTCGGCCGCTAAGGTCGGTCCACCGATCTGACGGTATTTGATTCGCAGGTATTTGACTATCCATGCCTTTGATTGGCATTGTATAGTCGCTTGATATTTGAACAATGGAAGGCTTCGTACCCATGGATACCGTGGACAGGCAGCTCATCCAGGCACTCAGGGAGAACGGCAGGGCCTCCTACGCCGAGCTGGGCCGGCTCGTCGGGCTCTCCGGGCCCAGTGTCACCGACCGCATCAACCGGCTCGAAACGGCGGGTGTCATCACCGGCTACCGCGCGACGGTCGACTCGGCCTCGCTCGGCCTCGGTGTCACCGCGCTGATCGGCATCTCCCTGTCCGACGCGGCCGACCACGAGGACGTCGCCCGCCGGATGCGCGATCTCGGCGAGATCGAGGACTGCTGGTTCATCGCGGGCGACGACTCGTACATGCTCAAGGTCAGGGCCGGAGACGTGGACGGCCTGGAGAAGACGATCGGCCGGCTGAGCGGCACGAAGGGCGTCTCCCGGACCCGTACCACCATCGTTCTCTCCACGAAGTGGGAGAACCGGGTCGGCGAACTGCCCGAGGAGTGAGCCCGGTCCGGGTCCGGTCCCGGTCCGATCCCGGTCCGATCCCGGTCCGATCCCGGTCCGTCCCGGTCCGATCCCGGCCCGGTCCCCTCGGGGCCGGAGGGCCGCCTCGGGCGTTGTCGGTCGGAGGGCGTAGGCTCGGACGGCCCGATTGGTAGACGTATGGGAGGCGGCCCGATGACTGCATCTGTCCAGGATGCCGGTCGCAAGCGCGAGCTGGAGCAGAAGGTCAGGGCCGGTGAGCGGCTGACCCGTGAGGACGGCATCGCCCTCTACGAGTCCGACGACCTGGCCTGGCTCGGCGGCCTCGCGCACGAGGTGCGCACGCGCAAGAACGGCGACGTGGTCCACTTCAACGTCAACCGTCACCTCAACATGACGAACGTGTGCACGGCGTCCTGCGCCTACTGCTCGTTCCAGCGCAAGCCGGGCGAGAAAGACGCGTACACGATGCGCATCGAGGAGGCCGTCCGCCTCGCCAAGGCGATGGAGGGCGAGAGCCTCACCGAGCTGCACATCGTCAACGGCCTGCACCCCACGCTGCCCTGGCGCTACTACCCGCGCTCGCTCAGCGCGCTCAAGGAGGCCCTGCCGCAGGTCTCCCTGAAGGCGTTCACCGCCACCGAGATCCACCACTTCGAGACGATCTCGGGCCTCTCGGCCTCCGAGATCCTCGACGAGCTGATCGACGCCGGTCTCGAATCCCTGACCGGCGGCGGCGCCGAGATCTTCGACTGGGAGGTCCGCCAGCACATCGTGGACCACAACACCCACTGGGAGGACTGGTCGCGCATCCACCGGCTCGCCCACGAGAAGGGGCTCAAGACCCCGGCCACGATGCTGTACGGCCACATCGAGGAGCCTCGCCACCGGGTGGACCACGTACTGCGGCTGCGCGAACTCCAGGACGAGACCGGCGGCTTCCAGGTCTTCATCCCGCTGCGCTACCAGCACGACTTCGTGGACATGAAGGACGGCAAGGTCCGCAACCGCCTCCAGGCCCGTACGACGATGGCCACCGGCGCCGAGGCCCTGAAGACCTTCGCGGTCTCCCGGCTGCTCTTCGACAACGTGCCGCACGTCAAGGTCTTCTGGGTGATGCACGGCGTCCAGACCGCCCAGCTCGCGCTGCAGCACGGCGCGGACGACATGGACGGCTCCGTCGTCGAGTACAAGATCACCCACGACGCGGACAACTACGGCACGCCCAACAAGCTCGGCCGTGACGATCTGCTCGACCTGATCCGCGACGCGGGCTTCCGCCCCGTCGAGCGCAACACGCGGTACGAGATCATCCGCGAGTACCCCGGTCCCGACGCGGACCGCCGCGAGTCCCCCCAGCCGATGCGGGTCTGAGGGATCCGGTCCGATGGCACTCACCTTCACACTCGACCCACCGGTCGACCGCGTCCTGCGCGACGGCATCCTCGCCCTGTGGGTGGAGGTCACCGAGGCGGGCGGCGCGGTCGGCTTCGTACCGCCGGTGACCGCGGAGGCGATCAGGCCCGAGCTGGTCAAGCACTTCGCGGCGATGGCCGAGGGCCGCTGCCGACTGCTCGTCGGGTACGACGAGGAGGGCGCCGTCGCCGCGACGGCGTTCCTCCTCCTCAACACCCATCAGCTGATGCGCCACTGGCTCTGGCTGTACACGGTCATGCTGCACCCGCGCCACCAGGGCCGGGGATACGGCCGCGACCTGCTGGCCGCGGCGGCCGAGTCCGCCCGGTCCTTCGACGGCATCGAGTCGATCCGGCTCACCTGCCGGGGCGGCACGGGCCTGGAGGAGTTCTACGCGGGCTGCGGCTACAAGGAGGTCGGGCGCGTGCCCGACGCGATCAGGGTCGCCCCGGGGGACGACCGCGACGACATCATGATGATGCTCCCGCTGAACCGGTACTGAACGGGGCGTGCTTGACTGTTCGGGCACACATACCCATATCCGGGGAGAGAGAAGGCCCGCCGTGACCGCTGCGAAGACGAACGCCACCATCCGGTACACGGCGATGCGCTTCGGCATCTTCGTCCTCTGCTTCGCCTTCGTCGCTCTCCTGGTGCAGTTCGGCATCCTGCCCAAGGGCCTCGGCAACTCCAACTTCGTCTGGGTGCCGCTGCTCGCCATCATCATCTCGGCGCCGCTCAGCTTCGTCCTGCTGCGCAAGCAGCGCGACGCGATGTCCGAGCAGCTCGCCCCCAGGGTCGACCAGGCCAAGGCCAGGCTGGACGCCCGGCTGGAGAGCAACCGGTCCCAGGAGGACGGCGCGCTCCAGTAGGCCGCGCGCGGCCCACGCGCCCAGCGCGCAGCGCCCTCACACCTCAGCACCCCAGGCACCCCGGCACCGGAGATCT
>NZ_QQNA01000002.1:0-14651 GCF_003346515.1 Streptomyces corynorhini
CCGGGCCGGGCTGCGGCTCGGGCTCCGGAGGCGGTACGGGGGTGGGGCCGGGGCCCGGCGGCGAGGGCAGCGGATCGGGTCCTGGTACGGGCGCCGGGCCGGGCGGCGGCACCGGCACCGGGCCGGGGACGGGTCCCGGCGGCCCCGGCGGCGGGGTGGGCGACGGCGGTACCGGGTCGGGGTAGGGACTGGTCATGCCTGTCCTCCAGAAGTGCGGGAGTCGTGCGTTCCCAATGTCTCCCGGAGCGCGTGCCCACGCGCGCCGGATCCACGCGTGGTCAGCCCGTACGTTCCCCGGCGGCGACCGTCGCGGCCACCGCCGCTGCCAGCCCCGAGCGCGGGGCGACGAGCACCGGAAGGGCGCTCGTGACGCGTTCGGCCGCGTCGGCGGCCGACACCTGGGCGAGCACGATCACGTCCGCTCCCGTGACGTCGTCGGCCGCCGCCGCCACCGCGTCGAGGTAGCCGTCGCGGTCGCCCGCCTCGAACAGCGCCCAGGCCCCCTCGACCAGCACCGTACGCACCGTGACGTCCCGGCCCGCCGCCTCCTCGCGGATCAGCGCGGCCGTCGGCCCCAGGGTGCTCTCCACGGTGGCGACGACCGCGACCCGCCCGGCCGACGCGGCGGCCCCGGCCATCGGCCGGTCGATCCGCAGGACGGGCACGCCGAGCGCGGGGGCGGTGCTCTCCGCCACGGCGCCGAGGGTGGAGCAGGTGCACAGCACGGCGCTCGCCCCCGCCGCGACCGCGCCCGCCAGCACGGCCCCGACCCGGTCCGCCACGGCGCCCGGCCCCGCCGCCCTGGCCCTGACGAGCAGCTCCTCGTGGACGAGATGGCGCAGGCCGAGCCCCGGATGGTCCGCGGCGGCCAGCGCGTCGAAGACCGGGACATGGAGCGGGGAGGTGTGCAGCAGCGCGAGCATGGCGGCAGGCTAACCCGCCACAGGCGAGGCGATCCGATCGGTTCCGGCGGACCGGTGGAACCGATCATGCCCGGGTGAGGTCTGGGCAGGGTGGATTATTCTGTTCTTCGCACTGCTCTCCGCGCCGTCGGAGGCATACCGGACGGTGTCACTTCCGCCCTGACCGCGGTCCTGGCCGCCGCGCTGGCGTTCGGCGCGTACGCGTGGGGGGGGGGTGATGTCGGGGTTCTACCTCCTGGACCCCGATGAGCTGTGCTCGGCGGCGGGCGCACAGGGCGATCAGGTGGTCCACAGCCCCTTACGGAGCCGTGCCGCCGCCGTCGGCCGCCTCGTCGGCCGCCGCCGCCAGGCCCTGGGCGCGCCTGCGGATGACCAGGACCGCCGCCGCCGCGCTCGCCGCGAAGGCGACCGGGACCATCCAGTGCCGGTCGAGGCAGTGGTCCGTGGCGTGGTCGAGGGAGTAACGCCCGGCCCCCGCCAGGCCGATGGACGCGGCGGTCCAGCCGAGGAAGCCCGGATACTCGAAGCCGCCCGACTGGGCGAAGAACCCGCTGGGCGCGTGCACCGCCGCCGCCCCCGCCATGCCGCCCGCGGCGGCGGCTCCGGCGGCCGGGGTGGCCAGGCCCAGGGCGAGCAGCAGACCGCCGCCCGCCTCGACGACCCCCGAGGCGATGGCGCTCGGCCGGGCCGGGCGGTAGCCCATGGCGTCCATCCCCTGTGCGGTGCCGTCGATGCCTCCGCCGCCGAACCAGCCGAACAGCTTCTGTGCGCCGTGCGCGGCGAGCACGCCTCCGGTGCCGAGCCGCAGGGCGAGCAGGCCGAGGTCGCGTCGGGTGTGACAGGTCATGGCGGGCTCCGGAGGGTCGGGCACGTCGCGGGTGCCTCGGGCGGGTACGGGCGTACGTCCCCACTCTCCGGGGTACGGGGCGCGCGAGCGCTGCGTTGCTGCGCCGTACGGGTTCCGGAGCCCGCCGCGCTCACCGGGAGCAGCGCAGGGCGCGCGGCTCGACGTGCTCGCCCATGGCCTCCATGCCCGCGTCGTTCGGGTGGAGATGGTCCCCGCTGTCGTAGACGGGCAGCATCTTCGCCGGGGCGGCCGGGTCGCGTACCAGCGCGTCGAAGTCCACGACGGCGTCGAAGGCGCCGCTGTCGCGGATGAAGGCGTTGACCTCCTGGCGGACCGCTTCGCCGGCCTCCTTCCACTCGCCCCAGCCCTCGTACGGCATGACGGTGGCGCCGACCACGCAGGCACCGGCGGCGTGGGTCCTGGCGATGATCTGGCGGTAGCCGTCGATCAGTTCGGCGGCCGTGGGGGCCGGGACGGCCTTGATGTCGTTGACCCCTTCGAGCAGGATCACCGTCCGCAGGCCGCGCTGGGAGAGGACATCGCGGTCGAGGCGCTTGAGGGCGCTGACGCCCGCGCCGTCGCCGAGGACCTTGTTGCCGGAGATTCCCGCGTTGGCGACGCCCTTGAGGGAGGTGGCGCGGTCGTCGCGCAGCCGCGCGGCGAGGAAGTCGGGCCAGCGGCGGTCGGTGTCCGGGGTGGAGCCGGAGCCGTCGGTGATCGAGTCGCCGAACGCCACGACGGCTCCGGTGCCGGCGGGCGCGCGGACCACCACCGCGTCGAGGTAGTGGCGGAAGGTCGTCCGCTCGGTGTAGGCGGCGTCGGACTCCTCGACGGCGTGATCGCCCGAGGGCGCGATGTAGGAGGTCTGGTTCCCCCGCACATGGCCGGTGGCGGTACCGGCCGCGTCCTGTACGTAGACGCTCACCGCGAGGTCGGCCCCGGGGCGTACCGTCCCGGGCAGCGGGTCGCTGTAGACGGAGCCGCCGGGCGGGACGGTGACCGAGGCGGCGCCCCGGAAGGTGAGCGGGCGGTTGTGGCCGGGCTGGACGGCGGCGCCCGCGGCGCGCGGTCCCGCGTAGGCGCGGCCGAAGGTGACGGGCGCCTCGCCGAAGGCGTTGGAGAGCCGGACCCGCAGGTCGCGGCCGCCCGCGCTGGTGTGGATGACGACGCGGTGGGTGCGCCCGGGAACGGCCTCGCCCAGCCGGTCGGCGCTGGCCGCCCAGGTGACGACCTCGCTGGCGGGTGCGGGGCGGGCCGAGGAGGCGGCCGGCACCGCGGTCAGGGCGGTGGCGGTGAGCGTGAGGACGGTGGCGGCGCGGCGGGCGCGGTGGCGGGGTAACGCGGTTCTGGTCATCGCGGAATGGTCCCTCTCCGGTACCGGACGGTCGCGGCCGTGCCGGGAAACCGGCACGGACCGCTCATCCATGGCACGGCCGCGCGGCGCCCGCGGTTCGGCCGTCCGGCGCTGTCCGTGGAAACGGCCCCGCGTCGCCGCGTCACCCGTACCGAGTCACCCGTACCGCGTCACCCGTACCGTGTCAGCCGCACCGCGTCACCCGTACCGTGTCAGCCGTTCGGGGGACGGTCGCCGGGGTGCGGTCCTTCCGCGTCGAGCTGCTCCTCGATCTTCTTCTGCGCGGTGTCGACCTGGCCGCGGTACTTGTTCCCCGTCTTCCGGTCGAAGGCGTCACCCGCCTTCTCCACCCCCTGGCGGGCCACACCCTCATGGCCCTTGAGCAGACTCTTCAGCTTGTCGAGCATCGACATGTGCGGGCTCCTCACTCGGGGACGTACTCCCGTCCACCATGGGCGCGGGACCGCGATCCCGCATCCGCGTCGGGTGCGCGCTCCGGCCGGTTCCGGCCCGTGCGGGCGTGTTACGCGGAGCGCCGGGAAAAGCCCCGATCGGGACCTTCGGCGGGCTCGCCGCACCCGTCCGGCGCCCCAACAGCCCTTTCCAGCAGTCCCCTTGACGGGATCATCTCGACCTGTATGGTCTAGGCCAAGTGGTCGGGTCCTTTCCGAACGCAACGCCCAACACGCTCCGCCGGAAAGGGAATCGACCGCCGACCTTCGCGCCTCTGGGCCCCACACCTGAGAGGCCGACCCGCGGTATTCCGGTCCCCCACGGTCCGTATATCCAGCGGGAAGTCCTGAAGTGAAGGAGTTCTCCCCCCATGAACAACAAGAGGAAGCTCGCCGTCGCGCTCGGCGCCGTCGTCGCCCCCGTACTCGCCATAAGCCTTCCCGCGAGTTCCGCGAGCGCCCACGGATACATCTCCTCCCCGCCCAGCAGGCAGGCGCAGTGCGCGGCGGGAACCGTCGGCTGCGGTGACATCACCTACGAGCCGCAGAGCGTGGAGGGCCCGAAGGGGCTCACCAGCTGCAGCGGCGGGAACTCCCGGTTCTCGGAGCTGGACGACGACTCCAAGGGCTGGACGGTGACCCCGGTCAACAGCACCACGACCTTCCAGTGGCAGCTGACCGCGCGTCACTCCACCAGCACCTGGGAGTACTACGCGGGCGGTCAGAAGATCGCCGAGTTCGACGACAACGGTGCGCAGCCCGGCGCGACCGTCAGCCACGACGTGAACTTCGGCGGGCTGACCGGTCAGCAGAAGGTCCTGGCGTTCTGGAACATCGCGGACACCTCGAACGCCTTCTACGCCTGCATCGACGTCAACGTCGGCGGCTGAGCCCCGGCGGACACCGCACCTCTCACCGGGCGCGCCCCGGCCCCCGCGCGGGGGCGCGCCCGCCCCCACACGCAGGGGCCGCCGCGCCTCGGGCGGCCGGATCCAAGGAAGTGAATCACGTGCGCAAGCGCATCATCGGGCTGCTCACCGCGACCGCGTCGGCGGCCGCGTTCTCCCTGTTCTCCCTCGCGCCCTTCTCCTCGGCGCAGCAGGCGCCGGCCGCGGCGGCGGACGATTTCGTCGTCAGCGAGGCCCAGTTCGACCAGATGTTCCCGAACCGGAACCCGTTCTACACGTACAGCGGTCTGACCGCCTCGCTGAGCGCCTATCCCGAGTTCTCGGGGGCGGGCGGCGACGACGTGCGCAAGCGGGAGGCCGCGGCGTTCCTGGCCAATGTCAGCCATGAGACGGGCGGCCTGGTCCATGTGGTCGAGCAGAACACCGCGAACTATCCGCACTACTGCGACACGAGTCAGCCGTACGGCTGCCCGGCCGGACAGGACAAGTACTACGGACGCGGGCCGATCCAGCTCAGCTGGAACTTCAATTACAAGAGCGCGGGCGACGCGCTCGGAATCGATCTGCTGAACAATCCGGATCTCGTGCAGAACGACGCGGCCGTCGCGTGGAAGACCGGGCTCTGGTACTGGAATACCCAGAGCGGCCCCGGCACGATGACGCCGCACAGCGCCATGGTGAACGGCGCCGGATTCGGCGAGACGATTCGCAGCATCAACGGAAGTATCGAATGCAACGGCGGAAACCCCGCCCAGGTGCAGAGCCGGATCGATCTCTACACGGGATTCGCGTCGGTCCTGGGTGTCGACCCTGGCGGCGATCTCGGCTGCTGACGCGGACGCCTCCCTCTCCGTGAGGGGCGGTGCCACCGGCCGGTGAGGCGGTGGCGCCGCCCTTTCGCGCGCGGCCACCCGTGTGGCGCGTTGCACGCGAGGTACGCGGCTGCACAGAGTGTGGTCGGAGGTTCCTGTGATGTCTTTCCGGACCCGTACCACCACCTCGCGGGCGTCGCCTACGTCCCGGTTCGCCGGTCGGCCGGCCCGGATGAGCTGGGCGGACGCGGTGGTGGCCGCCGCCGTGCTGGTGCTGATCTATCTGACGCTGCGGGTCGGGCAGGGGACGACGGTCTCGTTCTCCACCAGCGAGTCGGCGCGGGTCGACACCGATCCGGCCCGGCTGCCCTACGACGCGGCGCGCAGTCTGCTGCGGATGTTCGTCGCGCTCGCGCTCTCGACCGTCTTCACCTTCGTGTACGCGTACGCGGCGGCCAAGAGCCGCCGTCTGGAGCGGATCCTGATCCCGGCGCTGGACATCCTCCAGTCCGTGCCGGTGCTCGGCTTCCTGACCGTCGCGGTGACCGGGTTCATCGCGCTGTTCCCCGGTTCGATGCTGGGGCTGGAGTGCGCGTCGATCTTCGCGATCTTCACCTCGCAGGCGTGGAACATGACGTTCGGCTTCTACTCCTCCCTCACCTCGCTGCCCCGCGAACTCGACGAGCTGTCCCGGTCCTTCCGCTTCACCCGGTGGATGCGCTTCTGGCGGGTGGAGGTGCCGTCGGGCGCCATCGGCCTGGTGTGGAACGGCATGATGAGCTTCGGCGGCGGCTGGTTCTTCCTGGTCGCCTCCGAGGCGATCAGCGTCAACCACCGGGACTACGCGCTGCCCGGGGTCGGCTCGTACGCCGGGGCCGCCATCGCGGACGGCGATCTGGCCCGGGTCGGCTGGGCCGTTCTCACGATGGCCGTCATGGTCATCGGGGTGAACTTCCTGTTCTGGCGGCCGCTGACCGCCTGGGCGGAGAAGTTCAAGAACGAGCAGGCCGAGGCCACCGAGGTGCAGCGCTCCCTCGTGCTGAACTTCCTGCGCCGCTCCAACTGGCCCCGGTTGCTCGGCAGGCTCACCCGTCCCGCGCGACACGGCCTCGCACGGGCCGCCCGGGTCCTCGGCGTGGACGACCGGCCGCTGCGGATCGACCCCGGTCGGCGGCGCACCGGCGATGTCGCCTTCGCGGCGGTGGCCGGTGCGCTGATCCTGTGGGGCCTGGTCGACCTCGGCGGCTATCTGCACGCCCGTACCGGGCTCGGGGTGTTCGCGGAGCCGCTGGTGGTGGGGCTGGTCACGCTGGGGCGCGTGGTGGTCCTGGTGGCCGTGGCCACCGTGGTGTGGGTGCCGATCGGGGTACGGATCGGCTTCTCCCCGAGGCTGACCCGGGTGGCCCAGCCGGTCGTGCAGGTGCTGGCGAGCTTTCCCGCCAACTTCCTCTTCCCGCTGGCCGTCTGGTTCTTCCTCAGGACCGGTCTCCCGATCGATGTCGGCGGCATCCTGCTGATGGCGCTGGGCGCCCAGTGGTACATCCTCTTCAACACCATCGCGGGCGCCATGTCCATCCCCACCGACCTGCGGGAGGTCATGGACGATCTCGGGGTGCGCGGCGCGCAGCGCTGGAGACGGCTGGTCCTCCCGGGGGTCTTCCCGTCGTACGTGACCGGTGGCATCACCGCGTCCGGCGGCGCCTGGAACGCCTCGATCGTCGCGGAGGTCGTCACCTTCGGCGGTACGACCCTGACCGCCACGGGCCTGGGCGCGTACATCTCCGGGGCCACGCAGTCCGGGAACTTCCCCCGGCTGATCGCCGGGGTGGCCGTGATGAGCCTGTACGTCGTCGGCCTCAACCGGCTGGTCTGGCGGCGGCTGTACCGGCTCGCCGACGCCCGCTACGCCCTCTGAGACAGCCCGCCACCGGATACGCGGTTACGGAGTACGACATGATCTTCGACGCTCTGCGCAAGCTGCGCCCCGCCCGCTCTCCCCGGGACCGCAGACCGCCCGCCCCGCCGCGCGCCGCTGACGGCGACGTTCTGCTCGACGCCGGGAACGTCACCAAGTCGTACGCGGGAGCCGACCGCGAACTTCCCGTGCTCGAAGGCATCGACCTCCAGGTACGCGCAGGTGAGGTGGTCGCCCTGCTGGGCAGGTCCGGATCGGGCAAGTCGACCCTGCTGCGCTGCCTGGCGGGGCTGATCCCCGTCAGCTCGGGGACGGTCTCGTACCGGGGCACGCCGCTGACCGGTGCGAACCCGGGCACGGCGATGGTCTTCCAGACCTTCGCGCTGCTGCCGTGGCTGACGGTCCAGCAGAACGTCGAACTCGGTCTGGAGGCGCGGGGCGTGGGGGCGCTGGAGCGCGCGGAGGCGGCGGTCGGGGCGATCGACCTGATCGGGCTCGACGGCTTCGAGTCCGCGTATCCGAAGGAGCTGTCGGGCGGGATGCGCCAGCGCGTGGGGTTCGCGCGGGCGCTGGTCGTCGAGCCGGACGTGCTGATGATGGACGAGCCGTTCTCCGCGCTCGATGTGCTGACGGCGGAGAATCTGCGCGGTGAGCTGATGGAGCTGTGGGAGTCGGGGCGCTTCCCGACCCGCGCCATCATGCTGGTGACCCACAACATCGAGGAGGCGGTGCTGATGGCGGACCGCATCGTGGTCCTCGGCTCACGTCCCGGCACCATCCGGGAGACGTTCGAGGTGGGGCTGGAGCGGCCCAGACAGCGCAACTCCGCCGCCTTCGAGGAGCTGATCGACCGGGTCTACCGGACCATGACCGGCCGGCCGAAGGAGCCCCGCGTCCCGGGTAGGCCCGAGCCCGCGGGTCCCGAGCGGCGCACGTACACCAACACGCCGCTGCCGACGGCCAGCGTCGACGGGCTGTCCGGTCTCGCCGAGATGGTCGCGCACCGCGGCGACCGGTGCGATCTGGCGGATCTCGCCGACGATCTGGTGCTGGAGATCGACGATGTGCTGCCGCTCGTCGACGCGCTGGACCTGCTCGGCTTCGGCGAGGTCAGGGGCGACGATCTGCTGCTCACCCGCGTCGGGGCCGCTTTCGCCGGGGCCGACGTGCAGGAGTCCAAGACCCTCTTCGCCGAGGCGGCGATGGGCGCTCCGCTGGTGCGGCTGATCACCACCAGTCTGCGGCAGAATCCGTCCGGTGCCCTGCGCGCCGGGTTCTTCCGCGATCTGCTGGCCCATCACTACACCAGCGAGCAGGTCGACCAGCAGTTGGAGACCGCCACCGACTGGGGCCGTTACGCGGAGCTGTACGCGTACGACGCGGACCCGGAGGAGTACCGGCTCGACGAGGGCGCGGCGAGCACCCCGCGGTGAGGCCCCGGCGGAAGCGGCCTGCGCTGCCGCCGGGGCCGCCGGATCAGGCCCAGCGGGCGGTGAGCCGGCCGGTGCCCGCCGGGCAGGTGTAGAGCGCGCCGAGCGGGTCGGCGACGCCGTCGCCGGTCGGGGCCGCCCCCACGAGGAGCACCCGCCAGGGCAGCGCGCCGCCGGTCTCGACGACGACGTCCGCAGCCGTGCGCCGTACGGTGAAGACGGCGGCGTCGCCGGAGCCGTCCGGGGCGGGGACGGGCACCACGACCTCGCTGTCGCCGTCCCCCGGCGCGTACACGCGCAGGGTCACGCCGTCCGCCCAGTCGTACTCGGGGCTCCCGTCCACGGCTCCGAACGGGATCACCGCGTCCGGCCGGGCCAGCAGCGGCAGGGTGTCGAACCCGTGGGTCTCGCGCCGCCAGCCCGGTCCCTGGATCCGCTCGCCGGTGAGCACCTGGGTCCAGGTGCCCTCGGGTACGTAGTAGTCGACCGTGCCGTCCTCGGTGAAGACCGGTGCCACCAGCAGGTCGTCGCCCAGCATGTACTGGCGGTCGAGCGGGTGGCAGGCCGGGTCGTCGGGGAAGGCCAGCACCATCGCGCGCATCACCGGGGTGCCGAAGTCCCGTGCCTGGAGCGCGGCCCGGTAGAGGTAGGGCATCAGCCGGTGCTTGAGCCGGGTGAAGGAGCGGGTGACGGCGACGGCCTCGTCCCCGTAGTCCCACGGCACCCGGTAGGACTTGGAGCCGTGCAGCCTGCTGTGCGAGGAGAGCAGTCCGAACTGCACCCAGCGTTTGAAGACGGCGGGGGTCGGGGTGCCCTCGAAGCCGCCGATGTCGTGGCTCCAGAAGCCGAAGCCGGAGAGCCCGAGCGAGAGTCCGCCGCGCAGCGACTCGGCCATCGCCTCGAAGGTCGACTCGCAGTCGCCGCCCCAGTGCACGGGCAGCCGCTGACCGCCCGCGGTCGCGGAGCGGGCGAAGACGACGGCCTCGCCCTCGCCGCGCTCGCGCCGCAGCAGCTCGAAGACGGTCTCGTTGTAGAGCTGCGTGTAGTAGTTGTGCATGCGCTCCGGGTCGGATCCGTCGTGCCAGGCGACGTCCACCGGCACCCGCTCGCCGAAGTCGGTCTTGAAGCAGTCGACGCCCTGGTCGAGCAGGACGCGCAGCTTGCCGGCGTACCAGTCGCGTGCGGCGGGGCTGGTGAAGTCGACCAGCGCCATGCCGGGCTGCCAGCGGTCCCACTGCCACACGTCGCCGTCGGGCTTCTTCAGCAGATGGCCGCCGGCCATGCCCTCGGCGAACAGCCTGGACTTCTGGGCGATGTACGGGTTGAGCCAGACGCAGACGCGCAGTCCGCGCTCCTTGAGGCGGGCGATCATGCCCTCGGGGTCGGGGAAGACGTCCGGGTCCCAGACGAAGTCGCTCCACTGGTACTCGCGCATCCAGAAGCAGTCGAAGTGGAAGACGCTGAGCGGGATCTCGGCGTCGGCCATGCCCTGGACGAAGCGGTTGACCGTCGTCTCGTCGTAGGAGGTGGTGAAGGAGGTGGAGAGCCACAGGCCGAAGGACCAGGCGGGCGGCAGCGCGGGCCGGCCGGTGAGCGCGGTGTAGCGGGCGAGGATCTCGCGGGGGCCGGGGCCGTGGATGACGAAGAACTCCAGGCTCTGGTCCTCGACGCTGAACTGGACGCGGCCGACGGTCTCCGAGCCCACCTCGTAGGAGACCAGTCCTGGGTGGTTGACGAAGACGCCGTAGCCGCGGCTGGTGAGATGGAACGGGACGTTCTTGTACGCCTGTTCGCTGTTGGTGCCGCCGTCGGCCTGCCAGATGTCGACGGTCTGGCCGTTCTTGACGAACGGGGTGAAGCGCTCGCCCAGCCCGTACACGCTCTCCCCGACGCCGAGCGAGAGCTGCGCGAGCATGAAGTGGCGTTCCTCGGCGTCGGTGGCGAAGCCTGCGCCGCGTCGGCCCAGCGAGGTGAGGGTGTGGCCGCCCGCGGTGAAGTCCAGCTGCCAGGGTGCCTCGGTGTCGGTCCGCAGGGAGAGTTCACCGGAGACCAGCTCGATCGTGGAGCCCTCCCTGACCACCTTGGCGTGGCCGCTCCCCCCGCCGGGGGTGAGCGCGAACTCCGGCCGCCGGGGCAGGCGTCCGCCGTGGTGGGTGAGGCGGACACCGATGACGCCCTCGGCCGGTGACCAGCACTCCACGGTCAGCAGCGGGCTGTTGAGGGTGTCGCCCCGGTGGGTCACCCTGGTGACCGGCGCGTAGAGGGTGACCCGGTCGTCGGTGACGACGGCGTCGGTCACGGAGACCGCGTGGCGTGCGGTGACGCCGGGGCGCATCTGCCAGTACCCGTCGGTGAACTTCATCAGTGCTCCTGCTTCTGCTCGTAGCGGTGTGGCCGGGCCGGTGGGGTCGGCGCGGCGGACGGCTTCGGTGCGGACGGCCCCGGGCGCGGGCGTCCGGGGCCGTCCGCTATTTGACGGAGCCGCCGGTGATCCCCGCGGCGACGTACTTCTGCGCCAGGACCAGCAGGATCGCGGCGGGGACCGCGGAGACGACGGCGGTGGCCATGACCGCTCCCCAGTCGCTGACATGGGCGCCGATGTACTCGTACATGCTCAGCGTGATGGGCTTGACGTCGTCCGTGGTGTTGAGGGTCAGCGCGAACATGAAGTCCGACCAGGCGAAGAGGAAGGTGAACAGACCGGCGGTGATCAGGGCGTTGCGGCTCATCGGCAGCACGATACGCACGAACGCGGTGAACCTGTTGGCGCCGTCGACGAGGGCCGCCTCGACGACCTCGCGCGGTATGGACACCATGAAGGCGCGCAGCAGCACGATGGAGAACGGCAGCCCGAGCGAGGCGTCGGCGAGGATCAGCCCCAGGGTGGAGTTGACCAGGCCGAGTTCGACATAGGCGCTGTAGAGGGCGTTGGCGATGACGATGCCCGGCACCATCTGGGTGATCAGGGTGGCGAAGACGATGGCGCGCCCCGAGCGGAGCCCGAACTGCGCCAGCGCGTACGCGGCGGGGGCGGCGAGCGCCAGACAGACCACGACCGCGCCGAGCGCGACGACCAGGCTGGTGGCCAGCGAGCCGCCCTGACTGCTCAGCGCGCGCTGGAAGTTGTCCCAGCCGGCCGTGGTGGGCAGCCAGCGCGTCGCGGCGAGGCTCTCGCCGGGCTGGAGGGCGATGTTCAGCATCCAGTACAGCGGGAAGAGCAGGACGACGAGGACGGCCAGCGCGGCGACGGTGCTGCCGGCGCGGCGCGGGGTGCCGGGGACGGGTAGGGCGCGAGTGGGCACGGCGGTCACTTCCCCTGGCCGAAGTCGGAACGGTTGGCGCGCAGATAGAGCACGGCGAAGACCGCGCTGACCAGGACGAGGACATTGCCGACCACGGCGCCCTGGCCGAAGTCCAGTTGCTGGAAGGAGAGCTGGTAGGTGAGGGTGCCCAGCGTCTGGGTGGAGTCGGCGGGGCCGCCGCCGGTGAGCGCGAGGATCAGATCGAGGATCTTCACCGTGGACATGAAGCCGAGGATCAGGACGACGGTGACGACCGGCCGCAGCAGCGGCAGGGTGAGGCTGCGGAAGGTGCGCCAGGCTCCGGCGCCGTCGAGCGCGGCGGCCTCGTACAGATCGCGCGGGATCTCCTGGAGGCCGCCGTAGAGGATCACCATGTTGAACGGGATGCCGATCCACACGTTGACCAGGATCGCGGCGAAGAGGGCGACGTTCGGGCTGCTCAGCCAGGGGATCGCGGACGAGGTGAGGTGCAGGTCCATCAGCAGGGTGTTGAGGACGCCGGTCTCCTGGTCGAGGAGTTTGCGCCAGACGACGGCCGAGACGACCATCGGGACCAGCCAGGGCAGCAGCAGGACGGCGCGGACGAATCCGGAGAGCCGGAAGCGTCGGGAGAAGAAGACGGCGAGCGCGAGACCGAGGACGAACTGGCCGAGCAGCGAGCCGAAGGTGAAGACCAGGGTGTGCCAGAGCGACTGGGCGAACAGCGGGTTGTCGAAGACCCCGCGCCAGTTGTCGAGGCCGTTGAAGGGCGCCTCGCCGGTGAAGTAGGTGCGCGGGCTGTAGTGCTGAAAGCTCATCAGGATGTTGCGTACGAGCGGATAGCCGAAGAAGGCCAGCATGTAGAGGGCCGCGGGCGCGACGAAACACCAGCGCAGCAGCGTGGCGCGGCGGCGCTCGCGCGGCACGCCGGCCGGCCGCGGGCGCCCGGTGGGCGCGGTGACGGACGTGGTGACGGTGGTGGTCATGACGGATCGCTCACCTCACTTTCCGGCCGTGGCCCGTGACTGGGCCTGCTTCAGGGCGTTGTCGGGGGTCGCGCGTCCGGTCAGTACGGACTGGAAGGCGCCGGAGAGCGCGTCGGAGACGACCGGCCAGCGCGCGCCGACCCGGCCGGTGCGCGAGCGGGCGGTGGCCACCTGGTCGGCGAAGGCGCCGAGCTTGGGGTTCTGGTCCTTGTAGGCGGCGGACGCCGCCGTGCGGGTGGGCACGTTGTAGACGGCTTCGCCCCAGGCCACCTGGTTGCGCTCCTCGTTGAGACAGTTGACGATCTTCGCGGCTGTCCGCTGCCGGCCGCTGTCCCCGGTCCTCGGCAGGGCCATCACCGTGCCGCCGATGGGCGGCACCGGGGGCCGGCCTGCCTCGGGGACCGGTACGGGGGCGACCTCCCAGGTGACGTTCTTCTGGGCGCTGAGCACCGGCACCTGCCAGGGACCGTTGATCATCATCGCGGCGCGCCCGGCGATGAACTGGTCGTTGACGTCCTGCTGGTTCCAGGTGACGACGGCGCTGGAGGCCGACTTGCTCGTGACGAGGTCCTTCCAGAGCTGGAGCGCCGGGGCGCCCTTGCCGTCGTCGAGCCGGGCCTCGTCACCGCCGGTCGACCAGAAGAACGGCAGGAACTGGTAGACGCCGTCCGCGTCGGGGGTCGCGCTGAAGGCCATGCCGAAGGTCCTGCCCCGGGTGAGCTTCTTGGCGGCGGCCTTCAACTCGTCCCAGGTGGTGGGCGGTTCGACGCCCGCCTCGCGCAGCAGATCCGCGTTGTAGATGAGCGCGAGGGAGTTCACCGACCGGGCGATGCCGTACGAGGTGCCCCGGAAGCTGCCCATGCTCACGGCGCCCTCGGACATGCCCGTGACGTCCACTCCGGCGTCCGCCAGCGGTACGAGGCCGCCGGTGTCGGCGAACTGCGGCAGCTCGGAGCCGTCCAGCTCCAGGATGTCCGTCAGGGAGTGCGAGGAGGCCATCCGCAGCGCCTTGGAGGCGACCTGGTCGGCGGGGACGCTGGTCTGCCTGACCCGCACGCCGAGCGGTTTCGCGCAGCGGTCGAAGAACTTCTGTTCCTCGTCGTGTTCGTGGGTGTCCGTGGCGGAGTTCAGCACGGTGATGGTCCCGGGGTCGGGCACCTCGGCGCACCCGACCAGGCCCGAGGCGGCCAGGAGCGCGGTGAGGATCAGGGTCGGCGCCGGTGGGCGCCGGCGGAGGAACGGCATGGCGAGGGGCTCTCCGTTCGGTCTACGGCTCTGTAAGGAGACGGAGGTGGTGCGAGGGGCGTGCGGGGCGGTCGGGGCGGTCGGATGGGTGGTGCGGGGGTGCCGGTGGGTGCCCGGTGGGTGCCGCGGGAGGGTGCCGCGTACCGGTGGAGAACGGTCTGTCGAACCTGCGTCGAATCGATTCGATTGACGATGCGGCGATGCTAGGCGCTCGCGGAAACGGCGACAAGGGGTGCGGCACGGATCCGCGCCGACGCGTCCTTCGGATGCCGAGCGCTCACGCGAGGCGGCGGATCGTCCTCGTACGGGACGTACCCGGACGACTCCGGGGACGTACCCGGACGACTCCGGGGACGTACCCGGACGACTCCGCCCACGCGGCGCGCGGGCGTGCCGGGCGCCGCGGGGCAGCCGGGACTTGGAAGCCAGGGCCCAGGGTCTTCCGTTCGGATCAGGCCGGACGAGGGAGCGGGGTCCGGTGCCGTGGATCGCAAGGCG
>NZ_QQNA01000002.1:14704-109899 GCF_003346515.1 Streptomyces corynorhini
AAGCCGAGACCTTGGGGATGACGGACGACAACGCGGCGAGGCGCGGTGCCAGGGCTCGCGAGCCCGGCATGATCCAAACGAGAGGCCCCAGGGTCTTTCGTTTGGATCATGCCGGGCTCGCCCTCCGGGCGGACGGCGCTGCTTTGACGACAGGTCCTGGTCGTACCCGGGCGCCGCCGGAGCCCCGTCCGCACCACACTCGGACGGGGCTCCGGCGCGCTGTGCCGTCCCGGCCGTACGGGACGCGTGCCCCGCGGCTACGCGCGCACCTGGATCAGCGCGTGCGTGCCACTGGTACGCCACGCGGCGCCGGAATGCTCAAGGGTGTCCAGGGCCGTCCGTTCCAGGCCGACGACGACGTCGGACTTGAGGGTGCGCAAGGCGGCGACGGCGCCCGGGAAGTACGCGGTGCGGGCGGCGAAGGGCGTGGTGGCGTCCCACGGCCGGTCGCCCACCAGGCGGCGGTAGTTGAGGTCGCCCTTCAGGACGGTGAGCGTGGCGCCCGCGAACTCGCCGCGAAGATCGTCGGGCATCTCCTCGTACGGCAACGGGGCGCAGAAGAAGGGGTGGGTGCGGACCTCCAGGTCTCCTGTCCCCATGGCCCTCCACAAACGGCCGCCGATCCGGCCCGCCTCGCCGGGCGCCTCGGTGAGACGCCGCAGGCAGTCGACCACGTCCGCCGTCATCGCGTCGGAGACGTAGTACGGGTAGGGCTTGACGTGGAGTACGACCCGCCGGGCATGCCGGTGTGCGAGAAGGTGGTCGATGAGGACCAGGTCCGGGATCAGCTCGCGTCCCGCGTTGTCGGCCACGACGGCGACGGTCGAAGGGCCGCCGACGGGCAGGAGCCGCCACAGCGACGCGCTGTCGTCGGCCACCAGCGCGGATACCACGTCCTCCGCGGCTGCCCGCTCCGGCGCCGAGACGCGGAAGCCGAGATCCGCGCGGTTGCCCCAGAGCGAGGCGTGGAGGAGGGCCGTGGCCCGCTCGGCGGCAGGCGCGTCCGCGAGCGCGTCCAGGGCCCGCAGCTCCTCCTCCACCGCGTCGCCGCGCAGTTCGGCGCGCTTGAACGGCGCGAACGGGTCGACTCCCCGCCACGGCCCCTCGCCCAAGGACCCGAAGTACCCGACCGCGCCGAGAAGCCTGCGGTAGAAATAGCTCTCCGCCCACAGGAAGGGCACCTCGAACCAGGACCGCCCGAAGCAGGTCCGGCCCCACGCCGCCCAGTCCGCGTGGTCGTGGTCCTCGGGGGCGAGCGGTCGCACGGCCCCGTCGGTGATCTCGTCCAGCAGGGCGTCGAGGGCCTCGTGCTCCCGGCGGCCGTACGGGAAGGCGGCTCGCACCTGCTGGACGAGCGCGGGGTGGCGGTCGGCGAGCACACCCCGGGCGAACGAGCCGGGCTCGTCGCTCGTGATGACCGGCGGGCGCGCTCCGGCGGCCGGGCCGGAGTCGGCTCCGGCCCGGCCGCCCACGGTGCGGGGGACTCTGTCTCCCATGGTGTCCGCCCTTCGCCGATCGCCGACGGCCCACGATAGCCCGGACGGAAACCGGGCGACGCTCCGCCGGGCGCGCGCCTCAGCCGGCGTCGGCCCCGATGTTCGGCGTGCCGGCGATGGTGGTCCCGTAGTAGTCGGTCCCGCCGTTGCCCGACACCGCCGTGCCCGCGCCTGTCGCCGGGGACCCGGGCTGGAGGGTGTATGCCTGCGGGCACGGCTGCGGTCCGGTGCCCGAGGCAGGCGACCACGAGCAGGTGCCGCCCTGGCCTGGCGCGGTGAACAAGGGGTCACCCCACACCGCGCCCGACTCCAGGCCGGTCGCCTGCCCCGCACGGGTGGCCGCCACCGGGGTCGACCTCCTGTCAGGCACCCGCGCATCGGGCGTGCTCACCGTTCCGGCGGGCGAAGTCGCCGTACTGGCCGAGGACCCTCGACGGCCTCGCCCGGAGGGGACCTCCCGGGAAACCCCTGGATTTTCAACGGAGTCAGCTCTTCCGAATTCCTGAAGTGATATCTCCGTACAGTCACGTTCCCCCCCCCACACGGGAGTTCACATGCGCCTTGTACGCGCACGCAGACCGCTGGCCTCTCTCCTCGCCGCGGTCGCCGCGGCCTGTCTCGCCGTCACCGCGGCCCCCGCCGCACAGGCCGCTCCGTCCGGGGCCGAGGCCGCCGGGAAGTACGTCGCGCTCGGCGACTCGTACGCCGCCGGGCCCGGTACCCGCACCTATGACGACCCGAACGACGTCTGCCGACGCGGACCGCTGTCCTACCCCCGGCTGTGGGCGGCGCAGCACACCTCGTACTCCTTCGTGGAGGCGTCCTGTTCCGGGGCGACCGTCGCGGAGGTCAAGACCCAGCAGGTGCCCCGGCTCACCGCGGACGCGACGCTGGTGACGGTGCAGGCCGGCGGGAACGACGTGGGCTTCGTCAGCGTTCTGCAGAACTGTGTCCTCACACTGGACGACAAGGACTGCGTCGCCGGGGTGGAGGCCGCGAAGGCGGCGGCCTCCCAAGTCCTGCCGGGCACACTGGCCGACACCTACGCGGCCATCAGGGGAGCGGCGCCGGAGGCCAGGGTGGTCGTGGTGGGCTATCCCCGGCTGTACCGGATCGGCGGCAACTGCGGCATCTTCGGGCTGAGCGACACGGAGCGCGCCGCGCTGAACTCGGCGGCCGACGTCCTCAACACCGTCCTCGCGCAGCAGGCCGCGAACGCGGGCTTCACCTTCCTCGACCCGCGGCCGGCCTTCGACCCGCACACCATCTGCTCGGGGAACACCACCTGGGTGACGAGCCTGGAGTGGGACAAGCTGAACGAGTCGTACCACCCGAACCAGGCGGGGCACCGCGAGGGCTACCTGCCCGCCCTGAACGCCATCACGGGCTGACCTGGGGAGCCGACGGGCTCCGGCAGGACACGGACGGCATGACGGTGGCGCGGATCCGACGGATCCGCGCCACCTTTCGGACACCGCCCCGGGCCGCCTCGTCGTTCCGGGGCCCGGGGCGCTCGTCTCACAGCGCCAGTCGCGCGTCCGGGCCCGGGGGCCGGTCGGCCACGGCGGGCACGAGCATCTGGGAGGCGGCGAGTTCGCGGTAGAGGGTGTCGGTGCCGACCAGGTCGTCGTGGGAGCCCGCGGCGCGAATCCCGCCGCCTTCCAGGACGATGATCTGCTCGGCGTCGGTGACCGTGGACAGCCGGTGGGCGATCAGGATGACGGTGCAGCGGCGCGCGGCCTGGTCCACCGCTTCGCGCAGGGCCTGTTCGTTGCTGGCGTCGAGCTGGGCGGTGGCCTCGTCGAGCAGCAGTACCTCGGGTCTGCGCAGCAGGGCCCGCGCGATGGCGAGTCGCTGGCGCTCTCCTCCGGAGAGGGTGACGCCCCGGTTGCCGACCTCGGTGTCCAGACCGTCGGGCAGCCCGGCGATCAGCGAGTCGAGGCGGGTCAGACGCAGGACCTCGGCGATCTCCTCGTCCCCGGCGCCGGTCGCGGCGTAGCGGAGGTTGTCCCTGAGGGTGCCCGCCATGACGGGGGACTCCTGCTCGACGTAGGCGATACGGCGGCGGACCTCGACGCGCGGCATGAGGGCGATGTCCTGGCCGCCGATCCGGATGGCGCCCGCGTGCGGTTCGTAGAAGCGCTGGAGCAGCGCGAACATCGTGGTCTTGCCCGCGCCGGACAGGCCGACCAGGGCGGTACGGGTGGCGCCGGGCACGGTGAAGCTGACGCCGCGCAGGGCCGGGTCGCGTCCCGGGTAGGCGAAGTGGACGGCGTCGAACTCGACCGGCGGTGCCGGTGTCGACCGCTCGGTGTGCGGGGCCGTGTGTCCGGTGGGGTCCACGTCGTCCTCGGCCGGCAGGTGCCGGACCTGCTCGATGCGGACGATGGCGCCGAGGCCCTGCTGGAGCATGCCGAGGCCGCCGAGGAGCGAGGCGATCGGGCTGGCCAGGTAGAAGACGTAGAGCAGGAAGGCGATGAGCTGGGAGGCGTCGAGATCTCCGGAGGCCACCAGGGCGCCGCCGACGCCGAGGACCGCGAGGAAGGCCGCCTGGATGGCGACGCCGGAGAGGACCTGGACCAGGGCGACGTACTTGGCGCCGGTCAGACCCGCCTCGTACGCCTCCTCGATGGCGGCCTCGGCGTGGGCGGTCTCCCGGGATTCGGCGCCGTTGGCCTTGACGGTGCGGGCGGCGCCGAGTGAGCGGTCCAGGGCGGCGCCGATGGCGCCCACGGAGTTCTGGGCGCGGGCGACGGCCTCGCGGATGCGGGGCAGGATCAGTCCGAGGAGCGCGCCGGTGCCGAGCAGGACCGCGAGGGTGACGCCGAGCAGGCCGAGGTGGACCGTGCCCATCAGGACGATGGCCCCGGCGACGGTGAGCGCCCCGTTGGTGATCATGACGAGTCCCTGGGTGGCGGCGTTCTGCACCAGGGCGCTGTCGGAGGTGACACGGGCGACCAGGTCGCCGGGCGGACGGCTGTCCAGCTCGGCGACCTTCAGACGGATGAGGCGGAAGACCAGACCGCGGCGGATGGAGCGGACCACCTGTTCCGAGGTGCGCTGCTGCCACCAGGACTGGAAGCCGGTCAGGACGGCGCCCGCCACCACCAGGACGCCGAGCAGGACCAGCGCCCCGGTGACCGCCGTGCTGTCGGCCAAGGCGTCCAGGACCGCCCGCGCCACCAGCGGCTGGACGAGCCCGCAGGCGCTGGCGGCCAGGGCGAGCAGGAGCGAGCCGAGAAGGACGAGCCGGTAGGGGCGGGCCTGCTGGAGCAGAGCCCGCAGCGGGCGGATGCCGGAGTCCGGCGGCCCTTCGGACGCGGGGCTCGGCACCTGCGGCGCAGGCATCGGGGGGGCTGTGGTCATGGGGGGCTCCGGGATGGGGGGGGCGGCCTGCGGTCAACGGTCAGCGGTCAACGGCCCGCGGAGGCGACCGGGTGTGCTGTGACGAGCTGTTCGAGGTGGTCGGCCGCGGCGCGCCGCCCGCCCGCGACGCGCAACGACCTGCCGATGGCAGCCGCCGCGGTGCGGTGCCCGCCGGTGTCGTCCAGGACCGTGCGCAGCGCCTCGGCGAGCTTCGGCGCGTCCACCCGGCCGAAGCGCACCCGGATACCGGCGCCCGCCGCGGCGACCTGGCGTGCCACGATCGGCTGGTCGTCGCGGATCGGGGCGAGGACCAGCGGCAGCCCGTGCCAGAGGGCTTCGCAGACGGTGTTGTGGCCGCCGTGGCCGACGACCGCCCTGGCCCGGCCGAGCAGTTCGAGCTGGGGGACGTAGGGGCGCACGAGGATGCCGGGCGGCGGGTCGGTGAGCCGGCCGCCGGGGTCCACGACGACGCCCTGCACCCGGTCGGCGAGCAGGTCCAGCGCTCCGGCCGCCTCGCGGAGGAAGCGCGTGCCGGCGTCGGCGTTGGCGGTACCGAGCGAGACGAGGACCAGTTCGCGGGAGGGGTCGAGGGCTTCCCAGGGGAAGTCGGGGACCTCGGGCCGCTCCGCCATGGCCGGGCCGACCAGGTGGACCCGCTCCGCGTCCGGGGCGGCCATGTCGCCGACGAGTTCCCGGCTG
Source organism: Streptomyces corynorhini (assembly GCF_003346515.1). Taxonomy (GTDB): domain Bacteria; phylum Actinomycetota; class Actinomycetes; order Streptomycetales; family Streptomycetaceae; genus Streptomyces; species Streptomyces corynorhini. The sequence continues at coordinate 20,266 of NZ_QQNA01000002.1, forward strand.
GTGAAGGCCAGGACGCCGTACGGGGAGAAGCGCGGGTCGTGGGTGGCGGCCGGGTCGCCGATCGCCTCCCGCAGCGCGTTCAGCCGGCCGGTCAGCCAGGCGGCCACCTTGGGCAGGTCGGCCAGTGGGTCGACCAGCTCCGCCGAGGTGCTGGCCGAGGTGAAGTACGGGACGCCGAGGCGTTCGCAGACCAGGGCACCGGCCACCGCGTGCTGGTCGGTGACGACCGCGTCCGGGCGGAAGGTGCGCACCGCGCTCGCCACGGCGGGCGCCATCGCCTCGGCGAGCGGGATGAAGAAGTCGTCCCAGAGGAAGCGGAAGGCGGCCGGTCCGGTCAGGGTCGGCGGGCGGGTCAGTTCGCCGGTCCCGGGGAGAACACACTCGTGGATGACGGCGGCGGATCCCGCCGCGTCGCGGATGCGGTCGGCGTAGCCGCACCACTCGACCTCGTGGCCGCGAGCGGTCAGCTCGGCGGCCACGGCGACGAGCGGGTTGATATGTCCGGTGAGCGGCGGTACGACCAGCAGGAAGCGGCTCATCCGACCGCTCCGGCCCGCACGCCCGGCCGGTCCGCGTGGTGCTCGCGCACCCAGTCGAGGACCAGGTCGCGGGTGCGTCCCGGCTGTTCGACCAGGACCGAGTGGCCCTGGTCCGGGAGGACCACGGTACGGCAGCGCTCGACCTTGGCCTCCAGCTCCGGCACCTGGGCGCTGAGCCCGGAGTCGCCGCCGAAGACGGCGAGCAACGGGCAGCGCAGCGCGGACAGGTCGTCGTCGATGAGCCGTCCGGCCGGGACGTCCTCGGCGAGCGTGGTGGTCTGGAGGATGCGCGCGGCGTTGCGGGAGAGCCGGGCGGTGTGCGCCCCGTAACGCTCCTTGATCCACTCGATGGCCTCGTCGTGGACCAGGTCACGGCGGGCGTGCGCCAGGCCGTCCGCGATGTGGCCTGCCCAGGCGGCCACCGGCGGCTCGGACTCGATCATGGTGAGGGTGGCGGTGCGTTCGGGGTGCCAGGCGGCGAACCCGGCGGCGATGGTGCCGCCGAAGGAGTTGCCGACCAGGTGCACCGGGCGGTGTTCGTCCAGGGCGTCCAGGAGCAGCGCCAGGTCCTCGACGAAGTGCTCCAGGCGGTAGCCGGTGGGCGGCCGGTCGGTGCGGCCGTGCCCGCGCAGGTCGTACATCACGGTGTCCATGCCCGCCGCGGACAGTGCGGGACCGAGGGTGAAGTAGTAGCTGGCGAGTGAGTCCGTGAGCAGTCCGTGCACGAGGACGACCACCGGGGGCTCTCCCTCGCCGGCCGTGCCGCCCGCCGCGCCCGCGGGCAGCCGCTGGACATGGGTGGTGATGTCGCCGGTGGGTGTCTTCGCCATCCGGTCAGCTCTCCTCGGTGGCGCGCAGCGAGGCGGCGACGTAGTCGGCGAGCCGGCCCACGGTCAGCGCGATGATCTCGTCGAGTTCCAGGTCCGCTATGAACAGGGCGAGGTTGACGCGCTCGCCGTAGTGCTCGCGCAGGAGGCCGGCGAGGGAGACCAGGTCGATGCTCTCCAGCTCCAGGTCGTCGTGGAAGAGCGTCTCGCGGCCGATCTCGGCGTCCTCCAGACCGGCGTCGGGCAGCGCGCGCAGCGTCGCGGCGATCTGGGCGAGGGCGGTGTCCTCGTCGAGGGCAAGGGTGGCGGTCGTCTCAGTGGTCATGCTGGCTCTCCTGACTGTCTGGCTCGGCGCCGCCCGTGGTCCAGGCGACGACATAGTTCCGTTCGGGCAGCCCCTCGGGGGCCGCCATCTGATCGCAGCGCACTTCCCAGGCGCCGCCCGCGTGTTCCACCCGCAGCAGGCCGGGGCGGGCGGCGGTGACCCGGTACTCCTGAGGCCGTCCGCCGAGTCCGGTACCGCGCTCCTTCGCGACGGCTTCCTTCGCCGCCCAGAAGCGGGTGAACCACAGGTCTTCGCTCTCGTCGCCCTCGGCGACGGTACGGGCGAGGAGCGCGCGCTCCTCGGGGCCGCAGGCCGCGGCGACGGTGGCGGCGGTCCTGGCGGTGACCTCTTCGAGGTCGATGCCGCAGGGGCCACGGCGGGCCAGGGCGACGGCGGCCTCGGCGCTGTGCGCGAGGGAGACCGTCAGCTCGGGGCCGATGTCGCGGCCGTGCACACCGGTCACCACCGGCCGGCCGGCCGCGTCGTTGTGCACGGCGATCTCGGCCGGGTAGATGTCGCCCGCGCCCTCGGCCCAGAGCAGCCTGCGCACCGCGTCCTTGGCCGCGATCCGGCCGAGCAGGTGGCGGCGTCTGCGGGTCGGGGGCCGGTCGGCGTACTGGTCGCGTTCGGCGCCGCCGAGCACGTTGCGCATGATCAGATCGCGGGTGGCGAGATCGGGCCAGCGCTCGTGGACCACGCTCCATCCTCCGGGGCGCGCCTCGGAGAGGGTGTTCCGGCCGGGGAAGCGGTCCATCAGGCGGATGCCGGGGTCGGTGTCGAAGCGCCGGTCGGTCCAGCCCGTGCACTCGGCCCAGACGCGGCCCTCGTGGACGAGCTGCATGTCGGCGGTGAGGGTGGTGGGGGTGACCTCGCGGATACGGATGTGGCAGTCCAGGTCGGTTCCGGCGGCCGGTTCCGGGCCGTGGAAGTCGATCCGGGCGATGCCGACCGGGAAGACCGTGGTGCGTTCGGTGAGGGTGGCCATGATCCAGTAGCCGAGGAGCTGGCCGACGTTGTCGAGGAGCGCGCCGGGTGGTCCCGGCGCGGTGAGGACGCCGCGCACGTGCCGTTCACCGATCGCGGTGAGTGCGGTGACGCCCTGGAAGGCGGGACCGTGGAACATCCACCGCTCGGTGTAGAGCTGTTCGGCGGCCAGTTCGGGGAGACGTTCGCAGGCCGGGTCCACCGGCCACACGGCGGGCGGGGCCCCGGGTCCCCGGGCGAACCGGACCTCGGCGCCCGCGAATCCGGTGAGCCCGACCTCGATCCGGTCAGGGCCCGAGCGGCGCACCGCGACGGGCACGTCACAGGCGGGCATGGCCTCGATCCACTTCTGGAGCCGCACCCGGCGCACGGAGACCATCCGCCGGTCAGGCTCCGCGGCCATCGCCTGTTCCGCGATCCGGACGAGGTGGTCGATGACGGTGGTCGCGGGCACGATGGGCCACCGGTCGGACTCGTCGGGCCAGCCGGGGCGTTGCCGGAAGAAGCAGTGGTCGAGGAGGTACGGCATCCGCTCCACGTCGATCCGCAGGACGGCGGGGACGTTCTCGATGCCGGGGGTCTGCGGTGTGACGGGATCCGGTGTGGCGGGGTGCGGTGTGGCGGGGTGCGGTACGGCGGCACCGGGTCGCGGGACCGGCGGCCGGTGGCGGGCCGGGACGCGGGGGCCGCGGCCCTGCCCCAGCGCGTCGAGGAGTTCCGCGGCGACCGCGGTGGTGTCGGTGAGCAGCGCCGAGAACTCGGCGGCCACCGGGTGGTGTCCGCCGGCGCGGCCGAGCCGGTCGAGCACGTCGGCGTGGACCTCGGTCCTGGCGGCCGGGACGGCGGGGCGCCGGATCGGCGCGGTGCGGTCCTGCGCGGTGCGGTCCTGCGCGGTGCGGTCCTGCGCGGGGGCGAGGAGGCCGTGTCCGGCGGCGGGGAGAGCGATCAGGGCGCCGCCGAGGTCGAGCTTCAGCCCGGCGCGGCGTACCGGACGGACGCTCGAACCGGCCTGACCGGCAGGGGGGTCGAGCGCGGTCACGTCCGGTTCCGCGCCCTCCGTCCACAGCGCGGTCGCCACCCGGCGGAGCTGGGCGAGGCTGTCGCGGGAGGTGGAGTGTGCCGGAACCACCAGGCGGTCGCGGCCCGCGAGGGTGTCGTCGACGAGGGAGCCGAGCTGGCCCGCGCCCAGCGTCAGGAAGGCACGGAAGCCCGCCTCGTACATCCGCAGGATGAGTTCGCGGAAGCGGACCGGTTCGAGCAGATGGCGTACGAACAGCTCGCGGACCGCGTCCGGTCCGGCCGGGAAGGGAGCGGCGAGGGTCGCGGACCACAGGGCGGTGTGCGGCGGGTGCAGGGTGTAGCGCTCGGCCGCCTCGCGGATCGGGTCCAGGTACGGGGCGAGCATCGGGGTGTGAAACCCGGAGCGGAAGGGCAGCACCTGCGCGATGACACCCTGGGCGCGGAAGGCGGCCACCAGGTCGGTGACGGCCTCCTCGGGTCCGCAGATCATCGACTGGTTGGGGGCGTTGTCGTGGCTGAGGACGACGTCCTCGCGGCCGTCGAGCCGGTCCAGGACCCGGTCGGCTGCGGTGCCGAGGACGGCGAAGGCCACGCCGGGCACCAGCAGCGCGTCCGGGTCGAAACTGGCCAGGAAGGCATCCACCTCCTCGGCGGTGTGCACCCCGGCCGCCGCCATCGCGGTCCACTCCCCCACGCTGTGCCCGGCCACGGCGTCGGGCACCACGTCCAGGCGGCGCAGCGCGGTGTCGAGCAGCCGTCCCAGCTGGAAGACGGCGGCGCCGTGCCGGCCCACGTCGCCGACCTCGGCCTGCGCGTCGTGGGACCAGTCCAGGCCGAGCCGGGCGGCGAGTTCGTCGACCTTGGGGGTGAACTCGGCCTCCAGGCCGGGGAAGACGAAGGCGGTGCGCCCGCCGGCCGGGCCGAGCACCGGGCGCGGGGTGAACCACACGTCGCCGCGCCCGCGCCACGGCTCGCCCTTGCCGACCGCCCGGCGCGCGAGTTTCAGGCGGCGTGCCGTCGGGTCGACGATACCGAGGCGCACCGGGCCCGCGGCGGGCGAGCCCGTCTCGGGCAGGCTCGCGGCGAGCACCGCCCCGTCCTCGGCGTCGAGCAGGGCGGCCAGTTCCTCGGGGGTCCTGGCGGCCAGCCGCAGGACGCGCTCCGGCTCACCGACGCTCACGCGCGGGCGGCGGGCGGGGGCCGCGGCGGGCTGTTCGAGTATCACGTGGGCGTTGATGCCGCCGAAGCCGAAGGCGTTGACCGCGGCCCGGCGCGGAGCCCCGCCCGCGACCTCGTCCCAGGGGCGGGCCGTGGCGAGCGTGGTGAACCGGGTGGCCTCCAGGGCCGGGTGGGGGTCGTCGCAGTGCAGGGTGGGCGGCAGCGTCTCGTGATGCAGGGCGAGCGCCGCCTTGATCAGACCGGCCACACCGGCGGCCGGCATGGTGTGCCCGATCTGCGACTTCACCGATCCGATGACCGCGCGACCGGCGGTCGCGGGGCCGAACACATCGGCCACCGTGCTGAGTTCGGCGCCGTCCCCGGCGGCCGTCGCGGTGCCGTGCGCCTCCAGGAGCTGGAGCGCGTCGGCGGCGCGCGGGTCGAGCCCGGCGGCCTCCCACGCCTGGCGGACGGCGCGGATCTGCCCGCCGGGGTCGGGGTTGAACAGGCTCGCGGAGCGGCCGTCGCTGGCCACTCCGGTGCCGCGGATCACCGCGTAGATCCGGTCGCCGTCGCGCTGCGCGTCCGCGAGCCGCTTGAGGACGACCACGCCGGTGCCCTCGCCGATCAGGACGCCGTCAGCGTCCCGGTGCAGCGGGCGGATGCGCTCGCTCGGGGAGAGCGCGCCGAGCTGCGTGAAGACGCTCCACAGGGTGAGGTCGTGGCAGTGGTGCACGCCGCCCGCGAACATCACGTCGCACCGCCGGGAGGTGAGTTCGCGTACCGCGTGGTCCACGGCGACCAGCGAGGAGGCGCAGGCGGCGTCCACGGTGTAGGCGGGGCCGCGCAGATCGAGCCGGTTGGCGACGCGGGAGGCGACCAGATTGGGCACCAGGCCGATCGCGGACTCCGGCTCCTCGGGGCCGAGGCGTTCGCAGAACCCGACGCGCACCGACTCCAGTTGGGCTTCGTCGAGTTGCGGGGCCAGCTCGCGCAGCGTCTGCACGAGCTGGTTGGCGGTGCGGACCCGCTGGTCCAGCCGGACCAGGCCGGGCGTGAGGTAGCCGCCGCGGCCTAGAACGATCCCGGCGCGTTCGCGGCGGGCGGGCAGGACGGACTCGCCGCCCGCGTCCTGCAAGGAGCGGTACGCCACGTCGAGCGCGATGAGCTGGTCCGGGTCGGTGGCGGGCACCGAGTTCGGCATGATGCCGAAGCGGGTCGGGTCGAACTCGGGGCCGCTGTCGACGAATCCGCCGCGACGGCAGTAGAAGCGGTCGCTGCGCCGCCCGGTGGTCGCCGCGGCCGGGTCGTAGAAGACCGGGTCCCAGCGGTCGGCGGGCACCTCGGTGATCGCGTCCACTCCGGCCGCGATGTTGTGCCAGTAGGCGGCCAGATCGGGGGCGCCGGGGAGGAAGACCTCCATGCCGATGACGGCGACCGGTTCGAGCGGCCCCTCGGGGCCGCCCGGGGGGAGGGGGGTGGGCATCGCGCTCACCAGCCGGAGGCGGTGTAAACGACGGCGTGCTCGTCCGGGGCACCGTAGGCGAGTTCGCGCAACAGGCTGAGCGGGCCTTCCTCCGGGTCGATCAGCTTGATGCCGCGGGCCGCGTAGGAGCGCATCAGCTCCGGGCCGACCATGCCACCGCCGGTCTCGGAGGCGGCCCAGGGGCCCCAGTGCACGGTCAGGCCGCGCCGCTCTCCACCGGACCAGCGGCGGCCCAGTTCCTCCAGGGCGTCGTTGGCGCCCGCGTAGTCGCTCTGGCCGCGATTGCCGAGGGCGGCGGCGATGGAGCCGAAGAGGACGGCGAAGCGTGGGCCGACGGGCAGCCGGTCCACCTCGTCGAGAACGGTGCGGGCGCCGTCCGCCTTGGTGCTGAAGACCCGGGCGAAGGACTCCGGGGTCTTCTCCGCGATCAGCTTGTCCTCGATGAGCCCGGCGGCGTAGACGAGCCCGTCGAGCCGTCCGTACTGGGCGTACACCTGCTTGACCGCGGCGCTGACAGCCGCCGTGTCCAGCACGTCCACCCGCTGGTACTCGGCCTCGCTGCCCGCCTCCCGCAGGGCGGCCAGGGTGGCGCGTACCTCGCGCTCCGCGAGGATCGCCGAGACCCGGCGTTCGGTCTCGGCCGGCGTGGTGGTGAGCTTCGCGGCGAGCAGGGCGCCGCGCAGCGATCCGCGGTCGGTGGCGGCGGCCGTGGCCGGGTCCTCGGTGGCCGCGGGGTGCGGGGTGCGGCCGAAGAGGACCAGACGGCAGCGGGCGGCGACGGCGAGGGTACGGGCGAAGCGGGCGGTGATGCCGCGGGCGCCGCCGACCAGGAGGACCACCGACTCGCGGTCGAGCCCGGCGGCCTCGGCCTCGGCGGCGCCGTCGCCTGCCGGTCCCGCGCCGCTGGTGGCGATCGGACCGAGGGGGGTGAGCCGCAGTTGGAGGGCGCGGCGCGGGCCGCCCCGGTCGAGGAGGATCACCGGCTCGTCCTCGGGGGCGGCGAGTTCGGCGAAGAGGGCGCGGGCGGCCTCGGCGGCACTCGCCCCGTCGGGGACCTCGGCCAGCGTGGCGCGGGTCCCGGGGTACTCGCGGGCCACCGTACGGAAGAAGCCGCGCAGTCCGCTGGGCGCCCCGGAGCCGCGCCGGTCGGCGGCGAGCAGGCGGCGCGGTCCGGCGGCGAGGATTCGCTGGTAGAGGTCGAAGGCCCCGGGCAGCACGGGCCCTTGGGCGTCCAGCGGCGTCAGGTGCACCACGGTCGCGGCGCTCTCGGCGGGCGATGCGCCGTCGGGGACCAGTTCGGTCTCGACACCGGCCTGTGTGAGCAGCGCGGCGAGTTCGGTGGCGGTCTCGCCGCCGCCGAGGAGCTGTACCCGGCTGCCGGGCTCCGGGCGGGCGGTGACCGGTTCCAGGACGCGTTCGGTGAAAAGCAGCCGCTGCGGGGCGATGATCTCCGGGCGCGGTCCTTCGGGGGCGGGGGCGGGGGTGACGCCGGGGTTCCCGGGTGCGGGAACGGAGCCGAGGGCCGCTTCCAGGAGTGCGCTGAGCGCGGCCACGGTACGGGCGCCGCTGAGCGCTTCGAGGTCCGACTCGGCGGCGTCCAGGGAGAGGCGGGCGCCGAGTTCCCCGGCGATCTCGGTGCGCTTGATGGAGTCGATGCTGAGATCGGCCTCCAGATCGAGATCCGGCTCCAGCATGTCCACCGGATAGCCCGTACGCTCCGCGACCACCGCGAGAACGGTCTCCAGGACCGGCACGTCACGGGCCGTGCCCCCGGCCGCCGCGGGGGCGGCCGGGACGGCCGGGACGGCGACGGTGCCGCCGAGCCGGGCGGCCAGGAGCGAGGCGATGCCCTCGGCGGTACGGACGCCGCTCAGCTCCTCCATCTGCTCGCCTCCCTCGGCGGCGATGCCCAGCCGGGCGGCCAGTTCGCCGGCGATCTCGGTGCGCTTGATGGAGTCGATGCTGAGATCGGCCTCCAGATCGAGGCCCGGCTCCAGCATGTCCACCGGATAGCCCGTACGCTCCGCGACCACCGCGAGAACGGTCTCCAGGATCGAGGCGCCCGCGGCGACGGCGGGCACGGCGGCGGGCGCCGTGACGTGCGCGGTGACGTGGGCTGGGGTGACGGCCGACGCGGTGGTGACGGCCGGGGCGAGGTGGGGCGCGGGTATCGCGTGCGCGGTCAACTGTGGTGCCGCTGACGGCAGTTCCGGTGTCCCCAGGTAGGAGATGAGGACGTCGCGCTGGGCGGAGACCAGCTCCCGGCTGCTGCGGAGGAACTCCGCGATCAGCGCTTCGGGACCGGCGGCCGGCGCGGGGAGGTGACGCGGGTCGGACACGGTGAACTCCGTCACGGGTCGGGCGGGGAGCAGGGCATGGGGCGGGAAGGCGCCGTCGGCGCGGCGCAGCAGGTGGCCGTCGACGGTGAAACCGGCCCGCCGGACGGCTTTGGCGGTGGCGGGGTCGACGGTGTCGCGGCCGGTGAACAGCGGCCGGGTGCGCAGCTCCGTTCCGCTGACGGCGAGTTGGGCGAGCGCGGTCAGGAAGGCGGGCAGTCCGCCGGCACGGCCGTCCTCCAGTGGCACGGTGCGGTGCGGGCGGTCCCCGAGCACGTCCGCCACCAGGCGGCTGAGCACGCGGCCGGGTCCGGCCTCGACGAAGACCCTGGCGCCCGCCTCGTACATCGCCTCGATCTGTTCGGCGAAGCGGACCGGGGAGCCGATCTGGGCGGTCAGTTCGGCGCGGATGGACGCGGCGTCGTCGGGGTAGCGGGCCGCGGTGCGGTTGGCCCAGACCGGGAAGGCCGGGGCCGGCAGGTCCAGTTCGGCGAGGTGGGCGCCGAAGTCCGCGCCCGCGCCGTCGAGCAGCGGGCTGTGGAAGGCGCAGGCCACCTTCAGCGGCTTGGCGCTGTACCCGGCGTCCTTCAGTTGGGCGACGGCGGCGGCGACGGCCTCGCTCGGGCCCGAGATGACCGTCTGAGCGGGCGAGTTGTGGTTGGCGGCCACCACGTCGGCGGCCAGGTCCGCGAGGCGCAGCACCTCCTCGACCTGGTCCGCGGAGGCGCCGACCGCGGCCATGGTTCCCGCGTCGCCCTCCGGGACCCGGCCGAGGATGGCCTCGGCGCGGGCGGCGCTGGCCGCGAGCAGCTCCTCGGGGGTGAACACTCCGGCGGCGGCGAGCGCGGCGAGTTCGCCGTAGCTGTGGCCACCGGCCATCGCGGGGCGCACCCCGAGCGAGGTGAGCAGTTCGGTGACGGCGAGCGCGGTGATCCCGAGGGCCGGCTGGGCCACGGCGGTGTCGGTGATCCGGGCCTGTGCGCGGGCCGCGGCCTCGGCGTCGAGCGCGGCGGGCGGGAAGAGCGCGTCGGCCCAGCGGGCGCCGAGGTGCAGGGCGCGGTGGAGCGCGGGGAAGGCCGTGAAGAGCGGCGCGAGCATCCCGGGGCGCTGGCTGCCCTGGCCGGGGAAGAGCAGCGCGAGCTGTCCCCGTGTGACCTCGGGCGGTACGGCGCGGGCGAGGTGGATGCCCTCGGCGGGGGCGTGTTCGCCTTCGGCGGCCCGGCGCAGCAGCTCGGGCAGTTCGGCCGCCGTGCGGGCGACCACCGCGATTTGTACGGCGTCGCCGCGCACGGCCGCCCGGTCGGCGCGGTGGGCGGCGTGGTGCGCGAGGTCGCGCAGGCGGCTGTGGCCGCCGTCCTGGCCGATCAGGGTGAGCAGGGCGCGTACCGCCTTGACGGCGGCCTCCTCGTCGCGGCCGCGGAAGGTGAACAGCTCGGCCGGCCAGGCGTCCAGGGCGTGTGCGGCGGGCGCTTGGTCGTGGGCGCGCAGGACGACGTGGAAGTTGGTGCCGCCGAAGCCGAAGGCGCTGACGCCCGCGATCCGGTCCGCCGGTTCCGCGGCCCAGGGGGCGGCGGAGGTGTGGAAGGCGAAGGGGCTGGTGTCGGCCTGCCAGGCGGGGTTGGGGTTGCTGAGGTGCAGGGTGGGCGGCTTGACACCGTGGTGGAGCGCGAGGGTGGTCTTGATGAGTCCGGCCAGTCCCGCGGCGCACTTGGTGTGCCCGATCTGCGACTTGACGGAGCCGATGGCGCAGGTGCCGGGTTCGACCCCGTTCTCCTGGAACACCTCGGTGAGGGTGGCGAGTTCGGTGCGGTCGCCGACGACGGTGCCGGTGCCGTGCGCCTCGATGAGGCCGACCTCGGCCGGGGAGATCCGGGCGTTGGCGTAGGCGCGGGTCAGGGCGGCGCGCTGGCCTTCGGGGCGGGGCGCGGTCAGGCCGAGGCCGCGGCCGTCGCTGGCGCTGCCGACGCCGTCGATCACGGCGTAGATCCGGTCGCCGTCGCGTTCGGCGTCGGCGAGGCGCTTGAGGGCCACGCAGGCGACGCCCTCGCCGAGGGCGATGCCGTCCGCGCTCGCGTCGAAGGTGGCCGAGCGGCCGGTGGGCGACAGGGCGTGCACCGAGGAGAAGAGCAGGTAGTCGTTGATGCCGTTGTGCAGGTCGGCGCCGCCGCACAGGACCAGGTCGCTGGTGCCGGTGACGAGTTCCTTGCAGGCGGCGTCGACGGCGGTGAGCGAGGAGGCGCAGGCCGCGTCGACGGTGTAGTTGGCGCCGCCGAGGTCGAGCCGGTTGGCGATGCGTCCCGCGATGACGTTGGCGAGCATGCCGGGGAACGAGTCCTCGGTCAGCCTGGGCAGTTGCTCCTGCAGACCGGGCGGCAGTGTGCCGAGGTAGGCGGGCAGCACGGAGCGCAGGGTGGCGGCGTTGGCGAGGTCGCTGCCCGCCTCGGCACCGAAGATCACCGACGTACGGCGGTGGTCGGCGTCCGGTCCCTCGTAACCGGCGTCGGCGAGTGCGCGCCGGGCGGCCTCCAGCGCGAGCAGCTGCACGGGTTCGATGCTCGGCAGCGAGGCGGGCGGGATGCCGTAGCTCAGCGGGTCGAACGGGATCCGGGGCAGGAAGCCGCCCCAGCGGGAGGGGGTGCGTTCGCCGTCGCCGTCCGGCGCGTAGTACAGCTCGGGGTCCCAGCGTTCTGCGGGTACCTCGGTGACGCTGTCGGTGCCGGACATGACGTTGGCCCAGAACTCGCCCAGGTCGCGGGCGCCGGGGAACATCGCGGCCATACCGATCACGGCGACGCGCAGGGGCGCGGGCGCCTCCTCGGCGGCCGGGGCGGGGACGGTGGCGGCGTGCGCGGCGAGCCAGGCGGCGGCGCCCTCGGTCACCTCCCGGTGCAGGGTCGCGACGGTGGTGGCCTCGGCGCGCAGCACGCTGACCTCACCGGCCATGAACATGCCTTCGGTGCCCTGGCGTTCCTCGTCCACGGCGAGCAGTTCGTCCCCGACGCGCTCGACGCCCTTGGAGGCGATCCGCAGGCGGCCGACGTTGAACCGCTCCAGGCGCTCCCAGATCTCGCGGTCCGGCACGCCCTGGGCGGTGAGTTCGTCCCGCAGCGCGGCGAAGTCGCGGGTGACCTCGCTGGCCGCGCACCGGGTGGCGTGGCCGGGCGCGGTCTCCAGCAGGTCGGTACGGTCGGCGGCCAGGACCTGCCGCTGGAAGAGCGGCCGGATGGCACCCGCGCCGACCGCCTCGGCGGTGAACAGGTAGGCGGTGCCCATCAGTACGCCGAAGGCGGCGCCCGCGTCGGTCAGCGGGGCGGCGACGGTCGCGGCCATGGCGGCCGACCGGGCGTCGTGGATGCCACCGGCGAAGAGCACGGTCAGCTCCGTGGCCGCCGCGGGGCCCTGGTCGGCGAGGAACTCGCGCAGCACCTCGGTCTGCGCCTCCCACAGCGGGAAGCTGTTGCGGGGCCCGATGTGGCCGCCGCACTCGGCGCCCTCGAAGATGAACTTACGGGCGCCCGCGGCGAGGAACTGCCGCAGCAGTCCTGGCGAGGGCACGTGCAGGAAGGCCGCTATGCCCTCCGCCTCCAGGGCCGCGGCCTGTGCGGGACGGCCGCCCGCGATGATGGCGTGGGTGGGCCGCAGCTCCCGGACGACAGCGAGCTGGGCCTCCTTGACCCGCTCGTCGGCGAAGCCCAGGATGCCCACGCCCCAGGCGGCGCCCTCGGGCAGCGAGTCCCGGGTGCGCTCCAGCATGGCCCGGGTACGCGCGGCGTCGGCGAGGGCGAGGGCGAGGAACGGCAGGGCGCCCTCGGCGGCCACGGCGGCGGCGAACGCGGGCTCGTCGCTGACCCGGGTCATCGGGCCCTGGGCGATGGGCAGGCGGGTGCCGAGCGCGCGGGATCCGGCGGAGCCCTCGGCCAGCGCGGTGGCGTTACGTTCCCCGGCGGCGGTGGCCCGGCCGATCGCGTCGCGGACCCCTCGTACCGCCTCGGCGACGGTGGCGGACCTGGCGGCGAAGGAGGCGGCGAGGTAGCCGTCCTGACCGACCGGCAGCAGCCGCCGCTCGGGATCGGCCGCCGCGAAGGCGCGTTCGGCGGCGGCACGGTCGGCGGGCGGCTCGGGGGCCCGCGGCCCGCGGCGGCGCAGGAAGCGCACCCCGTCGACGAGGACGCTCTCGGAACCGTCCAGCGAGCCCAGCGCCTCGACGGTCTCGGCATCCGGTTCGGCCTCGTCGAGCAGCGCGAGCTGGATGTCGAGCACCACGCCCGCCGCTCCACCGGCGACCGCGGCGGCGGCCGTGCGCGGGCCGATGCCGCCCCACGCCCAGACCGGGACGGTGATCCCCGGGTCGGCGAGAACCCCTTGCAGCAGGACGAACGTACTCAGCTCACCGGCCCGCCCGCCGCACTCGCCGCCGCGCAGCAGCAGCCCGGCGGCACCGGCGTGCACGGCACGCGCGGCTCCGGTGAGGCTGGTGACCTCGACGAGTACGCGACGCCCGGGGAAGTCCGCGGCGGTCCGCGCGGGGTCGGCGAGCAGCACGGTCGTGGCGCCCTCGGGAAGGTCCGCGACACCGAGCGGGCAGCCAGGACGGACCCGGACCCCGAAGGGACGGCCGCCGGACCAGCGGGCGGCGCGACGTACCACCTCGATGGCGTCGCGGCGGCGTTCGGGCAGTTCGGGCAGTTCGAGCACGCCGAGGGCGCCCGCCCGGCCCGCCGCGGCGGTGAGGCGGGGTGAGGGGCGATGCAGCGGATTGACCGCGAGGACGGCGTCTGTCAGCGCATCTGAGGGCGCAAGGGTGGCGAGCGTCCGCATGGGGAGTCTCCTGTGGGGGGAGTGGTGCGCGTCAGTCAACTGGGATCATGACAAGCGGTCAACTTGGCACTGAGAGTGACTCTTCACTTCGCTCCCCACCGACCACGCCGCTTCGAATACCGATATCCGCGCACGCGGTACAGCGCGCCGAGGCATGCGCGGAAACACCGCGCGGCGCAACGGCGCCCGCCACGTGAAGGCGTCATGTGGCAGCAACACCGCCGTCGCAATCACCTCGCCGGAATGTGCGGCAGATCACGCGATTCTTTGGTACAACACCCAACTGCCAACGCGGATCGCACACGCTCAGTGACGAACGCGCCGCGCGCCCACGCCCACGGTGCGGGCCTTCGACACACCGCCGCTCCGCCCGGCGGCACCAGGGGCTCGACGCGGCGCGCGGGACAGCGTCCACGGCGACGGAGGGCGCCGCCGGGGCCCCCGACGACCGGAGCGGGACTGCGGAGCGCGAGCAGCGCGGGGCTCGGCAGGTCCCCCGGCCGGGGCCAAGGGCCTCTCGTTTGGATCATGCCGGGCTCGCGAGCCCTGGCACCGCGCCTCGCCGCGTTGTCGTCCGTCGCCTACGCTCCGCGTGGGCTCCCTCCTCCGCCTCGCGATCCACGGCACCAGACCCCGCTCCCTCATCCGGCCTGATCCAAACGAAAGACCCTCGCTCAGGACTCCAACTCCCCCACCGCGAGAGCCTCTTCGACCGGGCCCGGTGTCATTTCGGCAGAGCCCGCGCCTCGTCAGTCGCGGAACCGAGAAGCCGGAGGCCGGGTGACTTTCCTCGACCCGGCGCCGGAATCAACACACACTCCACACGGTGCGCCATGGGAACACCCCCGGAGCATCACACGAGTGTCACGGACTCAGGGACGCGGTGGTCGGCCGTCAGCCGGTGGCGACGGCAGCCGGCCAGGCATCGCCAGGAGGCGGAACGAAGTAGTAACCGCCCCCGGTGGTGAGCGTGTACGTGGCCATGGCCTCGCCCGCCAGGCGCTTCTGCACGGTCTCGAAGCCCGCCGCGAGGTCGCGCTGGAAGCAGGAGAAGACCAGCCCGGTGTCCCCGTCCCCCCGGTCGTAGCCGTACCCACGCCGTACGAGCGGGGCCGGGCGACGGCGATCGGGCGTGGCCAGCCGTACGTGGGAGTCGAGCGGAGTCAGCCGTCCCCGGGGATCGGCGGGGAAGTTGGGCTGCTCGCCCACCGACGCCCCGTCCAGCCACCGGCCGTCCCGCCGCCGTCCGATGATGCGCTCCTGCTCGTGCACGGAGTCCTTGTCCCACAACTCCGTCGCCAGCCGGATGATCCGCACGACCTGATAACTCCCGCCGACGGCCCACGCCGGCTCCCCCTGACCGTCCCGCACGAGCGCGCGGTCCAGAACCTCCCGCTCATCGGCGGGATTCCCGAACCCCTCGGTGAAGTGAAACGGATTCCGGGCCAGCCCCCGGCCACCCTCCATCCGATTCCCCGCGCGAAACCCCTCGATCCGCCACCGCACCCGCCACCCGGTCACAGCCGACTCGAACCGCTCGACCGCCGCACGGACGTCGTCGACCCGCTCCCCCGCGAGCTGGATCAGCACATCACCGTGCGACTGGGCGGGATCCAGCAGATCGCCGGGGAAGGAAGGCATCGGGACAAGCTGCCGAGGCCGGTCCCCAGCAGCGCCGAAAACCCCGCTCCCGAGCGCCACGCCCACGGAAACGCCATCGCTCTCGGTGTCCCGAAGCCCGGACACCAACGCCCGCAGCGAACCGGCCCCTCCCCGCGCCCCTGGTCGGCGATCGCACGCCACCAGAGCAACCCGCCCCGCCGGCCGGGCACCCCTCAGCTGAACAGGCGCACGGGAGCCGTCGACCGCATCACGAGAGTCAAAGGCACTGTCCTCACGGGTGCACGCCCCCGCGAACGCGACGGCCCCGGCAGCCAGCCCGGCCGTCGAGGAGCCCAGCAGCAGAGTCCTGCGTCTCACCGTGCGCCCTCTGCCCGTCCGTCGAAAGCATTCAGAAGAGCACGGGCCGCCTCAGCAAGAGCCTCGTCAGAGCAGAGCACCAGCCCTTCCACCACATGTCGCCCGGAAAGGACCGCGGCATGAGCCTTCGACTCCCAGTCGATTTGACTCTCGTAATTTTCTTTGCATTCCGGACCAGCAGCTTCCGCAGTCGAACCCCATTGCTCGGCGGTGTAGATATTCAGAAGCAGCTCAAGCGCCTCGGACCTGCATTTTACTTGCGGAGAATCGGCGAGCTCCAAGATGAATGACACTGTGGGAGCAGTCGCCTCCGACACCACAAACCCGAGGGAGCAAGTACGGTCTCCGATCTCATCAAGAGCCATCCTCGAATATTCCACATATCCCCAAGAAGCCTTCGACAACAGGGACGGAACATCTCTCGCGGAACCATGTGCGCCATGAAGCTCCGAGAAGCGGATCCGTGAAAGTCCGCTCAGAATTTTCCCCACCGGATCGCCATCCCCATTGCGAAAGCATCTTTGATACTGAGCCCGCTCACGATTTACCGAAAATCGTCACTCCTAAAAGATAATCATCCTGACGCCCCCCGCAAACTACCGAATTTACTTCCATCCCAGGAATCGCTGGAAGGAAACCCTCACGTTTACTTTCAAGAGGCGAGGAAAAAAATCTTCAGATCCGATTCATCGAAGCTACTCTGTCCCTCTGAGTGGGCCAAACTTCGAAGGGGCATGGTGATCACCAAGATCCTCGTGCCAGGAGCATCGTCGCGCCAGGACATAGCCTTCTCCCCCGTTAAGGAGATACAGCACCCCGGGGAGTTCTGTCGCCAGACGGTCACCCAAAATTTGCCCCCTCTCCGCACTGGTCGCCTCGCTGATTTCCAGGCGAGCACAGTTGGGCTGCAGGTGCATCAGCTCAACCGCCGCGAAGAGAACATCGATCCGCGTCTCAAAGCCTTCCACATTCACGCTACGCAGGAGCAGCATGGAGTGACTGACGGAGTACTGCCAAACTTGGAACTCGCGTTCCCACTCTGCGATCTTCGCCATGTCATCCTCCGGAAAGAAAACCAGGCTTGGGAACCTGCACTACAGACCCACCTCGATAGAATGTGACGCTACCCCATGATCGATCACCAACTCGCACGGACTTACCCACGTGGTACATCTCCCGTTCCGTCGCAAACCAGTTGCTCCCACTGCCGTTGCGATAGGCGTTAGAGAACTGCTCGCCGGGATTGGCTCCACGAAATCCGTCAAGTGATACATGAAGCTTGATATTCGAATTGTGAGCGGCCGCACGAACCTCAGCCTCCCAAATTTCGCTATCCAGATAGTGGGTGTATCCCTTACCTTCGGCAAACCCTCGCAAGCCATTCTTGCGGAGCCCCAATGCCACATCCGTCGGGCATCCGCCGGAATTATGAACTAGGACCGGGGTGTCCCCAGCCAGCACATAGTACGTGTGCAGGTCATGAACGCTCAGGTTGTAGACCGTGGTCGATTCCGCGCGGTGCTCGATCGCCGTGATCTGCGCCCACGTGCCCGCGCTCGTCCGGAGCCACTGGCCTGACCGGAGTTCGCCCGCGTCGATCCAGGCATCGAGTTCGGGCACCCAGAAGGGATGACCGTCCGTGGCGGTGATTTTCGCGGGTTTGCCGTCGGTATCGGTGAGGGTGATGTCCGTCAGGCTCTTGTCACCCGCGCCCTGGATCAGGGCCGTGACCCGGCGTGGCCCGCTTTCGCCGGTCTGCGGATCCGAGGCGAGGACCTCGTCGCCGACCGTGACGTCCTTGATGGGCTTGCGTGTGCCGCCTGCCATCAGGACCGGGGTGTCAGCGGTGAAGCTGTTGCGCAGGCATCCGCTCCGCGCCGCCCACTTCGCACCACCGGCGGCTCCCAGCATGCCGCTCAGGCAACCCGCCAGCGCCGAGGTCGCCACCTGACCCCAGTCGACCTTGCGGCCGGACAGCCGCTGGGTCAGCCAGTCGAAGCCGCCGTCGAACGCCGCTCCGCCCGCGCACCCGATGAGCAGTGGGTTGTTGCCGCTCGGGTCGGTGTACGTCGTCGGAGAACTCAGCGCGTACTGGTACAGGTTCGTGCCGCCCGCGTACCCGATCGGGTCCTGGGAGATGAACCGGCCCGTCTCCGGGTCGTAGGAGCGGTTGCGGTAGTAGAGCAGGCCCGTACCGTCGTTCTCGCGGCCCGTGAAGGTGTACGGGTTGCCGGACGCGGCGCCCGTCGTGGTGGGCCCGCCGTAGGGGTCGTAGGTGTAGCGGGTGGCGACCGTGCCGTCCGGGTCGGCCAGGCCGACCACCGTGCCCAGCGCGTCCGTCAGATAGACCTGCGTCGTGCCGTTCTCCGTGCGGGTCAGGTACTCGTCCAGACCCGAGGTGGCCACCGTGGCCGTCGTCTCACCCGAATCGGACTGCTCGGTCAGCGGGTTGGAGCCGTCCGTCAGGAACGTGCGTGTCTGACCGCCCAGGGTCGTGCTGCTGCGGGTACCGAGCGGGTCGTAGCCGAAACTGCTGCTCGCGCCACCGGCCTCGGTCAGGCCGGTCAGTTCACCCCGGGCGTTCCACGCGTACGTGCGCTTCCCGTCGGACTGCAGCCGACCCTCCGCGTCGTAGGTGAAGGAGCGGCCGTTGAACGTGGTGAGCCGGTTGTCCTTCCCGTACGCCGCGCCCGTCTCCGCCGCCGGGAGTGCGACGCTCGCGAGGCTGCCGGTCAGGCCGGTCTGGAGTCCTCGCTGGTCACGGGTGTAGGTGAGGTCGCCGACCTTCGTTCCGGAGCGGGTGTAGGCGATCCCCGACGTCGCTCCGGTCCTGTCGCGGTCGGTGGTGCGGGTGAAGCCGCCGGGCAGCGTCGCGGTCTTCTCGCGGCCCGCTTCGTCCAGGCCGAAGGACACGGCCTGGTTTCCCGTGGTGACGGAGGTGAGGATGCTGGAGGCGTCGTATCCGTAGGCCGTGGTGGTCCCGGCCGCCGTCATCTCCGTGCGGCGGTCGGCCGCGTCGTAGGCGTAGGTGACGGTGCCGGTCGGGCCCGTGACGGCTTTGGTCCGGTCGTAGACGTCGTAGGCGAAGGACTGGGTACCGGCGGCCGAGTCGGTGACGGTCTTCGGCAGGTCGACGGCATCGTAGGCGTAGATGACCGTCGACTCGGCGCCGCCCGCCACGTCCACGCCGTACTTGGTGGTCGTGGCACGGCCCAGCAGGTCGTACGCGGCCGTCGCGACCTGCCCCGTACGGCCGGTGGCCCGCGTCAGACGGCCCGCCACGTCATAGCCGAACAGCGCCTGCGCGCCCAGCGGGTCCGTGGCCGACACCGGCCGGTCCGCGTTGTCGTACGCCCAGGTCGTGGCGTTGCCGCGGGCGTCGGTCAGCGTGGTGAGGTTGCCGTTGTCGTCATAGTCGAGGGTGGTCGTGTGGCCGAGCGGGTCGGTGAGTTTCCGGGCCTGGTTGAACACGTCGTAGGTGACCGACGTCCGCGCGCCGGAGGGGTCCGTCATCACGACCGGCCGGCCCGCGGCGTCCAGGCGCTGGCTGCTCGTGCTCCCCTCGGCATCCTTGACTTCGGTCAAATCACCGTTTTGGTACGTGTATCGGGTGACAGCGCCGGAGGGGTCGGTGACTGTTTCCAGCTGTCCGTCGGAGGCGTGGGTGAGGTGGGTGACGCGGCCTTCGGGGTCGGTCGCCGTTCGCAGGTCGCCGTCGGTGTCGTAGCCGAAGGTGGTGGTGTTGCCCAGCGGGTCGGTGACGGCGGTGGGCTGGTCGTACGGGCCGTCGTAGACCACGGTCCCGGAGCTGCGGGCCTGTGGTGTCCCGGCCAGTTCCTCGGCGGAGGTCACGTTGCCGTGAGCGTCGTAGGCGAGTTCGGTGCGACGGCCGTACGGGTCGGTGACCGCGTCGATCCGGTGGTACGGACCCCGGTCGTACACGGTCTTGCGCGCCAGTGTGCTGCCGTGGCCCTGGGTGTCGGAGGTGCCGTAGCCGTCCGTGTCGAACTCCACCCGGCGTACGGCGCCGCCGGGCTGGGTCACCGTCGACGAGGTGATCTTGCCGGCGCCGGTCTGTGTGTACGCGAAGGTGTACTCGGCGCCTTCGGTGAGGGTCTGTTCGTCGACCCTGCCGTCGGTGTCGAAGGTGTTGCTCATGTAGGTGATGCCACGGGCGTCGACAGCGGTCCTGATCCGGTTCGACGTGCCGTCGTACGTGTAGCGGCTGACCTTGCCCGCGGGGTCGGTGACCTTGTCCAGACGTCCCGCGCCGTCGTACGTGTACTCGGTGGTGCGTCCCGTGTTGTCCGTGGTCCTGGTGACCCTGTGCTGGGTGTCGTATGCCAGCGAGATCCAGCGGCCGCCGGGGGCGTTGATCCGGGTGATGTCGCCCCGCTTGCCGTCGAGGCGCGTGATCCTCACGGTGTTGCCGTGCCGGTCGCGGATCTCCTTCAGCGGCGCGTACTGGGGAAACACCCACACGGTGCCGTCGCGGAAGGTGAGTTCCCAGCCGCCGCTGTATCCCTTCCAGACGATCTTGGATCCGCGGAAGCCGGAGGCGGTGTCGAGCGGTTCGAACACCGCGTCCGTCCAGCCGGTGCCCGAGGAGGTGCGGGTGAAGTGGGTCGTGCCACCGCCCGGCAGGTAGAGATCGACCTCCTGCCACTGCTTCTTGGAGTGCAGGAAGGCGTTGTACGAGAGGTCCCGGCCGATGCCGAAGGCACGCTTGTACGGATCGCCCTGCCAGTAGGTACGGGTGATCTCGGCGGAGCCGAGCGCGCCACCGACGGCGAGATCGGTACGGGAGTCGGTGAGCAGTCCCGTGGACAGCTCGACCGGGTCGCCGGACAGCCAGTCCGTCACGTCCTTGAGCCAGGACGTGTCCCAGGGGAGGATGTCGCCGGTGTTGAACATGGCGCCGTGGAAGGCCCAGACGCGGGTCTTCGCGTCCGGCACCACCTGCTTCCCGTCCGCGGAGACACTGCCGTGGCCGTAGACGTACCAGCCCTTCTTCTTCGGGTCGTAGTCCATGAACTCGACCCGTGTGCCGGGGTCTTCGCGCGTGTAGTTCGGGTAGATGATCTGTGCGCCCTTGGGGAACACGTAGGTGCCGCCGGGCTGCACCGTGAAGAAGACGGGCACGATGCCGTTCTCGGGCAGCGGGAACGGCGGACGGTCGAGCGGAATCGCCGTGATGCCGAGTTCGGTGACCGGGCGGCCCTTGTCGTCCCGTACGACCGATCCCTTGGGGATCCGTACCTCAAGGCCGGGGATCTTCGGTGTTCTCAGTACGATGTCGGTCTTGGCCGGGGCGGCGAAGCGTACGGTGTGTTTGGTGTCCAGCGGCGTCATCCACACCGGGAAGCCGAGGTCGACCGCCTTGCCCGGCTTGGGGCGGATCCGGATGTCGAAGCGGCCGTACTGCCGCTTCTCCGAATTGGCGCCGTCGCCGTCCACCACCAGTGTGGTGGCTTCCGGGCTGATCCCGGCAAGCAGGAACCGGCCCCGCGCGTCGGTGCTCGCGGTCTTCGCGCCCACCGAGACAGTCACCCCGGACAGCGGCTTCCCGTCCAGCTTGAGTACGTGTCCGGTCAGCGCCGTGGTCCTTGGCGGGGCCCGCAGCGCGGGCGGGGCCTCGGGGGCACGCCGCCACCGGGACGGCAGGCCCCCGGACGAGACCTCTTCACCCCGGGCCGCGCGGCCCGGGGGACTCCCGGTTCGAACGTCATCCGAGCGTGACGATTCGGCATTCCGCATCGCCACGTCGCCCGCGATACCCGCGCCGGCTCTTGGAGCAGCGGCTCAGACCGTTGTGCGCAAGGTGAACCTCGGGCGAGGTGTTCCGCGAGCGAAAGCAGGCGAATGGATCTTCTGGGTGACAAAACCCCAGGTCAGTCGTCCTTCTTCACCGGCTCCAGGATCGCCACGCACTCCACATGGTGCGTCATCGGGAACAAGTCGAACGCCCGCAGCGTCCGCACCCGGTAGCCACCCTCCCGGAAGTAGCCCAGGTCGCGCGCGAGGGCCGCCGGGTCGCAGGCCACGTAGGCGATGCGGCGGGCGCCCAGGGTGGTGAGGTGCTTGACCGTCTGCTTGCCCGCGCCCGCGCGGGGCGGGTCCAGGACGATCAGGTCCGTTTCCGTGATGCGGGTGCGCGGCAGGACCTGGTCGACCTTGCCCTGTTCGACGCGGACCCGGGGCAGGTCCTTGAGGTTGTGCCGGGCGTCCTCGACCGCTCGCTTGCCCGACTCGATGCCGAGCACCGCGCCGCTCTCCCCGACGCGTTCCGCGATCGCGCCGGCGAACAGGCCGACGCCGCAGTACAGGTCGAGCGCCGTGTCGCCCTTCCGCGGCATCAGGCCCTGCATCACCGCTTCGACCAGCAGTTGGGGGGCCTGCGGGTGGACCTGCCAGAAGCCGCCCATGCCGACGCGGTACGTGCGGCCGTCGGCGCGTTCGCGGACGAAGGCGCGGCCGTGGACGCGGTGCACTCCCCCGTCGTGCTCCTCGACCCGCAGGACGGAGACGGGCTTGTCGAGTTCGACCAGCGGGAGCCGGCCGCCCTCGCGCGGGGTGAGGACGACCTGACGGTCGCCGGAGCCGGAGGCCGCGATGGCCTCCACCGTGGCGATCTGCGGCCACTCGCGCCGCTCGACGCCCAGTTCGCTGACGCCCTCCGCCGCGATCATGCAGTGGTCGACCGGCTCGATCTCGTGCGAGCGGTGCCTGCGCAGTCCCGCGCGGCCGTTCTCGTCCACCGCGTACTGCACGCGCGAGCGCCACGCGGGCACCTCGCCCTGGGGCAGCTTGTCGCCGGGGGCGGGCATGACCGTGCCGTCCCAGCCCGCCTCCTCGGGGGTGAGGCCCGCGAGGCGCCGGAGCTGCTCGGTGATGACCTCGCCCTTGAGGCGGCGCTGCGCGCCCGGCTTGGCGTGCTGCCAGTCGCAGCCGCCGCACCGGCCGGGGCCCGCGAAGCGGCACGGGGCCTCGACGCGGTCCTTGGAGGCGTCGAGGATCCTGACCGCGTCCGCGCGCAGATAGCGCGCGTCCTCATCGCCCTCCGTCACCCGGGCGACGATCCGCTCGCCGGGCAGCGCGTGCCGTACGAACAGCACGCGGCCCTCCTCGGTACGGGCGACGCAGTGGCCGCCGTGCGCGACGGGCCCCACCTCGACCTCGTACTCCGCACCGATCAGTGAAGCCTGTTCCGAAGCCTGCGGTTCTGTCGACATGAGGGAGTGGCTCCAAAATCAAGCGGTGCGTAGCGGTACGGCGGACGTCAGCCCTTGAGTCTACGTGTGTGCCGCCGTGCCGCCCGCCACTCACTTCTCGGGACGCGCACCGCCCGGCTGCCGCGCGTCCACGGGACCGCGCCGTACCGCCCCCGGCGCGTTGTACACCGCGCGCTTCTTCAGCCGCGTCCTGGCCCGCTCGGAGGACTCCAGCTGGTAGGGCACCGAGGTCACCATCACCCCCGGTGTGAACAGCAGCCGGCCCTTCAGCCGCAGGGCGCTCTGGTTGTGCAGCAGGTGCTCGTACCAGCGGCCGACCACGTACTCGGGGATGTACACGCTGATCGCGTCGCGCGGGCTCTCGGTGCGCAGCCCGCGTACGTACTCGATCACCGGCCGGGTGATCTCGCGGTACGGGGAGTCGAGGATCTTCAGCGGCACGTTGATGCCGCGCCGCTCCCACTCCTCCCGCAGCGCCTTCGTCTCCGCCGCGTCGACGTTGATGGAGAGCGCCTCCAGGGTGTCCGAGCGCATCAGCTTCGCGTAGCCGAGCGCGCGCAGCGTGGGCTTGTGGACCTTGGAGACGAGGACGATGGAGTGCACCCGGGAGGGCCGGACGGTGTCGTCCGACGGGGCCTCGGCCGCGGCGATCTCGGCGGCGACCCGGTCGTAGTGGCGGCGGATCGCGGTCATCGTGCCGTAGAAGATCACCATGCCGAGCAGCGCGACCCAGGCGCCGTGGGTGAACTTGGTGGCGAGGACGACGATCAGCACCACGCCGGTGAAGAAGGCGCCGAAGGTGTTGATCGCCCGCGAGCGCACCATGTGCCGGCGCTTGGCCACGTCGCGCTCGGTGCGCAGATGGCGGTTCCAGTGCCGGACCATGCCGGTCTGGCTGAGGGTGAAGGAGACGAAGACGCCGACGATGTAGAGCTGGATGAGCCGCGTGGAGTCCGCTCCGTACACCCCGACGAGCAGCGCGGCGGCCCCGGCCAGCAGGACGATGCCGTTGGAGAAGGCGAGCCGGTCCCCGCGCGTGTGCAGCTGGCGCGGCAGATAGCGGTCCTGGGCGAGGATCGAGCCGAGCAGCGGGAAGCCGTTGTACGCGGTGTTCGCGGCCAGGAAGAGGACGAGCGCGGTGGCGGCGGCGAGGAGGACGAAGAAGAACGTCCCGCTGCCGAAGACGGCCGCCGCGACCTGCGAGATCACCGGGTTCTGGACGTAGTCCGCGCCGACCGGCACCCCGTTGTGGATCAGATCCGTGCCCGGGTTCTCGGCCATCTTCACATCGGTGGCCATGGCCAGCCCGATGATGCCGCAGAACATCGTGACGGCGAGAGCGCCCATCAGGGCGAGCGTGGTCGCCGCGTTCCTGCTCTTGGGCTTGCGGAAGGCGGGGACCCCGTTGCTGATCGCCTCGACGCCGGTCAGCGCGGCGCAGCCGGAGGAGAAGGCGCGCAGCAGCAGGAAGATCAGCGCGAACCCGGCCAGCCCCTGGTGTTCGGGTTTGATCTGGTAGCCGGCGGTCGGGGCGTGCATGGTGTCGCCGAGCACGAGGCCGCGGAACGCGCCCCAGGCGATCATGATGAACACGCCGCCGACGAAGACGTAGGTGGGGATCGCGAAGAGCTTGCCCGACTCCCGTACGCCGCGCAGGTTCATCAGCGTGAGCAGCACGATCATCGCGATGGCGACGAGGACCTTGTGCTCCACGACGAACGGGACGGCGGAGCCGAGGTTCTCCACCCCGGAGGAGATCGACACGGCCACGGTCAGCACGTAGTCGACCAGCAGCGCGCTGGCGACGGTGAGTCCGGCGCGCGGACCGAGGTTGGTGGTGGCGACCTCGTAGTCGCCGCCGCCGCTCGGGTAGGCGTGGACGTTCTGCCGGTACGAGGCGACGACGGTGAACATCAGGACGACGACGGCCAGCGCGATCCAGGGGCTGAAGTGGTACGCGGACACCCCCGCGATCGACAGCACCAGGAGGACTTCTCCCGGGGCGTAGGCCACCGAGGACAGCGGGTCTGAGGCGAAGACGGGCAGCGCGACGCGCTTGGGGAGGAGCGTCTCCCCGAGCCTGTCGCTGCGCAACGCCCGCCCGATCAGGATGCGTTTGGGCACGTCGGTCAGTTTGGACACGGAAGGGATCGTATGCGCTCGAACTGTCGCTCGTGCGGCCACCACCCCCGCCGTCCGCGCGCCGCTCGGCGACGGGGATGACGGCATCGCGACCGTCGACGCATAAGCTCGTTGTCAGGGACCGCGTTGCGCGGCGCCCCATCGGATACCCGGCAGGTCGAGAAAGAAGAGTGAACAGGGTGTTTTCGCAGGTCATCGAGGCGATCAGGACTGCGGGGTAGCGCGACGTGCACATCGTCATCATGGGCTGCGGCCGGGTCGGCGCCGCGCTCGCGCACAACCTGGAGCAGCAGGGACACACCGTCGCCGTCATCGACCAGGACCCGACCGCGTTCCGTCGGCTCGGCTCGGGGTTCGGCGGCCGTCGCGTCAGCGGGGTCGGCTTCGACCAGGACACCCTGCGCGAGGCGGGGATCGAGGACGCCGGCGCCTTCGCCGCGGTGAGCAGCGGCGACAACTCCAACATCATCGCCGCCCGGGTGGCCCGCGAGATGTTCGGCATAGAGAACGTCGCCGCCCGCATCTACGACCCGAAGCGCGCCGAGGTCTACCAGCGCCTGGGCATCCCGACCGTGGCCACGGTCCGCTGGACCGCCGACCAGATGATGCGCCGGCTGCTGCCGTCCGGCGCCGAGCCGCTGTGGCGCGACCCCAGCGGGGGGGTGCAGCTCGCCGAGGTGCACACCTCGGACAGCTGGATCGGGCACAAGATCAGCACGTTGCAGGAGGAGACGGGCGTGCGCGTCGCGTTCCTCACCCGGCTGGGCGAGGCGATGCTGCCGACGTCCCAGACGGTCCTCCAGGAGGGCGACATCGTCCACGTGATGATGCGTACCGACGACATCCAGAAGGTCGAGGCGGCGTTCGCCGAAGGCCCGGACGGAGGCGTGAACTGATGCGCGTCGCGATTGCCGGAGCCGGTGCGGTGGGCCGTTCCATCGCGGGTGAGCTGCTGGAGAACGGGCACGAGATCCTGCTGATCGACAAGGCGCCGACCGCCATCTCGGTGGAGCGGGTGCCGCTCGCGGAGTGGCTGCTGGCCGACGCCTGCGAGATCACCTCGCTGGACGAGGCGGCGCTCCAGCGCTGCAACGTCGTGATCGCGGCGACCGGTGACGACAAGGTGAATCTGGTCGTCTCGCTGCTCGCCAAGACGGAGTACGGCGTGCCGCGGGTGGTGGCCCGGGTCAACAACCCCAAGAACGAGTGGCTGTTCAACGAGGCGTGGGGCGTCGATGTCGCGGTCTCCACGCCGCGGCTGATGTCGGCGCTGGTCGAGGAGGCGGTGAGCGTCGGGGATCTCGTACGGCTGCTGCGCTTCAGCCACGGGGACGCCAACCTGGTGGAGCTGACGCTGCCGCCGGAGTCGGCGGTGGCGGGCACTCAGGTCGGCGAGGTGGTCTGGCCGGAGGACACGTCCCTGGTCACCATCATCCGCGGTACGCGCGTCCTGACGCCCAGTCCTGAGGAGACCCTGGAGGCGGGCGACGAGCTGCTGTTCGTGGCGGCGCAGGCGCGCGAGGAGCAGTTGGAGGACCTGCTGTCGGTACGGCGTGAGGACCGGTCGGACTGACGGGCGCGCGACACGCATGACATCGCCGTACGGGTCGTGACCCGTACGGCGATGTCATGTGCGCGGCCCGGCGGGGTGCGCCGGAGGGGAGCTACCGGCGGTGCCGGGCGGGCGGCCGGTCCCCGGTGCCCGCGGTGGCGGCCTCGCGCTCCTTCTCGGCCCGCTCCCGCTCCTCCATCTCGGCGAAGACGTCGATGGGCGGCGGCGCCTTGGCGAGGAAGACCCAGGTGAGATAGACGGAGAGCAGGAAGGGCGGGATCTTCAGCGCGATCAGCACCCAGCCGAGCTGGGCGGTGTCGGCCCACCAGTAGAGCGGGAAGAGGATCGCGCACTTGGCGAGCAGGATCAGCCCCCAGGCCCAACTGGCCTTGGCGTACGCCTTCTTGCGGCCCGGGTTACGGGTGCGCCAGGAGAGGTTCTCCTTGAAGACCGGGCCGAGGATCAGCCCTATCAGCGGCACGCCCGCCAGCGTGGTGATGATGTAGGCGAGCGCCAGCCCCAGCGTGTAGAGCATGCCGGGCAGGTAGAAGTCCTTGGCGTTGCCCGTCATCATCGCGAAGAGCACGCCGAAGGCGACGCCGAAGACTCCGCTGAAGGCGTGCTTGACGGTGTCGCGGCGGATCAGCCGGACCACCACCAGCAGCAGCGAGACGGCCAGGGCCGCGATCGCCGAGGTGTGCAGGTCCTTGTTGATCGTGAAGATCGTGACGAAGAGCAGTCCGGGCAGGACTGTCTCCACCATGCCGCGCACACCGCCGAACGCCTCGAAGAGGGCCGCCTCGGTGACGGCTTTCGCGTCGCCCTCCGGGTCGGCCGCCGTCGCGGGGCGGGGGTCTGGGGAAGCGGTCGAGGTGGCGGGCTCGTCGGGTGACGTCACCGGCTACTCCTGTCCGAGCGGTCGGAGTTCGTATGTGGGATTGAACAGCACCCGCCGGCCGTGACTCAGGGAGATCCGGCCGGAGGCGATCATTCTGCGGCCCGGCTCTATGCCCACGATGGAGCGCCGGCCCAGCCACACCACGTTCAGGGGCGCGGTGCCGTCGAACAGCTCCGCCTCCAGCGCGGGCACACCGGCTCGCGGACGCAGGGTGACCGTCCGCAACGTACCAGTCACCCGGACGATCTGGCGGTCGCTGCACTCGGAGATCCGGGTGCAGCCCGACGCCTGCGCGTCCTCGCGCAGCTCCTGCGACTCCAGATCCCCCTGGGAGCTGGACAGCCGGTCGAGCATCCGGCGGAACCGGCCGCTCGGCTTGTCAGCACTCATACCCCAGAGCGTACCGGGGTACGAGGACGGCCGGTTGCCGCGGACCGTCGGATCAACGCTCGAAGCGGTACCCCATGCCCGGTTCGGTGACGAAGTGCCGGGGGTGCGAGGGGTCCGTCTCCAGCTTCCGTCTGAGCTGGGCCATGTAGACCCGCAGATAGTTCGTCTCGGTGCCGTAGGAGGGGCCCCAGACCTCCTGGAGGAGCTGTTTCTGGCTGACGAGCCGGCCGGTGTTGCGCACGAGCACCTCCAGCAGGTGCCACTCGGTCGGGGTGAGCCGTACGTCCCGGCCGTCCCGGTGCACCTTCTTGGCGGCCAGGTCGACGGTGAACCCGCCGGTCTCGACGACCGCGGCCGTCTCGTCGCCGTCCCCGCCGACCGGCTCGGCCCGCCGGACGGCCGCGCGCAGCCTGGCCAGCAGTTCGTCCATGCCGAAGGGCTTGGTGACGTAGTCGTCGGCCCCGGCGTCCAGGGCCTCCACCTTCTCGTCCGAGGTATGGCGGGCGGACAGCACCAGGATCGGTACGCGGGTCCAGCCGCGCAGGCCCTTGATCACCTCGACGCCGTCCATGTCCGGCAGGCCGAGGTCGAGCACGACGACGTCGGGGTGGCGCGCGGCGGCCAGTTCCAGCGCGCTCGCGCCGTCGGAGGCCGCCTCCACCTCGTACTTGCGCGCTCTCAGGTTGATCACGAGGGCGCGTACGATCTGTGGCTCGTCGTCGACCACGAGCACCCGGGTCATAGGGTCCGCCTTTCTGCTGCCCCGCTCATGTGATGAGCCGGGCGGGTGATTCGGTGCGTCCGGGCGCGCGGCCCGACGCGGCTCCGAGGTTGAGAACCATGGTCAGACCGCCGCCGGGGGTGTCCTCGGCGGCGAGCGTGCCGCCCATCGCGTCCACGAAGCCGCGGGCGACCGCCAGGCCGAGTCCGACGCCCGCGCCGCGCGGGGCGTCTCCGTGGCGCTGGAAGGGTTCGAAGATGCGGTCCTTGGCGTCGTCGGGGACGCCGGGGCCGCGGTCCACGACCCGTACCTCCACCCGGGCGCCGAGCGCGCTCGCCGCGACGGTGACGGGCCGGCCGTCGGGGCTGTACTTGACGGCGTTCTCCACGATGTTGGCGACCGCGCGCTCCAGCAGGCCCGGGTCGACGGCCACCATGGGCAGCGACTCGGGGATGTCCAGCTCCACGCTGCCCTCCGGCACGCCGCCGAGCGCCATCGGGACCACCTCGTCGAGGTCGATCTCGCGCATCAGCGGGGTGACGGTGCCGGTCTGGAGCCGGGACATGTCCAGGAGGTTGCCGACCAGATGGTCGAGGCGGTCGGAGCCGTGCTCGATGCCCTCCAGCAGCTCCGCCCGGTCCTCCTCCGACCAGTCGACGTCGTCGGAGCGCAGCGAGGTGACGGCGGCCTTGATCCCGGCCAGCGGGGTGCGCAGATCGTGGCTGACGGCGGCGAGCAGGGCGGTACGGATGCGGTTGCCCTCGGCGAGCGCCCTGGCCTGCTCCGCCTCGCCCACCAGCCGCTGCCGGTCCAGGACGACGGCGGCCTGGGTGGCGAAGGCGGCCAGCACCCGGCGGTCCTCGGCGGGCAGCACCCGGCCGGAGAGGGCCAGCGCCATGTGGTCGCCGACCGGCATGTCGACGTCGGCGGCCTCGGGGCGGTCGACGGGCTGCGGTCCGACGCTGCCCGCGCGGGTCCACGGCTCGACGTCGCTCTCGCGCTCCAGCAGCGCCACCGACTCCATGGAGAAGGTCTCCCGCACCCGCTCCAGCAGGGCGTCGAGCGCGGTCTCCCCGCGCAGCACGCTGCCCGCGAGGAAGGAGAGGATCTCGGACTCGGCGCGCAGCCGGGACGCCTGGTGGGTACGGCGGGCCGCCAGGTCCACGACGGACGCCACGGAGACGGCCACCGCGAAGAAGATGACGATGGCGACCAGGTTCTTGGGGTCCTGGACGGTCAGGGTGTGGGAGGGCGGCGTGAAGTAGAAGTTGAGCAGCAGCGAGCCGACGGCCGCGGAGGCGAGCGCGGGCCGCAATCCGCCGAGCAGCGCGGCCAGCACCGTCAGGAAGAGGAAGAGCAGGACGTCGTTGGCGAGGCCGAGGGTGTTGCTCAGCTCCGCGAGCATCAGCGAGAGCAGTACGGGGGCGACGACCCCGGCCAGCCACCCCGAGATGATCCGCGAGCGCCCCAGCCGGGCGCCGCGCGCCACCGGCAGCCCGCGGCCCTTGGCGGCCTCCTCGTGGGTGACGATGTGGACGTCCAGGTCGGGGCCCGACTCGCGGGCGACGGTGGTGCCGACGCCGGGTCCGAAGACGTACTGCCAGCTCTTGCGGCGGCTGGAGCCGAGGACGATCTGGGTGGCGTTGACCCCCCGCGCGAAGGCGAGCAGCGCGGCGGGTATGTCGTCGCCGATGACGTGGTGGAAGGTGCCGCCCAGGTCCTCGACCAGCTTGCGCTGGACGGCGATCTCCTTGGGCGAGGCGGCGGTCAGGCCGTCGCTCCTGGCGATGTAGACGGCGAGGATCTCGCTGCCGGAGCCCTTGGCGGCCATCCGGGCGGCGCGGCGCAGCAGCGTGCGCCCCTCGGGGCCGCCGGTGAGGCCGACGACGATGCGTTCGCGGGCCTGCCAGGTGGTGCGGATGTCGTGTTCGCCGCGGTACTGCTGGAGGTACTCGTCGACCCGGTCGGCGACCCAGAGCAGCGCCAGCTCGCGCAGCGCGGTCAGGTTGCCGGGGCGGAAGTAGTGGGAGAGCGCGGCGTCGACCTTGTCGGGCTTGTAGACGTTGCCGTGCGCCATCCGGCGGCGCAGCGCCTGGGGCGACATGTCGACCAGCTCGATCTGGTCGGCCCGGCGGACCATCTCGTCGGGGACGGTCTCGCGCTGCCGTACCCCGGTTATCGACTCGACGACGTCGCCGAGTGACTCCAGGTGCTGGATGTTGACGGTGGACACGACCTCGATGCCCGCCTTGAGGAGGGTCTCGACGTCCTGCCAGCGCTTGGCGTTGCGGGAGCCCGGCACGTTGGTGTGGGCCAGCTCGTCGACGAGGACGACGGCGGGCCGCCGGTCCAGGACCGCGTCGACGTCCATCTCGGTGAGCCGGGCGCCCCGGTGCTCCAGCTCCCGGCGGGGCACCTGCTCCAGGCCGTGCAGCATCGTTTCCGTACGTGGCCGGTCGTGGTGCTCCACGAAGCCGACCACGCAGTCGGTGCCCCGCTCCACGCGGCGCTGCGCCTCGGACAGCATCGCGTACGTCTTGCCGACGCCCGGTGCCGCGCCCAGGTAGATCCGAAGTCTGCCGCGTCCCATGGCCCCATTGTCTTCCAGGTGAGCCACCGCGTCCGACGCGCCGACTGTCCTGAAACTACAGCCGGGAACAGCGACAAATGGGACAGCGGTGGACTTCCGGGCCGGTCTTGACGTGATTCTGATGGGTGCGGTCGCGGTGCCGCGCCCGCACCGGGCCGCGCTTGCGGCGGGTGGGTGCCGTGCCGGTGCGACCGGCGCCTCAGCGGCCCGCCAGCAGCTCGCGCAGGGCGGTGTTGAGCGCGAGGACGTTCACCCGGGGCTCCCCCACGAAGCCGAGGGCGCGCCCCTGGGTGTGCTCCTCGACCAGACGTGCCAGCTGCCGTACGGGCAGCCGGTTGCGCTCGGCGACACGGTGGGTCTGGAGCCGGGCGTACGCGGGCGAGATGTCCGGGTCGAGCCCCGAGCCCGAGGAGGTGAGCGCGTCGGCGGGGATCTCCGCGGCGCGGACCGGGTGGCCCGGGGTGGAGTTGTCCTCGATGACGGCGGCCCTGGCGGCCTCGACGGACCGGATCAGCTCCGGGTTGTCGCCCGCCAGGTTGGTCGCCCCGGACAGGAGCGGCCGGTGGCGCGGGTCGACGGTGCTGGTGACGAGGCCGTCGGAGGGGCGCGGCTGGAACCAGCGCGGGTCCGGGGCCGGGGCGCGGCCCGCGCGGGCCGGCAGGTCGTAGCGCTGTCCGATCAGGGACGAGCCGACGACCCGGCCAGAGCCGCCCTCCCTGACCTCGGAGCCGGCCGCCCGGTGGGGGAAGAACGCCTGGGCGAGGCCGGTGACGGCCAGCGGGTAGAGCACCCCGCACAGGACGGTGAGGACGAGAAGGGAGCGCAGCGCTGCGCCGAGGAGCCGCGCGGTGGCGGCTGCCGAGCTGTTCATGGTGGACACGCCGTTCACCCGATGCCGGGGACGAGGGAGAGGAGCAGGTCGATGAGTTTGATGCCGAGGAAGGGCGCCACCAGGCCGCCGAGGCCGTAGACCGCGAGGTTCCTGCCGGGCATCCGGTCGGCGCTCATGGGCCGGTAGCGCACCCCCCTGAGCGCGAGGGGTACGAGCGCCACGATGATCAGCGCGTTGAAGACGACGGCGGAGAGGATCGCGGACTGCGGCGAGGACAGCCGCATGATGTTGAGCGCGTCCAGCCCGGGGTGGACCACCGCGAACATGGCGGGGATGATCGCGAAGTACTTCGCGACGTCGTTCGCGAGGGAGAAGGTCGTCAGCGCGCCGCGGGTGATGAGCAGTTGCTTGCCGATGCCGACGATCTCGATGAGCTTGGTCGGGTCGGAGTCCAGGTCGACCATGTTCCCGGCCTCCTTGGCCGCCGAGGTGCCGGTGTTCATGGCCACCCCGACGTCCGCCTGGGCCAGCGCCGGCGCGTCGTTGGTCCCGTCGCCGGTCATCGCGACGAGGTTGCCGCCCGCCTGTTCGCGCCGGATCAGCGCCATCTTGTCCTCGGGGGTGGCCTCGGCGAGGAAGTCGTCCACCCCGGCCTCCCGCGCGATGGCCGCGGCCGTCAGCGGGTTGTCACCGGTGATCATGACGGTTCTGATGCCCATCCGGCGCAGTTCCTCGAAGCGCTCCCGCATTCCGTCCTTGACGACGTCCTTGAGGTGGATCACGCCCAGGACGCGTGCGGCCCGGCCGTCCTCGACGGCGACCAGCAGGGGCGTACCGCCCTCCCGGGCGATGGCGTCGGTGAGCGCGGCGGTGTCGGCGCCGGGCTCGCCGCCGTGCCGCTCCACCCAGGAGACGACGGACCCCGCGGCGCCCTTGCGGACGCGGCGCCGGGTCCCCGCCTCGTCGATGTCGACGCCGGACATCCGGGTGCGGGCGGTGAAGGCGACCCAGCGGGCGCCGCCGAGCGCGTCCCGGTCGCGTTCGGGCAGTCCGTGGCGCTCCTGGGCGAGTGCGACGACGGAGCGGCCCTCGGGGGTCTCGGGGAAGAGAAGCGCGAGGACGAGGTAGCCCAGCAGGGCGACGGCCACGAGGAGGCCGACGATGTTCTCTGCGCTCACAGCCCGGCCACCCTCTTGGCGATGAGGGCCACCAGCGCGAAGACCGCGACCGTGGTGACGACGAAGGCCGGATCGGCCATCGGTTGCTCCTGAGATGAGTGGGGAAAACCTGCCTCGGCAAGAAAAGCCCCCGCTGGGGCCGGTTCCCGCTGCCTTGACGGGTCTCATACTCACCACGGCGTCCGCTTGACGCGTTCCCTACGGCTCCCGGCTGTGACCAGCGCGAAAGCCGGTGGGCCGCACCCCTGGGAAGGGATGCGGCCCACCGGTGAAGGCGTACGGCCGTGACGCCGGAGCCGGGTCAGCGCACCTCGGTGATCTCCGGGCCGCGCTGGAGCTGGCCCATGCCGCCGGAGAAGCGCGAGCCCTCCTGCTCCTCCTGCTGGACGCCCTCGGCGACCATCTGCGCGTCGTCCGGCAGCTTCAGAACGATCGGGTCGCGGGGCGCCATCGGTCCCTCGCCGCGTACGACGACGGTGTCCCGGAAGATCTGCTCCAGCAGCCCGGCGGCCTCCGGCTGCACCGCGCCCTGCCCGGAGATCACGCCGCGCAGGAACCAGCGCGGCCCGTCGACGCCGATGAAGCGCACCAGCTGCACGCCTCCGGTGCCGTCCGGCAGCTGGACGGGCACCTGCGCGCGCAGCTCCCAGCCGAGCGGGCCCTCGACCTCGTCGATGATGCCGCCCTGCTGGGTGATGCCGGTGGCGATCTCCTCGCGGACCTCGCCCCAGATGCCCTCCTTCTTGGGCGCGGCGAACGCCTGGAGCTGTACGGCGCTGTCGCGCACGACGACCGTCGCGGCGACGATCGCGTCCCCGGCGACCTCCACGCGCAGCTCCATGCCGTCGACCGCGGGCACGAAGACGCCGCCCAGGTCGACGCGGCCCTCGTCGGGCTTGGAGACCTCCGAGATGTCCCAGGGACCGTCGGGCCGGGGCGCCGGCGGAAGGTTCACCCGGCGGGGAGCGTCCCCCGCCTCGGCGGCGGCGTCCGCACTCTCGTCACCGGAGCCGTCGACCTGCTCGGTCTCGCCCGTTGCGTCCGCCGTGTCCTCGGCGGAACCACTCTTCTTGCGACGTCCGAACACGTCACTGTCCTTCCCGGTCGGATACGACCGAAGCGTATCGATTCCCACCCTGTACCCCACCCACGGCCGCATGGCCGCCGGTGGACCCGAAGCCCCCGTCGCCCCGTGCCGAGCCGGGAAGTTCCGCCACCTCGTGGAAGCGGACCTTCTCGACCTGCTGGACGACCAGTTGGGCGACCCGGTCGAACCGCTCGAACCGCACGCTCTCGCGGGGGTCCAGATTGACCACGATCACTTTGATCTCTCCACGGTACCCGGCATCCACCGTCCCGGGGGCATTCACGAGAGCGACGCCGCAGCGGGCGGCCAGCCCGGAGCGGGGGTGCACGAAGGCCGCGTAACCGTCCGGCAGGGCGATGGAGACGCCGGTGGGCAGGACCGCGCGCTCACCGGGCGCCAGCTCGGCGGCGACGGTGGTGACCAGGTCGGCTCCGGCGTCGCCCGGGTGCCCGTACGACGGAAGCGGCGCCTCCGGGTCGATACGGCGGATCAGCACGTCGACGGGGCGGCCGGGGCCGGTGGGGGCTGGGCTCATGGGTTCACCTCGAAGGCGCGTACGCGCCTGAACTGGTCCGGGTCGGCCATCGCCGCCCGGATCTCCTCCTGGCGGCCGTTGTCGATGAAGTGATCGACCTTGACCTCGACGAAAAGGGCGTCGGCCCGCACGGCGACGGGCCCCTCGGGGCCGCCGAGCCTGCCGGTGGCGGTGCAGTAGATCTTGCGCCGGTGCACGGCGGTGACCCTGGCGTCCAGATGCAGCACCGTACCCACCGGTACGGGCCGGACGAACTCGGTCTGGAGCCGGCCGGTCACCGCGACCACCCGCAGCAGCCAGTTCAGCGAGCCGAGCGTCTCGTCGAGCGCGGTGGCCAGGACGCCGCCGTGCGCCAGACCGGGCGCGCCCTGGTGGTCGGGGCCGACGGTGAACTCGGCGGTGATGCTCACGCCCTCGCCGGCCCGTGCCCGCAGCCGCAGCCCGTGGGGCTGTGCCTCGCCGCAGCCGAAACAGTGTTCGTAGTGCGGGCCGAGGGGCTCGCCCGGGGCGGGCGCGTCGGGGTGGCGCACCGGCGCCGCGGCGTCGGCCGGCGGCGTCAGCGGCCCCGGTCCTGACGGCGGCGAGGGGGCGGGCCCGGAGGCGGCTCCCGGGTTCGGCACGTTACTCACAGGCGCAGACCTTACCCGCGCGGTCGCCCGCCAACCGCACCGTGCCAAGCTTGGCTCCATGGAGCCTTCCGTCGCACGCTACGACGAACGTCTGACCGCGCCCCGCTCCTGGTGGGGCATTGCCGCGCTGATCTCCCTCGCGGGCGGCCTGATGCTGCTGCCGCTGGGGGCGCTGCCGCTGCTCGGGGGGTTGATCGGGGCGGGCGCGCTGGCGGCGGCCGGGGTCAGTTCCTACGGATCGGCGCGGGTCAGGGTGGTGGCGGACTCGCTGGTCGCGGGCGACGCGCGGATCCCGGTGTCGGCACTGGGCGAGGCCGAGGTGCTCGACCGCGAGGAGACGATCGCCTGGCGGCTGCACAAGGCCGATCCGCGCGCCTTCATGCTGCTGCGCAGCTATGTGCCGACGGCGCTGCGGGTGCCGGTCACGGATCCGGACGACCCGACGCCCTATCTGTATCTCTCGACGCGTGATCCGCGGGGGCTGCTGGAGGCGCTGAACGCCGTCAGGACCGGCTCGGCGGGCTCCGCGGATTCCGCCTGATCCGCCCGGAACCGGGCGGGGCGGGCTGTCAGCGGCCCAGCTCCCCGGGCGGCGCCGGGGGCAGCTCGCCGGGCCGCTCCAGCGGCGGCAGGGCCGGCAGGGCGTCCCAGGGGATCTGCCGCTTGCGCAGGTCCTTGCGGACGTGTTCCGCGACCTTCTTGGTGTCCCGCCGGTTCATCATGGCGCCGACGGCCGCTCCGATCATGAACGGGACCAGGTTCGGCAGGGTGCGGACCATGCGCTTGGTGATCTGGTGGCGCAGCTCGCGCTTCATGGGGCCGCTGAGGGCACCGTTGAACGTCGACGGTTTGGTGATGTCGACCCCGCGCTCCTGTGTCCAGGAGGTCAGGTAGCCGGCGCTGCGCTCCTTGAGCGTGCCGGGCGGCCGCAGTCCGTAGACCTCGTGCAGCTCCGCGATGAGCTTCAGCTCGATGGCGGCCACGGCGGTGATCTCCGCCGCCAGCTCCGCCGGCATCGCGGGCGGTACGGGCATCATGGCGGCGGCGCCGACGCCCGCGCCCACGGTGGAGCTGCTGTTCGCGGCGCCCGCGATCAGCTTGTCGGCCAGCTCCTCGGGGCCCAGTCCCGGGAACTGCCGCCGCAGGGTGGCCAGATCGCGGACCGGGACGCGCGGCGCGGTGTCGATGATGCGGTCGGCGAGATAGCCGAGCGCCGCCTTCGCGCCGTCGCTCCCCCTGCGTACTCCCCGTCGTACTCCGGCCAGCCGCCGGCCCCCGGTCGTGGGGCCGTCGTGGTCGTCCTGGCCGGCTTCGAGCGAGGCCGGGAGGCCCCGCTCGTCCTCGTGCGTGCCGTGCTGGGGCAGCAGGGCGGCGGAGTGCTCGGCAGCGGGCTCAGCGCCTTCTGCCGGGCCGGTACCGCCCTGATAAGCCTCCGGGGCGTTCTTGCGCCGGAAGCGCCGTTTCCGGGACGGTGAGTCGTCTGCCACGGCCGGTCCTTGCTCAGTCGCAGTCGCGGCAGATGGGCTGACCGTTCTTCTCCCTGGCCAGCTGGGAGCGGTGGTGCACGAGGAAGCAGCTCATGCAGGTGAACTCGTCGGCCTGACGGGGCAGGACCCGGACGGACAGCTCCTCGTTGGAGAGATCCGCGCCGGGCAGTTCCAGCCCTTCGGCCTGCTCGAACTCGTCGACGTCGACCGCTGAGGTCGACTTGTCGTTCCGACGGGCCTTCAGTTCCTCAAGGCTGTCCTGATCGACGTCGTCGTCGGTCTTGCGTGGGGTGTCGTAATCCGTTGCCATGTCGCTCTCCCCCTCTGGGTGTCTGTGGTGTCTCAGCGCGGGTAACGCGTGAGAGGCCGGACTTGTGCCCGACCTGAGGCGGAGATTTTGCCTCACATCAAGGTCTGTTACTCAATCGACACCCAGCCGCACTCACGAGGAGTGATCGGCTTCGGGTGGCGAGGGGGACCGTACACGGTCCTCCTGTCGTGCATCACGGGCGCCACCCCGTGTACTTCCCGTGATCCCGACCCCCGGAAACCCGGACTTTACCGGCCTTCCGAGGAAGGCTTGATCACGCAGAGTGGAGGGGCGGGAATTCGACCCTGTGATCGATCACACACATCCACGCCGGGAAATGGTCCGGAAAATTCCGCGTAAAGCGAACAAAGCGATTCACCGTCCCTATCACTGCGCGCAGTCTCTCAGACCGGGAGAGTGACCCGCATCATGAGCCCTCCCCCCTCGCGGGGTTCCGCGAAGATCCGCCCGCCGTGCGCGCGGGCCACGGAGCGGGCGATCGACAGGCCGAGGCCCACTCCCTTGTCGCTCCCGGTCCGCTCCGTCCGCAGCCGCCGGAACGGCTCGAACAGATTGTCGATCTCGTACGCGGGAACGACGGGACCGGTGTTCGATACCACCAGGACCGCCTGGCCCTGCTGGGACTCGGTGGTGACCTCCACCCATCCCCCTTCCGCGATGTTGTACCGGACCGCGTTCTGCACCAGGTTCAGGGCGATCCGCTCCAGCAGGACACCGTTGCCCTGGACCACCGCGGGCACCCGCTCCCCGCGGATCTCCACCCCCTTCGCCTCCGCCTCGGACAGCGCCTGGTCCACCGCGCGCGTGGCCACCTCGGCGAGGTCGACCGGTTTGCGCTCCACGATCTGGTTGTCGCTGCGCGCCAGCAGCAGCAACCCCTCCACCAGCTGTTCGCTGCGCTCGTTGGTGGCCAGCAGGGTCTTGCCGAGCTGCTGCAGCTCCACCGGGGCCCCCGGATCGGAGAGATGGACCTCCAGCAGGGTGCGGTTGATCGCCAGCGGGGTGCGCAGCTCGTGCGAGGCGTTGGCGACGAACCGCTGCTGCGCGGTGAAGGCCCGCTCCAGGCGCTCCAGCATCTCGTCGAAGGTGTCGGCCAGCTCCTTCAGCTCGTCGTCCGGGCCGTCCAGTTCGATCCGGCGCGCCAGGTCGGAGCCGACCACCCGGCGGGCGGTGCGGGTGATGCGGCCGAGCGGCGACAGGACCCGGCCCGCCATCGCGTACCCGAAGGCGAAGGCGATGACACTCAGCCCGACCAGCGCGAAGAGCGAGCGGCTGAGCAGATCGTCCAGGGCCTGCTGGCGCTGGTGGTTGACGCAGGCGTTCATCGCCACGTTGAACTGCTCGGGCGGCGCCGACTCGGGGAAGTTGCAGACGTCGCTGCTGACCTTGCCGCTCACGATCTTGAACGGCAGCTCGCTGCCCACGTGCAGCGCCTGCGCGGCCAGCAGATAGATGATCGAGAGCAGCAGGATGCCGGCGATCAGGAACATCCCGCCGTAGAGCAGCGTGAGCCGTATCCGGATGGTCGGTCGCACCCACGGCAGGCTCTGCTCGGGCCTTCTGGGGTCCCAGGTGGGCTTCGGGGGCGCGGTGGGCGGCGCCGGGGTGGTGGCCACGGGCATCAGATCCGGTAGCCGGAGCCGGGCACGGTGACGATGACGGGCGGCTCGCCGAGCTTGCGGCGCAGCGTCATCACCGTCACCCGTACGACGTTGGTGAAGGGGTCGGTGTTCTCGTCCCACGCCTTCTCCAGCAGCTGTTCGGCCGAGACGACCGCGCCCTCGCTGCGCATCAGGACCTCCAGGACGGCGAACTCCTTGGGAGCGAGCTGGATCTCCTTGCCGTCGCGGAAGACCTCGCGCCGGTTGGGGTCGAGCTTGATCCCGGAGCGTTCCAGTACGGGGGGCAGCGGCACCGTCGTACGGCGGCCGAGGGCCCGAACCCGGGCGGTCAGCTCACTGAAGGCGAAGGGTTTGGGCAGATAGTCGTCCGCGCCCAGCTCCAGCCCCTCGACCCGGTCGCTGACGTCACCTGAGGCGGTGAGCATGAGGACACGGGTGGGCATGCCCAGCTCGACGATCCGGCGGCAGACGTCGTCACCGTGGACGACGGGCAGGTCACGGTCGAGCACCACCACGTCGTAATCGTTGACGCCGACCCGCTCCAGGGCCGCCCCTCCGTCGTACACGACGTCTACGGCCATGGCCTCCCGGCGCAGTCCGGTGGCCACCGCATCGGCGAGCAGCTGCTCGTCCTCGACGACGAGTACGCGCACGTCGTTCTTCCTTCCTCTGGGCCCGTCACCCGTGATCAGGGCAGGTTGTAGCAGTGCATGTGCGGCCCCATCCTGCCCGTATCGGCCATAAACCGGCGGTAAGACGATGCCGGTGACCTGCGGCGGCCGGGAATGGAGTGGATTTGTTGAGGTGTTGAGGTTTCTCGGAGGCAGCGGCCGGGGAAGACGACTTCACACCCGAGATCACGCCCTGTCTGTGGCTTGCCACACCCTTGTCCGGCCCCCGGACGGCTGTCCTCCAGTAGACAGAGGGCCTCTGATCTTCCCGCCGTCGGCACACCCCCGTGCCACTGACCCACGACGAGGGGGCGCAATGGACGCGTTCACCGCCGGGCTTCTTCAGCGCATAAAGGCCACGGAGACCGATCTGACCCATGCCCGCGAGACGGGCGACGACTTCCTCGCGGATGTCGAACAGGAGGAGCTGGAAGACCTGCGTCGGCTCGCCGCCGAGCACGGAGTGGAGGTCGGCGCCGCCAGCGGCGCCTGATCCGGACACCCCGCGCCCGCCCCCGGTGCGAGCGACCGGGACGGCGAGCGAGCAGGACCAGCACAGCGAGAGCCGCAGTCGATACCTGAGACGGACATCAGCAGTCGGACATCAGTAGTCGGATATCAGCGCGGACGAACGTACGAATATCCGATACGGAGAAGGGCCCTGGCGCCGAGGGGACGGCACCGGGGCCCTTTCCCGTGTCCGGGGTCACGGGGTACGGAGTCACGGTGTACGGGGTGTCGCGGTGTACGGGGTGTCAACGGAGTACGAGGTGTCGCGGGCGCCCGGCTCAGTCGTGCCAGGCGCCGTACTCCTCCAGCAGCTCCAGCAGGGGCTCGAAGACGCCTGGCGGGGCCGCCACGGTGAGATCGAAGCCGGGAGGTGTCCCCGGCCGCCCCCCGGTGCGCGCGCCCGCCTCGCGGGCGATCAGGGCTCCGGCGGCCAGGTCCCAGGGGTGCAGCCCGCGCTCGTAGTAGCCGTCCAGCCGGCCGGCCGCGACGTCGCAGAGGTCGATGGCCGCCGAGCCGCCGCGCCTGATGTCCCTGAGCCGCGGGATCAGCCGCTGGGCGACGTCCGCCTGGTGGGCGCGGACGGTGGTGACGTAGTTGAAGCCGGTGGACACCAGCGTGCGCTCCAGTGGAGGCGCCGGACGGGTCGCGAGCCCGCGGTCGCCGAGGAAGGCCCCGCCGCCAAGCACGGCGCGGAACGTCTCGCCGCGCATCGGTGCCTCGACGACGCCGACGAGGGTCTCGCCGTCCCGCTCGGCGGCGATGGAGACGGCCCAGGTGGGCAGCCCGTAGAGGTAGTTGACCGTGCCGTCCAGCGGGTCGATGACCCAGCGGATCCCGCTGCTCCCGGCCGAGCTGGCGCCCTCCTCGCCGAGGAAGCCGTCGTCGGGGCGGTGCTCGGCGAGGTAGCCGGTGATCAGCTTCTCGGCGGCGATGTCCATCTCGGTGACGACGTCGATGGGGCTGGATTTCGTGGCGGCCACGGCGAGATCGTCGGGCCGGCCGTCGCGCAGCAGGGCGCCTGCCCGGCGCGCCGCCTCCAGGGCGAGGCCGAGCAGTTCTGCGGTGAGGGCCGGGTCGGGCGGTGCGTCGGTCACGGCGGGCTCCTTCAGGCGTACGGGCTGTCGGCGCCCGCGGCTGCGGGCTTGGGCGCGCGGGCGGGGCAGCAGCCGACCGGGCAGAGGTCGTGGCTCGGGCCGAGCGCGCCCAGGGCGCAGCGCTCCGCGGGTTCGCCGCGCTCGGTGGCGGCGCGCTCCAGGACCAGGTCCCGTACGGCCGCGGCGAAGCGCGGGTCCGCGCCCACGGTCGCCGAGCGGCGGACGGGGAGTCCCAGTTCCGCGGCCTTGGCGGTGGCCTCCGTGTCGAGGTCGTACAGGACCTCCATGTGGTCGGAGACGAAGCCGATGGGTGCCATCACGACGGCGGGCACGCCCGCGCCGTGCAGTTCCTCCAGGTGGTCGCAGATGTCCGGCTCCAGCCACGGGATGTGCGGGGCGCCGCTGCGCGACTGGTAGACGAGGCGCCAGGGGTGCTCGACGCCGGTCTCCTCACGGACGATGTCCACGATCAGCCGGGCCACGTCCAGGTGCTGGGCCACATAGGCGCCGCCCTCGCCGTGCGCCTCGGCCGGGCCCGAGGTGTCGGCCGCCGCGTCCGGGATGGAGTGGGTGGTGAAGGCGAGGTGCGCTCCCGCCCGTACGTCCTCGGGCAGGTCGGCGAGGGAGGCGAGCACGCTCCGCGCCATGGGCCGGACGAAGCCGGGGTGGTTGAAGTAGTGGCGCAGCTTGTCCACCCGGGGCGGTTCGATCCCCTCCGCCGCCAGGGTGGCGAGCGCGCCCGCGAGGTCCTCGCGGTACTGGCGGCAGCCCGAGTAGGAGGCGTACGCGCTGGTGGCGAGGGTGACGATCCGGCGCCGGCCGTCGGCGGCCATCTCGCGCAGCGTGTCGGTCAGATACGGCGCCCAGTTGCGGTTGCCCCAGTACACCGGCAGATCGACGCCGTGCTCGGCGAAGTCCTTGCGCAGCGCGTCCAGCAGGGCGCGGTTCTGGTCGTTGATCGGACTGACGCCGCCGAACAGGAAGTAGTGCTGCCCCACTTCCTTGAGCCGCTCCTCCGGGATGCCCCGGCCCCGGGTCACGTTCCGGAGGAACGGGACCACGTCGTCCGGGCCCTCGGGGCCTCCGAAGGACAGCAGGAGCAGGGCGTCGTAGGGGGGATTCGCGTGCTGTTCGGGCATGTTTCGATCCTGCCATCAGCCCCGTACCTCCGGACAGCAGCCCCCGCCCGACGCGGCGTGACAACGGCCGGAAAAAGCGGGCGCGCGCCGTCGCCGGGGGGCCGTAATCTGTACCGGCCAGATTCGATCCTTACCGGAGCGTCCCGTTGCCCAGTTCCTATCAAGCGATCTTCGCCGCTCCCGGTACCAGGGGATTCAGCGCCGCCGGCCTGCTCGGCCGGATGCCGCTGGCCATGATGGGCATCGGCATCGTCACGATGATCTCGCAGCTCACCGGGCGTTACGGGCTCGCGGGGGCGCTCTCCGCGACGCTCGCGCTGTCCGCCGCGGTGCTCGGCCCGCAGATCTCCCGGCTCGTCGACCGGCACGGCCAGGCACGGGTGCTGCGCCCGGCGACCCTGGTCGCGGTCGCGGCCGTCGGCGGACTGCTGATCTGTGCCCAGCGCGGCGCCCCCGACTGGACCCTGTTCGTCTTCGCGGCGGGCTCGGGGTGCGTGCCGAGCGTGGGTTCGATGGTGCGGGCGCGCTGGGCGGAGATCTACCGGGACTCCCCGCGCGAGCTGCACACCGCGTACGCGTGGGAGTCCATCGTCGACGAACTCTGCTTCATCTTCGGTCCGATCATCTCCATCGGGCTCTCCACGGCCTGGTTCCCGGAGGCGGGCCCGCTGCTGGCGGCCGTGTTCCTGCTCGCCGGGGTGGTCTGGCTGACGGCCCAGCGGGCCACGGAGCCCGTACCGCGGCCCAGGGAGGAGCACACCGGCGGCTCCGCGCTGCGCTCGCCCGGTCTGCGGGTCCTGGTGGCCACCTTCACGGCGACCGGGGGGATCTTCGGGGCGGTCGACGTGGTGACGGTCGCGTTCGCGGAGGAGCGGGGGCACAAGGCGGCGGCCAGCCTGGTACTGGCCGTCTACGCGCTGGGGTCCTGTCTGGCGGGCGTGGTGTTCGGGCTGCTGCGTCCGACGGGACCGGCCGCCCGGCGGTGGCTGGTGGGGGTCTGCGCGATGGCCGTGAGTATGATCCCCCTCCAACTGGCCGGGAACCTGCCGTTCTTGGCCGTGGCGCTCTTTGTCGCGGGCCTGTCGATCGCACCCACGATGGTGACCACGATGGCCCTCGTCCAAGCGCACGTACCGCGCACCAAGCTGACCGAGGGCATGACCTGGACCAGTACCGGGCTCGCGGTGGGCGTGGCGCTCGGCTCGTCGGCCGCCGGGTGGGTGGTGGACGCCGCCGGGGCGCAGGCGGGGTACGCGGTGCCCGTCGCGGCGGGCGCGGCCGCGGTCGTGGTGGCGTTCCTCGGGTATCGCCGGCTGCGCGGGCCGGTACCGACGCGAGGAGGGCACGGGGCGGATGACCGGGATTCCGAGGGGCGCGAGCGGAACGACACGGACGAGGCCGGCGAACGCGTGGCGTAACTGGGCGGGGAACGTCACCGCGCGCCCGGCGCGCGCGCTCTTCCCGGCCTCCGTGGCGGAGGTGACGGCGGCGGTGCGGGCGGCGGCCGGGGAGGGGCTGCGGGTGAAGGCCGTCGGCACGGGCCACTCCTTCACCGCCGCCGCCGCGACCGACGGGGTGCTGATACGGCCCGACCGGCTGACCGGCATCCGCGCGATCGACCGGGCGGCGGGGACGGTCACCGTGGCGGCGGGCACGCCCCTCAAGCGGCTCAACGTGGCGCTGGCCGCCGCGGGCCTGTCACTCACCAACATGGGCGACATCATGGAGCAGACCGTCGCGGGCGCGACCTCCACCGGCACCCATGGCACCGGCCGTGACTCGGCCTCGACCGCCGCCCAGATCGTCGCCCTGGAACTGGTCACCGCGGACGGCACGCCGCTGCGCTGCTCCGCCGAGGAGAATTCCGACGTCTTCGCGGCCGCGCGGGTCGGTCTCGGCGCGCTCGGGGTGGTGACCGCGATCACCTTCGCGGTGGAGCCGGTCTTCCTGCTGCGGGCCCGCGAGGAGCCGATGACCTTCGACCGCGTCACGGCCGAGTTCGAGCAGCACGTGGCCGAGAACGAGCACTTCGAGTTCTACTGGTTCCCCCACACCGGCAACTGCAACACCAAGCGCAACAACCGCAGCGCGGGTCCCGCCGTCCCGCCCGGCCGGGTCGCGGGCTGGATCGACGACGAGCTGCTCTCCAACGGCGTCTTCCAGGTGGCTTGTTCACTGGGGCGCGCGATACCGGCGACCATCCCCGCGATCGCCGCGGTCGCCAGCCGGGCGCTCTCCGCCCGCACGTACACGGACATCCCTTACAAGGTCTTCACCTCGCCGCGCCGGGTGCGCTTCGTGGAGATGGAGTACGCGCTGCCCGAGGAGGCGGCCGTGGGGGCGCTGCGCGAGGTCAGGGCGATGATCGAGCGCTCCCCGCTGAAGATCGGCTTCCCGCTGGAGATACGTACGGCGCCCGCCGACGACATCACGCTCTCGACGGCCTCGGGCCGCCGGACCGTGTACATCGCGGCGCATCTGTACCGGGGGACCCCGCACCGCGCCTACTTCACCGCCGTGGAGCGCGTCATGACCGCGCACGGCGGCCGGCCGCACTGGGGGAAGATCCACACCAGGGACGCGGAGTATCTGTCCGGGGTCTATCCGCGCTTCGCCGAATTCACCGCGGTACGCGACCGGCTGGACCCGGACCGCCGGTTCGGGAACGACTATCTGCGCCGTGTGCTCGGAGACTGA
Source organism: Streptomyces corynorhini (assembly GCF_003346515.1). GTDB lineage: Bacteria > Actinomycetota > Actinomycetes > Streptomycetales > Streptomycetaceae > Streptomyces > Streptomyces corynorhini. Next base: position 65,076 of record NZ_QQNA01000002.1, read on the forward strand.
CCGCGTCCGGCACGGCCGGTACGCCGGGTTCGCCGGGCCGGTGCGGTCATCGGCCGGACGTGTCGGAGGTGCCGGACGTACTCGATGTACCGGACGTGCCGGATGTACCGGAGCCGCTGTCCCGGCCGGTCGCGCCGCCCTGGGCGGGGCCGTCACTCCCCGTACCGCTTCCCGTGTCGCTCGTCGCCGATCCCGCGCTGCCCGAAGGGGTCGGCGCGGGGTCCGTGCCGGACGGTCCGGAACCGTCCGTCCCGGCGGTGTCCGACGGACCGGCGGACGGCTCGGCCGACGACCCGGCGCCGCTGTCCTGCCCCGGCCCTGTGGTCGCTCCGGTGCCGGGCGAGGCGCCGGAGTCCGTGCCCGCGCCGTCCGGCGTCCGCCCCCGGCCGGGCTCCGGCGAGTCCGAGGGGGTGCCCGACGGCGTGGAGCGGTCGCCGCCGCCGACGACGTGGCCGACGGTGGTGCCCCGGTCGCCGGTCAGGTCCTGACCGGCGATCAGTTCGTATCCGCTGATACCGGCCATCGCGACCAGGAAGACGACCGCCGCGGCGAGCACCGGGCGCCGCCGACCGCGGACCCGGGTGCCGTGGGTGGTGGCCGCGCCGAACTCCTCGGGGTCGCCCCCGGCCGGCCCGGGGTCCGCCCGGGTGAGCGCGGACGCGTCCGGGGGGCCTGGCGGTTCGGGCCGTACGGGGACTTGGCGCCCGCCCGGCCGCGCCTGGACCGTGACGACCCGGATCTGCTCACCCGTGCGCCGGAACAGATGCTGGAAGACCGAACCGCCACAGGTGGCGACGACGCTCACGACGCCCGCGCCGATGATCGTGCCGTACACGCCGAGCCGGGAGGCGAGGACCGCGGCCGTGACGGCGGCGAGCGCGCTGCCCGCGACCTGCGGCACGCTCAGTTCGAGCCGCCGCCCCTCGCCCGTCTCCCGCACCTCGTCCGCCCGGCCCTCCCCCGCTCCCGTTCGCGTACCGCTGTCCGACCGCTGATCCATTCACTGCCCCTGCTTGACCATCTGTCCCACCTTGCACCAAGAAGAGACAGCTGGGCGAAACAGATAGTTCCGCTTCCATTGATTCTGTGAAGCAGGACACCCGTGGAGCACCGGCGCTCCACGTCAACTCCCCAGCCCGGAGAGAATGTGGAACGGCGCGGCGGTCCACCTCCGTGGCCCGAATGGAGTACTGTGGCGAGCCCTGGGGCCGGACTCCCTCACGGGGGCCCGGGACTTACGGGAAGGGGGCCGAACGTGGCACTCGATCCGGTGGAGCTGTGGCACCGCGCGGTCGCCTGCTGCACGGAGTGACGGGTATCGTCACCCTGCGTCGCAAAATAGGTAACCGTGCCATCGGCGATCCAGGGCACCTGCCCGACACGCCGGGCAGCACGGAAAGGTTGTGGCAGGCTGCACCCGGGCAGGTCACACTCGACTAGCGGAAGCAGCGACGCACGTGACGTCGGCAGGCACCACCCGGGAGGTCCCCATGCCCGAACTGCGTGTCGTGGCCGTCTCCAACGACGGCACACGACTGGTGCTCAAGGCTGCCGACAGCACGGAATACACACTTCCGATCGACGAGCGGCTGCGCGCCGCCGTGCGCAATGACCGGGCCCGGCTCGGTCAGATCGAGATCGAGGTGGAGAGCCACCTCAGGCCCCGCGACATCCAGGCGCGGATACGAGCGGGCGCCTCGGCCGAGGAGGTGGCCCAGCACGCCGGTATCCCGGTGGACCGGGTCCGCCGCTTCGAGGGTCCCGTCCTCGCCGAGCGCGCCTTCATGGCGGAGCGGGCCAGGAAGACCGCCGTGCGTCGGCCGGGCGAGAACACCGGACCCCAATTGGGCGAGGCCGTCCAGGAGCGGCTGACGCTGCGCGGCGCCGACCGGGAGACCGTCCAGTGGGACTCCTGGCGCCGCGACGACGGCACCTGGGAGGTGCTGCTCGTCTATCTGGTCGCGGGCGAACCGCACTCGGCGAGCTGGACGTACGATCCGCCCCGGCGGCTCGTCCAGGCCGTCGACGACGAGGCGCGCTCGCTGATCGGCGACACGGACGGCACGGTCACCTCGAAGGAGCCGAGCTTCCCCTTCGTGCCGAGGATCGCGCGGCTGCCGCGCGACCGTCCGCTGGATCGTTCCCTCGACCGGCCGATGGACCGGCCCACCGCGCCCGAGCCGGAGGACACGAGCGAACGCGACTCGCTGACCAGCCTGCTGGAGGCGGTGCCGAGCTTCCGGGGCGACATGGTCGTGCCGGAGCGCACGGCGCCCGTCGAGCCCCAGGACACCGAAGAGGACGAGGATCCGGAGGCCGACGAGGAGCCGGTGGCGCCCGCCGCGTCGGCCGGCGCCGGGTCGGCGTACGCGGATGTGCTCATGCCGCGTTCCGTGGCCGGTCACCGCGACCGGCTGACCGGTACGACGGACCGCCAGGCGGAAGCGGACGGCGTGCGTCCGGGCCGCCGGGCGGCGGTGCCCAGCTGGGACGAGATCGTGTTCGGGACGCGCCGTAAGAAACAGGACTGAGCCCTCTCGTTTGCGTCTTGCCGGGCTCCGGCGCCCCGGTCCGATCCGGACGCGGGCCTTCGGGACGCGCTTCCGTTGAGGTCGCACGTCCTTGGGTACGTAAACCGAGGGGCCCGTACTCACCGGACGGTGGTACGTGCTCCGGGGCGCTCCGGGCCGTCACGGTTCGTCCGGGAGCGCCCCGGTGCGTCCGGTCCCGCGCGCTCAGCCGGGGTCGGGGCCCTTGGCGACCGGGCGGGACTCGTCCGCCGACCACTGCGACCAGGAGCCCGCGTAGAGCGCCGCCGGGACGCCCGCGATCTCCAGGGCCAGCACCTCGTGGGCGCCGGAGACGCCGGAGCCGCAGTAGACGCCCACACCGCCTTCGGTGGCGGCGGTGGCGCCCAGCGCCCCGAAGCGGGCCGCGAGGACCTCGGGCGGGAGGAAGGTGCCGTTTTCGGCCACATTCTCCGTAGTGGGTGCCGACAGCGCGCCGGGCACATGGCCGCCCACGCGGTCGATCGGCTCGACGTCGCCCCGGTAGCGCTCGGCCGCCCGCGCGTCGAGCAGCAGCCCGGCACGGGCCAGCGCCGCCGCGCCGTCCGCGTCCAGCAGGGGCAGCGCGCCGGGCACCGGGGCGAAGTCGCCCGCCGCCGGGTCGGGCCGGTCGGTGGTCAGCGGGCCGGTCCAGACGGCGAGACCGCCGTCCAGGACCCGCACGTCGGGGTGGCCGGTCCAGCGCAGCAGCCACCAGGCGCGCGCCGCCGCCCAGCCCTGCCCGCCGTCGTACACCACGACCGGCCTGTCCCCGCGGACGCCCGCACGGCGCATCACGGCGCCGAAGGCGGCCACGTCGGGCAGGGGGTGCCGGCCGCCCGCGCCCGGCGGGCCCGCCAGCTCCGTGTCGAGATCGACGTAGACGGCGCCCGGCAGATGGCCCGCCTCGTACTCCGGGCGGCCGGGCGGTCCGCCCAGCCGCCAGCGGACGTCGAGCAGGACCGGCGGACGTGGGCCGGCCGACTCGCCGGAGAGTTCGGCTGCGGTGATGATGGCTGTCATGGACGTCATCCTCTCGCGGGACGGGCCCGCGCGGCGGCGCCGGGCCGCCCGCCCGTAACGGCGGAGAAATGGACGGTAAACAGCGGATCGAGATCCCGCCAAAAGCGGCGCGGCCGCGGCGCGGGACAAGCCGGTGGGTGCGAGCATCTGCTCGGGTGAGCACGGCCGTTGGCCGCGGCGCCGCCCGGCCCCCGCACGGCCACCACGAAGGTCCGAGGAGAGAGTGACGATGACCGAGGCTGCGATCCGCCGTAAACCCGGCACGCCCTGCTGGGTGAGTCTGATGGTGCACGGCCTCGCCGCGACCGAGGAGTTCTACCACGCGCTGTTCGGCTGGGAGTTCGTCCCCGGACCGCAGCAACTCGGACCGTACGTCCGGGGGCTGCTCGACGGCAAGGAGATCGCGGGCATCGGCCAGTTGCCGCCCGACCGCCATCTGCCGATCGCGTGGATGACCTATCTGGCGACGGACAACGCCGACCTGACGGCCGAGACGATCAGGAGTTGCGGCGGTACGGTCGGCGTCGGCCCGCTGGACGCGGCCGAGGCCGGCCGGATGGCCATAGCCGCGGACCCGGCGGGCTCCGTCTTCGGGATCTGGCAGGCGGCGGCGCACACCGGGACGGCGGTGGCCGGGGCGCACGGCACACCGGTCTGGAACGAGCTGATCACCCGTGAGACCTCCACCGTCGGGAAGTTCTACGAGGCGCTGTTCGGCTACGACGTGGAGGCGACCGTCTCCGCCGACTTCGACTTCGTGACGCTGCGGCTGGAGGGGCGTCCCGTCGCCTCGCTGCACGGGCGGGGCCGGGCGCTGGGCCGCGACCTCGGCTCGCACTGGATGACGTACTTCGAGGTGGACGACACCGACGCCGCCGCGCGGCTGGTGACGGAGCTGGGCGGCCATGTGATCCAGTCGCCGCGCGAGGGGGCGACGGGGCGTCACGCGACGGTCGCCGACCCGGAGGGCGCCGTCTTCAGCGTCGTCCAGTCGGATCCGGTGCTCTGACCTCAGGCGGCCCGAGGGGTGCGGGACGGGCCCGGTCCCGCGCTCCTCGGGCGCCTCGCGCGTTCCGGGGTCGGCCGCGCACCGAGATCCTCGCCGCTCTCCTGGAGCCGGATCATCCGGCCGTGACCGGCAGGACGTCCGGCGACAGCGCCCCGGCGCGGGCCGCCGCGGCCGTCATCTCACGCCGGTGGTGGCGTCGGCACAACACCTCGTAACCCACCTCGGCCGACGTCTGGTTCACGTCTCCCACCACGACCTGGGAGCCCTCGACGACCATGACGCCGTCCAGCGTGCGGGCGTTGTGCGTGGCCCGTGCGCCGCACCAGCACAACGCCTCGACCTGGAGCGTCTCTATCCGGTCGGCCAGTTCGATCAGCCGCTGGGAGCCGGGGAACAGCTTCGTGCGGAAGTCGGTCGTGATGCCGAAGGCGAACACGTCCAGATTCAGCTCGTCCACGACCCGGGCGAGCTGGTCGATCTGGGCGGGCGACAGGAACTGCGCCTCGTCCACGATGACATAGTCCACCCGGCCGCCCTCCGAGAGGAGGCCCACGAGGTGGGCGTAGACGTCCATGCCCTCCTGCGCCTCGACCGCGTTCGTGACCAGTCCGAGGCGCGACGAGAGCTTGCCCTCGCCCGCCCTGTCGTCCCGTGTGAAGATCACACCCCGCAGCCCCCGCGCCGATCGGTTGTGTTCGATCTGCAGGGCCAGGGTGCTCTTTCCGCAGTCCATCGTTCCGGAGAAGAACACCAGCTCAGGCATGAGGGAGTGAGGGCCTTTCTGTCGGGGGCCGCGGCGGGCTACGAGCGTACTTCGAGAAGCGGGACGAGCTGTTCCGCGGGGGTCATCGAGCCGTGCATGCCGACCATCGCGGACTCGTGCGGCTCCAGCCGGGAGGCGATGACGACCACGTCGTCATGGGCGGCGACGACGACGTCGCCGATCCGCCCGTACACCCGCTCGTCCATCGCGCCCGGCGGCCCGAACCAGCCCGCCGCGATCGCCTCGTCGCGGCTCGCCACCCAGAACCGCTCACCGAGCACCTCGCGCCAGACGGTGCGTACATCGGCCGCCGCGCCGGGTACGGCGTAGACGTGCCGGGCCCGGCCCTCGCCGCCCAGCAGGGCGACTCCGGCGCTCAGCTCCCAGTCCTCGTCGAAGTCGATGCGGGACTCCTCGTCGAAGGGGATGTCGATCATGCCGTGGTCGGCGGTCACATAGAGCGCGGCCCGGGGCGGCAGCTGCTCGGCGAGGCGCTGGGCGAGCCGGTCGACGTAACCGAGCTGGCCGCGCCAGGCGTCGGAGTCGACGCCGAAGCGGTGGCCCTTGCCGTCGACCTCGCTGTAGTACGTGTAGACCAGCGACCGGTCCGCGGCGGCGAGCTGCTGGGCGGCCAGGTCCATCCGCTCCTCGCCGGAGAGCCGGCCGAAGAAGGTGCCGCCGCTGAGCGCGATCTTGGTGAGCGGGGTGTGCTGGAAGTCCGGCGCGGACACCTGGGCGGTGTGGACGCCCGCCGCGTCGGCCAGTTGGAAGACGGTCGGGTACGGCTGCCAGACGTGCGGGTCGGTCCAGGGCTTCCAGCGGAGCTGGTTCATCAGCGCGCCCGTGGCGGGGTCGCGGACGGTGTAGCCGGGCAGGCCGTGCGCGGCAGGCGGCAGCCCCGTGCCGACGGAGGCGAGCGAGGTCGCGGTGGTGGCCGGGAAACCGGCGGTCAGGGGGCGGCCGGTGTGGCCGCGCGACGTGCCGAGCAGCGAGGTCAGATAGGGCGCTTCGTCCGGGTGGGCCTTGATCTGCTCCCAGCCGAGACCGTCTATCAGGAAGACGCAGTTCCGGTCGGCCGGGGTCAGTTCGGGCAGGGCCGCGGTCATATCCGGTACGCCCTGACCGGCGGCGAGGGTGGGCAGCAGATCGGCGAGCGAGCCGCTGCCGTACTCGGGCAGCGGCGCGGTGGCGAGGTCGAGCGGGACGGGGTCCTGCCAGAGGGGCTGGGCGGCCATCAGCGGCCGGCCGCCGCGGTGGCGGCGGTGGCCTCGGACAGCGCCTGCGCGAAGGCGAGCGCCTGGCGGACGGTGTCGGGGCCGTCCCCGGCCTCGCTGACGCGCAGGCTCAGGTCGTCGGCGGTGGAGCTGCCGGTGTAGCCGTGGTCGGCCTCGCAGTTGGGGTCACCACAGGCGGCGGGCTCCAGGTCGATCCGGGAGACGGCGCCCCAGCCGATGGTGAGCACGACCTCGCGCGGCAGCGTGCCGGGCTTGTACGACTCGGGGTTGGCGACGACGCGGCTGACCACGACCGACGAGATGCGGTCGATCTTCACCGATTCGGTGGAGGTGGTGGCGTACGGGGTCGGGGAGCTGGAGTCGGCGGCCTGCTCGTCGGTGTGGCTGACGATGAAACGGTGGGCCGTCAGCACGAGGACGGTCACATGCCGCCGTACCTCGTTGGCGTCGAAGGTGGTCTCCTGGTGCACCACGTACGACGTGATCGGCTCGCCACCGACAGCGGCCTCCACCGCCTCGGCCACGAGAGCCGGGTAGTAGCCGCTGCGCTCGATCGCCGTGCGCAGCCCCTGGGTCGTCGTACCGGTCTTCGCCATGGGAGTCATCCTACGGGGGCGGGATGGCTGCCGGAGACGCCCGTGCGGCAGGCCGGGGCGTCCCGTACGGCCGGGTACCGGCTCGCCGCCCGAGCCGCTCAGTAACTGGGCAGCCGCCGGGGGCCGAGGTCGTCGCGGGCGGGCGGCGGCGCGAGGCGGACGCTCGCGCCCAGGACGGACAGCCCGTGCGGCGCGACCACGACGGGCTCCAGGGTGACGGAGACGATCTCGGGGTGGTCGTCGACCAGCCGGGAGACGCGCAGCAGCAGCTCCTCAAGGGCGGGGGTGTCGACGGGCGCGGAGCCGCGCCAGCCGAACAGCAGCGGGGCGGTCCTGATCGATCTGATCAGCTCGGCGGCGTCGCGGTCGGTGACGGGCACGAGCCGGTGGCCGAGGTCGCCGAGCAGTTCGGACGGCGCCCCCGCGAGCCCGAACGAGAGGACCGCGCCCGCCGCCGGGTCGATCGCGGCGCGTACGACGGTGTCCACCCCGCGCGGCGCCATGGCCTGCACCACGGGGCGCAGCTCGGCCGGGGTGCCGAGGGCGCCGGTCAGCTCGCGGTGGGCGAGCCGCAGTTGTGCCTCGTCGGCGAGGTCGAGGCGGACGCCGCCGAGGTCCGCGCGGTGGCGCAGGTGCGGCGCGGTCGTCTTGAGCGCGACGGGGTGGCCGAGGCGCGCCGCCGCGGCCACGGCCGCGTCGGCCGTCGGCGCGGGCAGGGTGGGGCGGACCCGGATGCCGTAGAGGGCCAGCAGTTCCCCTGCGTCGCCGGGGGCCAGCGGCACGCCGTGCGGGTCGGGCGCCCGGCCGAGCAGCCGCTCGATCAGCGCGGCGGCGGCGCGCTCGTCGATGGCGTCGTCGAGGAACTCCGGCACCTTGCCCGGCTCGGCCGCCTGCCGACGCCACTGGGCGTAGCCGACGGCCTCGGCGAGGGCTCTGACGGCGCGCTCGGCGGCGGGGTACGCGGGAATGCGGGCGCCGTCGAGGGCGCCCGGGGACTGCTCACGGTGGTTCCTGTGGTTCCCGTGCGTCTCTTGTGCCTTGTGGTCCCCGTGGGCCTCCTGGGCCTTGTGGTCCCCGTGCGTCTCTTGTGCCTCGTGGTCCCCGTGCGCCTCCTGCGCCTCCTGCGCCTCCTGCGCCGGGGCGCGCGGCGGGGGCGCGGACAGGGCCTCGGCCAGGCCGCCGATCTCCAGGTGGACCACGGCGACCGGTTTCGCCGGGGCGTCGGCCGCCGCCTCGCGCAGGGCGGCGGCGAGGGCGGTCGCGAGACCGTCGCCCTCGGCGGTCGTGGCGCCGCGCTCCCCCGCGTAGCCGCTCTCCCCCACGTAGGGGATGGCCGACACGACCACGGCGTCGCACGCCCGGTCGCGCAGGACCTCGGACAGGGCGGTACTGAAGTCGTCGGGGGTCGCGGCGGTGGTCAGGTCGCGGGGCGGCAGCGGGCGCAGCCCCTCGGTGAGGCAGGCGTCGTAGGTGAGCAGGCCGAGGGACTCGGAGTTGCCGAGGATGGCGACGCGCGGCCCGGCCGGAAGCGGCTGGTAGGCGAGCAGGAGGCCCGCGTCGACCATCTCGGTGACCGTGTCGACCCGGATCACCCCGGCCTGGCGCAGCAGGGCCGAGACCGTGGCGTCCGGGATACGGGTGGCGGGCACCGCGTGGCCCGGCGGCTCGCTGCCGCTGTGGCGCGCGCCCTTGACGACGACGACCGGCTTGACCGCCGCCGTACGCCGGGCCAGCCGGGTGAACTTGCGCGGGTTGCCGATGGATTCGAGGTAGAGCAGGGCGACATCGGTGTCCGGGTCCTCGTACCAGTACTGGAGGATGTCATTGCCGGAGACGTCCGCCCGGTTGCCCGCCGAGATGAACGACGACAGCCCCGCGCCGCGCCGGTGCAATCCGGCGAGCAGGGCGATGCCGATCGCGCCCGACTGGGTGAACAGCCCGATCCGGCCGAGGTCGGGCGGCCGGGGCGCGAGCGAGGCGTTGAGCCGCGCGGCGGCGGCCGTGTTGATGATCCCGAACGCGTTGGGGCCGATGACGCGCATCCCGTACGAGCGGGCCTGGCGCACCAGTTCGCGCTGGCGGGCCCGGCCCTCGGGTCCGCTCTCCGCGTAACCCGCGGAGATCACCACCAGACCCCTGACGCCGTGCCGGCCGCAGTCGGCGACGGCCTGCGGCACCTGTGCGGCGGGGACGGCGACGACCGCGAGGTCGACCGGTTCGCCGATTCCGGCGACCGAGCGGAAGGCGGGGACGCCGTCGATCTCGCGCCGGTCCTCGGCGAACGCCCGGTTGACCGCGTACACGCGGCCGGTGAAGCCCGCGCCGGTGAGGTTGGCGAGCACGGTGCGGCCGACCCCGCCCGGCGCGCGGCCGGTGCCGACCACGGCGACGGAGCCGGGGGTGAGCAGGCGCTGCACCGAGCGCGCCTCGGCCCGCTGCTCGCGGCCACGCTGTACGGCCAGGGACTCGGCGGTGGGTTCGAGATCGAGGGTCAGCCGTACGGAACCGTCCTCGTAGCTGCGCTTCTGCGTGTAGCCCGCGTCCCGGAACACCTTGATCATCTTGCCGTTGGCGGGCAGCACCTCGGCCGCGAAGCGTCGGATGCCCCGCTCGCGGGCGACCGCGGCGATGTGTTCGAGGAGGGCGGAGGCGACCCCGCGCCCCTGATGCGCGTCCTGGACGAGGAAGGCGACCTCCGCCTCGTCGGCGGGAGCGGAGGCGGGCAGTCCGCGCGCGTCGATGCGGTCGTACCGTACGGTCGCGATGAACGCGTCGCCCACCGTCACCGCGAGCCCCACCCGGTCCACGTAGTCGTGGTGGGTGAACCGGTGCACGTCCTTGTCGGAGAGGCGCGGGTAGGGGGCGAAGAAGCGGTAGTACTTCGACTCGTCGGAGACCTGCTCGTAGAAGCTGACCAGCCGCCGCGCGTCATCGGTGGTGATCGGCCTGATCCGGGCGGTGCCTCCGTCGCGCAGCACCACGTCCGCTTCCCAGTGGGCGGGGTACGCGTGGTCCGGCGGCGGCTCCATGCACCGATCCTATGGCGACCGGCCGCCGGAGTGCGGCCCCCGGAGGCCGTTCGGCGGTCCTGACCGGGGGCGACGCGGGTGCGCCCGCTCGTACATGAGACGCTGGATCAGACACCGTTTTTACGACTTTTTAGACTTGAAGGGCAACACCATGGCTGAGCGCCGCGTCAATGTCGGCTGGGCCGAGGGCCTGCACGCCCGTCCCGCTTCCATCTTCGTCCGCGCCGCCACGGCCGCCGGCGTGCCCGTGACCATCGCGAAGGCCGACGGCAGCCCGGTCAACGCCGCCTCGATGCTCGCGGTGCTCGGGCTGGGCGCGCAGGGCGGCGAGGAGATCGTCCTCACCTCCGACGCCGAAGGCGCCGAGGAGGCGCTCGACCGGCTGGCGAAGCTGGTCGCCGAGGGGCTCGACGAGCTGCCCGAGACGGTCTGAGTCCTCCGCAGTCCCCGGAAGCCCCCGGAGCCCCCTCCCGCGCCACCACCGCTCCCGTATCCGCCCCGTCCGGGCGGGTGCGGGAGCGGCGTCGTGTGCGGGAGCGGTGTCATGTGTCGGGAGCGGTCCGGCGCGGGAGCGGTCCGGCGCGGGCGGTGTCGTGTACGCGACGGGCGGATGACGGGCCCGCGCACCGGCCACGCGTCCCTTCGCCCCGCGTTCTCCCTGGTGGTCGCGGGCCCCGGCCCGCCCGGCGGTGCACCGCCGCGCGCGGAATCCATTTCCTCTTCATGTCAGGGATATGACAAGACGCCAATTCCCTTGTTCTACACGGGTAGTTGGTGCCACCTTTTAACCCGTCAGCAGGTGGACACCGCACTTCCGGTTAACACCTGCGAACACGTGCACTTCCCCCATCGGCGCGCACCCCACCTCGCCGCGCGCCAATTCACCGAGGAGGAACCCCTCGCGATGACAGTGATACGTGAGAACAGCCGCTCCACCCGGCGCAGATTCGCGACCGCGATCGCCGCGGCCGGCGCTGTCGCGCTGCTCGGCACCGGCGCGGCGCTCCCCGCCCACGCCGCTCCGGCCGAAGGCCGGATCCTCCACGCCGGGTCCCCCACCGCGGTCAAGGACAGCTACATCGTCACGCTCAAGGAGGCGGCGGGCTTCTCCGCGTCCTCGGCGGCGGGCAAGGGCCTGGTCTCCGAGTACGGCGGCAAGGTCGCCCGTACCTTCGACGGCGCGCTCAACGGCTACGCGGCCAAGCTCACCGCGACCCAGGCCAAGCGGCTCGCCGCCGACCCGGCGGTCGCGCTGGTCGAGCAGGACCAGAAGGTCCATGTCGACGCCACCCAGACCAGCGCCCCCTGGGGTCTGGACCGGATCGACCAGGCCGCCCTGCCGCTGAACGGCACGTACACCTACCCGGACTCGGCCGGCTCCGGCGTGACCGCGTACGTCATCGACACCGGCATCCGCATCACGCACACGCAGATCAGCGGCCGGGCGTCGTACGGCTACAACGCGATCACCGGCTCCACCTCCGCCAACGACGACCAGGGCCACGGCACCCACGTCGCCACCACGATCGCGGGCACCACCTACGGCGTGGCCAAGTCGGCCAAGGTCGTGGCGGTCAAGGTGCTCGACAGCAGCGGATCCGGCACCACCGCGGGGGTGATCGCGGGCATCAACTGGGTCACCAACAACGCCGTCAAGCCGGCCGTCGCCAACCTGTCCCTCGGCGGCGGCGCCAGCACCACGCTCGACACGGCGGTCACCAACTCGATCGCCTCCGGCGTGACCTACGCGGTCGCGGCGGGCAACGACGGCGCCCTGGCCTCCTCGTACTCCCCGGCCCGGGTCGCCAACGCGATCACCGTGGGCGCCACCACCAGCACGGACGCGAAGGCCAGCTACTCCAACTACGGCTCGGCCGTGAACATCTTCGCGCCCGGCTCGTCCATCATCGCGGGCTACAACACCAGCGACACGGCCACCGCCACGCTCTCCGGCACCTCCATGGCCACCCCGCACGTCGCCGGCGCGGCCGCCGTGTACCTGGCGGGCCACACCAGCGCCACGCCCGCCGCGGTGCGCAGCGCCCTGGTCGCGGGCGCCACCTCCGGCACGCTCTCCAGCGTCGGCACGGGTTCGCCCAACCTGCTGCTGCGGCTGGTCTCGTAACAGACCGGCGTTTCACCGGCGCGTGACAGCGTGACCGAGCCGTGGTCCACGGAATTCAGTGGGCCACGGCTCCTTTTTATTCACGCGGGCAGCAGTGAAAGATCCCCGCTCAATTCATGTCTTTGTATACGGCTCGATTGTTAATGAGGAGCGCTCGCGATGTTTACGGCATGTTGCGAAGCCCTCACCTTTTCCCGGCCGCGCTCCGGGCGGCGGAGCCGGTGCGCCGAGGCGGTGCGCTCCGCGTGCAGCGCCGTCAGGGACCGCGCCCGCTCGGCGTCGCCGCGCGCCACCGCGTCCACGATCGCGCCGTGCTCGGCCCAGGACTCGACGGGGTGGGCGGGCTGCTCGACCAGGTACATCCAGGCGATCTTGTGCCGCAGCTGGGTGAGCAGCGCGATGAGCGCCGGGCTGCCGGACGCCTGGGCTAGCGTCTCGTGGAACCAGGTCCCCAGGGAGCGCAGATCCTCGCCCTGGCCGCGTCTGGCCCGCTCCTGCCCCAGCCTGACCAGGCCGCGCAGCACCTTGAGGTGGGCCTCCGTGCGGCGCTGGGCGGCCCGCGCCGCGCCCAGCGGCTCCAGCAGCAGCCGCACCTCCAGGAGGTCCGCCGCCTCCTGCTCGGTGGGCTCGGCCACACACGCGCCGACATGGCGGCGCGTGGTCACGAAGCCCTCCGACTCCAGTGTGCGCAGGGCTTCGCGCACCGGGACGCGCGAGACGCCGTAACGCCGCGCCAGGTGCTCCTCGGTGAGTCTGCCGCCCCGCTCGAACAGACCGGAGACGATGTCGTCGCGAATCGCCGTGCATACCGAGTGCGCGGGAATGCGCATGTCCGAACCTCCGCCTTAATCCGCGCGAAACGCAGCCGATTGACGCCTGTTCCGTGACTCTATTGCAATCAACGCGAATTTCCGAAGGGTGCCCGAAATCCATGGATATCTTTTGGCCAACGGCGGCGGACCGGGACGGCGCGTGACGGAGCGGAGCGGGGGCCGGGGGTGCGACCGGGCGGATGCGGCAGAGGGGTGCGGCCGGGCGGATGCGCGGGCGATCCGGTCAGACGGTGACGCCGTGCGCCCGCAGATACCCGACGGGGTCCATGTCGGTGCCGTACTCCTGGCCGCCGCGCGCCTCGAAGTGCAGGTGCGGTCCGGTGGCGTTGCCGGTCGCGCCCGAGAGCCCGATCCGCTCTCCGGCGGCGACGCTCTGGCCGACGGAGACGGCGACGGAGGAGAGGTGGCCGTACTGGGTGTAGGTGCCGTCGCTCATCCGGAGCACGATGTTGTTGCCGTACGAGCCGCCCCAGCCCGCCTCGACCACGGTGGCCGCGCCGACGGCGACGACCGACGTGCCGGTGGCGGCGCGGAAGTCGACACCCGAGTGGCTGCCGGAGGACCACAGGGAGCCGCCGGCGCGGTAGCCGGTGGTGACGGCGGAGCCCGCGATCGGCGGCTGGAAGGTGTTCAGCCGCTCGCGCTCCGCGGCGCGCGCGGCGCGCTCCCGCTCGGCGCGGATCTCCTTGGCGCGGGCCTCGGCCATGCGCGCGGCCTGCGCCTTGGCGACGGCCTCCGCCTTGATCCTGGCGACCCGGTCGGCGGCGTGGCGCTGGGCCTCCGCCTGGTCCTCTATGACGCCGGGCAGGGTGTCGCCGAGGGCGATGGCGTGGGCCAGGCCGGTCTGCGCGGCGGCTTCGGCGTTCGCGTCGGCGGCGAGAGCCGGGGAGGCGGCGAGAGTCCCGATGACACCTGTCGCGGTGAGCGTCGCGGCGCCCGCGGCGCCCACGCCCCTGCGGCTCATGCTGCTGCGGGCACGGTGCTTCCCGGTGGCACGGGTGAACGCCATGGAGTGGCTGGTCCTTTCCTTCCCTCTCGCCTACCGGGTCGGCTGACGGGTTCGGAGCAGGAAGGTCTCCTACGGACCCCGCCGCGCGGGCAGAGCCCCGCGAAGGCGGTCCGATTCACCCCAGGGACCGCACATGGGCCCCCGGCTCCCCCGGCTCGCGCCTGACGGGGACTCGGCGATGGCTGTCCAGTGCCACGGATGCGGCGCAACGGCGAACAGCCGGACCGACGCTAAGCGGTTCATCTTTCCCTCGCCAAACAGACGGGAGGTTTTGTCGCGTTCCCCACAGGACAGACAGCTTCTTTTGCTGAGCAAGTGGACATCAAGGGGGAACCCCGGCGACCGAGGTCGCCGGGGTTCCCCGAAAGGGCCGGATCAGCCGGTGACCACCGTCACTTCGCCGATGCCGAGCGCCTCGACGGGCTCCTTGATCTGCGCGGCGTCCCCCACCAGCACGGTGACGAGCCGGTCCACCGGGAAGGCGTTGACCGCCGCGGCCGTCGCCTCGACGGTGCCGGTGGTGGCCAGCCGCGCGTACAGCTGGGCCTGGAAGTCGTCCGGCAGGAACTGCTCGACCTGGTCGGCGAGCGTGGCGGCGACGGAGGCGGCCGTCTCGTACTTGAGCGGGGCCACGCCCACCAGGTTCTGCACGGCCACGTCCCGCTCGGCGTCGGTGAGCCCGTCGGCGGCGAGCGTGCGCAGCACCTTCCAGAGGTCAGCCAGCGCGGGGCCCGTCGAAGCGGTGTCCACGGAGCCGCTGATGGCGAGCATCGCGGCGCCGGTCGGCCCGCCCGGCGCGCCGGGCGCCGAGGAGCGCAGCACCTGGCCGTAGGCCCGTACGCCGTAGGTGTAGCCCTTCTCCTCGCGCAGCACCCGGTCGAGCCGGGAGGTGAGCGTGCCGCCGAGGCAGTAGGTGCCCAGCACCTGGGCGGCCCAGACGCGGTCGTGCCGGTCGGCGCCGATGCGGCCGATCAGCAGCTGGGTCTGGACGGCGCCCGGCCGGTCGACGACGACCACGCGGCCCGTGTCGTCCGCGGTGATCGGCGGGACGGGCCGGGGCGCCGCGGTGTCACCGGTCCAGTCGCCGAGGGTGTCGGCGAGGATCTCGTCCAGGTCGACGCCGGTGAGGTCACCGACGATCACCGCGGTGGCCGTGGCGGGGCGTACGTGCGCCTCGTAGAAGGCGCGTACGCCCGCCGCGTCGATGCGCTCCACCGTCTCCTCGGTGCCCTGGCGCGGCCGGGACATGCGCAGGGCGGCGGGGAACAGCTCCTTGGAGAGCTGCTTGGCGGCCCTGCGGCCGGGGTTGGCGCTCTCGTGCGGGATCTCGTCCAGCCGGTTGCGGACGAGCCGCTCCACCTCGCTGTCCGAGAAGGCGGGGGCGCGCAGCGCCTCGGCGAGCAGGCCGAGCGCCTTGGGCAGCCGGGAGACGGGGACCTCCAGGGAGACCCGTACCCCGGGGTGGTCGGCGTACGAGTCGAGCGTGGCGCCGCAGCGCTCCAGCTCGGCGGCGAACTCCTCGGCGCTGTGCTTGTCGGTGCCCTCGGAGAGCGCCCGCGCCATGATCGTGGCGACGCCGTCGAGCCCGGCGGGCTCGGCGTCGAGCGGGGCGTCGAGGTTGATCTCGACGGCCACCACCTGCTGGCCGGGGCGGTCGCAGCGCAGGACCGTCAGCCCGTTGCCGAGCGTGGCGCGCTCGGGGGCGGGAAAGGCCCACGGCCTGGCCTCACCGGCCGTCGGCTGCGGATGGAAGTCCATGGTCACGGCAGCGTCGGTCACTGGTCCGCCCCCTCCTGGTCGTCGGTGTCGTCCTGGTCGGCCGCTTCGGCGGTGTCCTCGGCGGTGAGCGGCTCGTACACCAGTACCGCCCGGTTGTCGGGGCGCAGCCGCGCCGCGGCCACGGCCCGCACCTCGTCCGCGGTGATGTCCAGCACCCGGTCGACGGCGGACAGGGCGAGCTGCGGATCGCCGAACAGGACGGCGAACCTGCACAGTTCGTCGGCGCGGCCGGCGACCGTGCCGAGCCGGTCCAGCCACTCGCGCTCCAACTGGGCCTGGGCGCGCTCCATCTCCTCGGCGGTGGGGCCCTCGGCGGCGAGCCGGGCCAGCTCCTCGTCGACCGCGGCCTCGATCTGCGGGACCTCGACGCCGCCGGACGTCTTCACGTCCAGCCAGCCGAGCGAGGGGGCGCCCGCCAGCCGCAGCAGCCCGAAGCCCGCGGCGACCGCGGTGCGGTCGCGCCGCACCAGCCGGTTGTGGAGCCGGGAGGACTCCCCGCCGCCGAGCACCGTGAGCGCCAGGTCGGCGGCGTCGCACTCGCGGGTGCCGTCGTGCGGCAGCCGGTAGGCGGCCATCAGCGCGCGCGCCGGGACCTCCTCGTGGATCTCCTCCCGCAGCTCCTCGCCGATGACGTCGGGCAGCGAGCCGTCGCGCGGCGGCTGCTTGCCGTCGTGGGAGGGGATCGAGCCGAAGTACTTCTCGATCCAGGCGAGCGTCCGCTCGGGGTCGATGTCGCCGACGACGGACAGCACCGCGTTGTTCGGAGCGTAGTTGGTGCGGAAGAACGCGCGGGCGTCGTCCAGCGTCGCGGCGTCCAGATCGGCCATGGAACCGATCGGTGTGTGGTGGTACGGGTGGCCCTCGGGGTACGAGAGTGCGGTCAGCCGTTCGAAGGCCGTACCGTATGGCACATTGTCGTACCGCTGGCGGCGCTCGTTCTTGACGACGTCCCGCTGGTTCTCCATGGACTCTTCGTCGAGCGCGGCGAGCAGCGAGCCCATCCGGTCGGCTTCCAGCCAGAGCGCCAGCTCCAGCTGGTGGGTCGGCATGGTCTCGAAGTAATTGGTGCGCTCGAAGCTGGTGGTGCCGTTGAGAGAGCCGCCGGCCCCCTGCACCAGCTCGAAGTGACCGTTCCCCGCCACCTGCGCCGAGCCCTGGAACATCAGGTGCTCGAAGAGGTGGGCGAGACCCGTACGCCCCTTGACTTCGTGGCGCGAGCCGACGTCGTACCAGAGGCAGACCGCGGCGACCGGGGTCAGGTGGTCCTCTGAGAGCACCACGCGCAAGCCGTTGGCCAGGCGGTGCTCAGTAGCTGTCAGGCCGCCGGAACCGGCCTGCGCTGTGGCCGTGTGACCCATGGGCATGTACGTCCCTTCGATCGCGATATGGAGGAAGTCCTGCCACTGTATGCAAGCGTGCCGACACCTGGCGAAGTTCCCCTGTCGCACACCCCCGACACCCCCGCAAACGACGGGTCGAGGTCGGCGTTGTCAGCGGCGCGGTCCACAATGGTCCGCGTCAGTTCCAGAAGTCGCCGTACAGAACCTGTGAAGGAGCCGCAGCCGCGATGGCCCGCCGCAGCACGAAGACCCCGCCGCCGGAGGACTTCGAGGAGAAGATTCTCGACATCGACGTGGTCGATGAAATGCAGGGCTCCTTCCTCGAATACGCCTACTCGGTGATCTATTCCCGGGCCCTGCCCGACGCCCGGGACGGTATGAAGCCGGTACACCGCCGCATCGTGTACCAGATGAACGAGATGGGCCTGCGCCCCGACCGCGGCTACGTGAAGTGCGCCCGCGTCGTCGGCGAGGTGATGGGTAAACTTCACCCGCACGGGGACGCGTCGATCTACGACGCCCTGGTCCGGATGGCACAGCCGTTCTCCATGCGGCTGCCGCTCGTCGACGGCCATGGCAACTTCGGCTCGCTCGGCAATGACGACCCGCCGGCCGCGATGCGGTACACCGAGTGCCGGATGGCTGACGCCACGTCACTGATGACCGAGTCGATCGACGAGGACACCGTCGATTTCCAGCCGAATTACGACGGCCAGGAGCGGGAACCGGTCACGCTTCCCGCCGCCTATCCCAACCTCCTCGTCAACGGCGCCTCCGGGATCGCCGTCGGCATGGCGACGAACATGCCGCCGCACAACCTCGGTGAGGTCGTGGCGGCCGCCCGCCATCTCATCAAGCACCCGGCCGCCGACCTGGAGACGCTGATGCGTTTCGTGCCGGGGCCCGACCTGCCGACCGGCGGCCGGATCGTCGGCCTCACCGGCATCAAGGACGCCTACGAGAAGGGCCGCGGCACCTTCAGGATCCGGGCCACGGCGACCGTGGAGGACGTCTCCGCGCGCCGCAAGGGCCTGGTCGTCACGGAGCTGCCGTTCACGGTCGGCCCCGAGAAGGTGATCGCCAAGATCAAGGACCTGGTCTCCGCCAAGAAGCTCCAGGGCATCGCGGACGTCAAGGACCTCACGGACCGCTCCCACGGCCTGCGCCTGGTCATCGAGGTGAAGAACGGCTTCGTGCCCGAGGCCGTGCTCGAACAGCTCTACAAGCTGACGCCGATGGAGGAGACCTTCGGCATCAACAACGTGGCGCTGGTGGACGGTCAGCCGCTCACGCTGGGCCTCAAGGAGCTGCTGGAGGTCTATCTCGACCACCGGTTCGACGTGGTGCGCCGGCGCAGCGAGTTCCGCAGGACCAAGCGGCGCGACCGGCTCCACCTGGTCGAGGGGCTGCTCGTCGCGCTCATCGACATCGACGAGGTCATCCGGCTGATCCGCTCCAGCGACAACTCGGCGCAGGCCAAGGAGCGGCTCATCGAGCACTTCTCGCTGAGCGACATCCAGACGCAGTACATCCTGGACACGCCGCTGCGCCGGCTCACCCGGTTCGACCGGATCGAGCTGGAGAGCGAGCGCGACCGGCTCAACGGCGAGATCGACGAGCTGACCGGGATCCTGGAGTCGGACAGCGAGCTGCGCAAGCTGGTCTCGACCGAACTGGCCGCCGTGTCGAAGAAGTTCAGCACCCCGCGGCGCACCGTGCTGCTGGAGTCCGCCGGTTCCGCGGTGACCGCGGTGCCGCTGGAGGTCGCGGACGACCCGTGCCGGGTGCTGCTCTCCTCCACCGGGCTGCTGGCCCGTACGGTCAACGGCGAGGCGTTGGAAGGCGGGGACGGCAGACGCACCAAGCACGACGTGATCGTGTCCGCCGTGCCCGCGACGGCGCGCGGCGACGTCGGCGCGGTGACCTCGGCGGGGCGTCTGCTGCGGATCTCCGTGATCGACCTGCCCCAGTTGCCGGACACCGCGTCGGCGCCCAGCCTCTCGGGCGGGGCGGCGGTGACCGAGTTCCTCGCCCTGGAGGGCGACGAGACGCTGATCTGTCTGACCACACTGGACGAGTCGTCCCCAGGACTCGCCCTGGGCACGCTCCAGGGCGTGGTCAAACGGGTGGTGCCGGACTACCCGACCAACAAGGACGAGCTGGAGGTCATCTCCCTCAAGGAGGGCGACCGGATCGTCGGCGGCGTCGAGCTGCGGACGGGCGAGGAGGACCTCGTCTTCATCACCTCCGACGCCCAGTTGCTGCGCTACCAGGCCGCTCAGGTGCGGCCGCAGGGCAGGGCCGCCGGGGGCATGGCGGGCGTCAAGCTGGCCGAGGGCGCCTCGGTGATCTCCTTCACGGCGGTGGATCCCGCGGTGGAGGCGGTGGTCTTCACGGTCACCGGTTCGCACGGCACGCTGGACGACTCCGTACGTACGGCGAAGCTCACGCCGCTGGACCAGTATCCGCGCAAGGGCCGGGCGACCGGCGGGGTGCGCTGCCAGCGGTTCCTGAAGGGCGAGGACATGCTGGTGCTGGGCTGGGCGGGGGCGAGCCCGGCCCGCGCCGCCCGGAAGAACGGCGCTCCGGTGGAGCTGCCGGAGTCCGACCCCCGGCGGGACGGCTCGGGTACGCCGTTCGCGCCGGAGGTCGATGTCCTGGCCGGTCCGGTGCTCTGACCGGCGGGATCACGGCGTGAGCGAGCCGGCCGTCTCGATCGAGGCGGCCGGCTCGGTCATGACCCGGCCGGGTCGGTCACGCCCCGGCCGGGTCCGCACCGGTCCCGGTGCCGGACAGGCCGCCGGGACGGCCGTCGGACAAGTCGCCGGGGTGGCCGTCGGACAGGCCGCCGGGGTGGCCGTGGGGCCGGTCCTCGGCCCGGTCGTCGGGTACGTAGCGCAGGACGCCCCACATGCTCCGGCCGTCCGGATCCGCGGGAGCCGGTTCGGTGTCCCGGCAGGCGTCCAGCTCCTTGAGCAGGGCGTCGCCCGGCCGCGGCGAGCCGTCGAGACCCGAGCCGATCAGCACCAGCTGGGTGAGCCGTTCCTCGCCGCGCGGCCAGGGCTCGGGATGGAAGCGCAGCGAACGGCCGACGGCGTGCAGCACGTAGCGGTTGTCCGGGTCGGCGGCGCCGAAGTCGACACGTCCCTTGATGCGGTAGAGGCCGGGCGGCCGGGAATCGAGGAAGGCCATGAGCCGGCGCGGGCTCATCGGGGCGCGCGCGGTGAACGAGACGGTGTCGTAGGCCGCGTGGAGATGCCCCTCGTGCCCGGCGTGCCCCTCGTGGCCCTCGTGTTCGGCGTGCCCGGCGTGCCCCTCGTGGTCACCGGCACCGTGCCCGTCGTCGTACAGCTCCGCGTACAGGTCCTCGAAGGAGAGCTGGCGCGCGTTCTCCTCCTCGTCCGGCCGGACGGCGGCGTCGAAGAGCAGCTCCGGGTCGATCCGTCCGAACGAGGCGCAGACCACCGGGGTACCCGGGCTCAGCTCCTCGACGGTGGCCAGGACGCGTCGGCGTCCGGGCTCGCCCACCCGGTCGGTCTTGTTGAGGACCACCAGGTCGGCGAGGGCCAGATGCCGGTCCGTCTCGGGATGGCGCGCGCGGGTGGCGTCGAACTCGGCCGCGTCGACCACCTGGATCAGACCGCCGTACACGGTGTGCGGGTTGTCCCCGTGGAGGATCATCCGGACGATTTCCTGGGGCTCGGCCAGGCCGCTCGCCTCGATGACGATGATGTCGATCCGCGCCGACGGCCGGGTGAGCCGCTCCAGATAGCCGTCGAGTTCGCTCGCGTCGACCGCGCAGCACAGACAGCCGTTGCCGAGGGAGACCGTCGATCCGACCTGTCCCGCGACCGTCATGGCGTCGATCTCGATGGCGCCGAAGTCGTTGACGACCACGGCGATCCGGTTGCCCGCGCGGCGGCGCAGCAGATGGTTGAGCAGCGTCGTCTTGCCCGATCCCAGAAATCCCGTCAGAACGACCACAGGGATCCGTTTCCTGCTCACGTGCCGCCTCCGTGCCGTGTCGGTCCGTTTCGGTCCCGCTCTCAGCGGGCGGGCACCGGCTGGGGCGGGGGCGGTCCCACGTAACGGGCCGCCGGGCGGATGATCTTGGAGTCCGCCGCCTGCTCCAGGATATTGGCGCTCCAGCCGACCACCCCGCCATGTGAGACTGCACGCCAATGTCGATCTGGCGCTCGCGGTGCTGTCCGTGACCGCGGGAATGCCGGCGGAGGCGGGCGAGACGGTATTCGCCGTGGCCCGCACGGCGGGATGGATCGCGCACGCCCTGGAGGAGTACGCGGAACAGCCGCTGCGGATGCGTCCCAGCGGTCAGTACAACGGGCCCCGGCCGCCCAGGGAGCTGCCCTGAGCGGCCGGGGCCCGTGCGGGCGGATCAGGCCCGCAGCCAGCAGGCGGCGTCCGGCGCGAGCCGTCCGTTCTCCAGCGGAGCGCTGGTGAGCAGCGTCCGCGTGTGCGCGGGCAGCGGCGCCGGCTCCGCCGAGAGGTTGACGACGCAGATCACCGTGCTCGCGGGGCCGCCCCCCTCCCGCGCCCCGCCGTCGCGCGCGAACGCCAGCACGCCGGGCGCCGAATCGAGCCAGCGCATCGCCCCGTCCCCGAACCCCGGCACGGCCCGCCGCAGCCGCAGGGCCTCGCGGTACAGGGTGAGCATGGAGCCGGGATCGGCCGCCTGGAGGTCGGCGGCGTACGCGGGCCACGAGGCGGGCTGCGGCAGCCACGGCGGCGTCCGCGAGCCGAACCCCGCGTACGGTGCCCGCGCCGTCCACGGCAGCGGCACCCGGCAGCCGTCGCGCCCCGGGTCCTTGCCGCCTGAGCGCCCGTGCATCGGGTCCTGGATGCGCTCCAGCGGGACGTCGGCCTCCGGCAGGCCCAGCTCCTCGCCCTGGTAGAGGTAGACGGCGCCGGGCAGGGCCAGCGACAGGAGGGCGGCGGCGCGGGCCCTGCGGGCGCCGAGTGCGAGGTCCGTCGGGGTGCCGAACTCCTTCGCCGCGAAGTCGAATCCGGTGTCCTCGCGCCCGTACCGGGTGACGGTCCGGGTCACGTCGTGGTTGCTGAGCACCCAGGTGGCGGGCGCGCCGACCGGCGCGTGCTCCGCGAGGGTCTCGTCGATGGCGGCCCGCAGCCGCCCGGCGTCCCAGGGGCACGCGAGGAAGTTGAAGTTGAACGCGGTGTGCAGCTCGTCGGGGCGCAGATAGCGCACGAAGCGCTCGGTGTCGGGCAGCCAGACCTCGCCGACGAAGACGGCGCCGTACTCGTCGGCGATGGCACGCCAGGAACGGTAGATCCCGTGCAGCTCGTCGAGGTCGACATAGGGATGCGGGTCGCGGCCCGCCGTGAAGTCCGGCAGGGCCGGGTCCTTGGCGAGCAGCGCGGCCGAGTCGATCCGTACGCCCGCGACCCCCCGTTCGAACCAGAAGCGCAGCACGTCCTCGTGTTCCCCGCGCACCGCGGGGTGGGCCCAGTTGAGGTCGGGCTGCTCGGGGGCGAAGAGATGCAGGTACCACTCGCCGTCGGGGAGCCGTGTCCAGGGCGTGCCGCCGAACTCGGAGACCCAGTCGTTGGGCGGGATCTCACCGTGCTCGCCGCGCCCGGCCCTGAAGTGGAACAGTTCGCGCTCCGGGCTGCCGGGGCCGGCCGCCAGCGCGGCCCGGAACCAGGCGTGCCGGTCGGAGACGTGGTTCGGTACGACGTCGATGATGGTGCGCAGGGACAGCTCACGCGCCTCGGCGATGAGTTTCTCGGCCTCCGCGAGCGTGCCGAAGGCGGGGTCGATGGTGCGGTAGTCCGCGACGTCGTAACCGCCGTCGGCGAGCGGCGAGAGGTACCAGGGGGTGAACCAGAGCGCGTCGACGCCCAGTTCCACGAGATACGGCAGCTTGGCCCGTACGCCCGCGAGGTCCCCGGTGCCGTCGCCGTCGCCGTCGGCGAAGCTGCGGACGTAGACCTGGTAGATGGCTGCGTCCCGCCACCACAGGGCGTCGGCGGACTCCAGCGGGCTGCCTTCCATGCGGCGTTCCTTTCGAGGGGGGGGTGGGGTACTGGTCAGCCCTTGGCGCTGCCGGCGCTGATCCCGGCGATGATGTGCCGCTGGAACACCAGGAACATCAGCACCATCGGGATACTGGCGATCACCATGGCGGCGATCAGTACCGACAGGGGGATGTTCTGGGAGAGCTGGACGAGGGCGACGCTGATGGGCTGCTTCTCGGTGTCGGAGAAGACCATCAGCGGCCAGAGGAAGTCCTGCCAGACGGCGACCAGCGCGAAGATCGACACGACTCCGAGCACCGGCCGGGACATGGGCAGCACGATGGACCACAGCGTACGGAGCCGGCCCGCCCCGTCGATCTCGGCGGCCTCCAGCACATCGCGCGGGATCCGGTCGAAGAACCGTTTGAGCAGATAGAGGTTGAAGGCGTTGGCGACGGCGGGCAGCCAGATGCCCAGCGGATCGTTGAGCAGGCTGACGTGGATCAGCGGCAGATCGGCGATGGTCAGGTACTTCGGTACGAGCAGCGCCTGGGCGGGGACCATCAGGGTGGCGAGAATGCCGCCCATGATCACCTTGCCGAAGGCGGGCCGCAGCTTCGACAGGGCGTAGGCCGCCGCCGTGCACAGGACGAGCTGGAGGATCCAGGCACCCGCCGCCTGCACCACCGTGTTCCACAGGTGCGTGGGCAGCCGCATCAGCTCCCAGGCGTCGGTGTAGGCGCCGAGGTGCCAGCCGCCGGGGACCAGCGTCGGCGGGGTGCGGACCAGTTCGTCGGGGGACTTCATGGCACCGGAGGCCATCCAGTACACCGGGAAGAGGAAGGCCAGCGCGAAGGCGAGGACGACCGCGCAGAAGACGGTCCAGTAGAGCGCCCTGCCGCGGGCGGTGGCGAGAGCGAGTGGGGAGACGAGGGTGCGTACGCCCTGGCCGCGTTCGGCCTGTCCGGCTCGGGTCATGGCGGTGCGGGCTCCTCTCAGTCGTCGGTGCGGGTGAGCCGCAGATAGAGGGCGGAGAAGAGGCTCAGCACGATCAGCAGCAGCACGCTGAGGGCGCAGGCACCGCCGAAGTCGTTGTAGAGGAAGGCGTATTTGTAGATCAGGTAGAGGACCGTCACGGTGGAGTTCTCCGGACCGCCACCGGTGATCACGAAGGGTTCGGTGAACACCTGCATGGTGGCGATGATCTGGAGCAGCATCAGCATCAGGATGATGAAGCGGGTCTGCGGGACGGTCACATGGCGCACCCGCTGCCAGAGGTTGGCGCCGTCCAGCTCCGCCGCCTCGTACAGCTCGCCGGGGATGCCCTGGAGCGCGGCGAGATAGATGAGGACCGTGCCGCCCATGTTCGCCCACGTGGCCACGATGACCAGGGACAGCAGCGCGGTGTCCGCGCCGTTGGTCCAGTTCGACGTCGGCAGGTGCAGGAAGCGCAGGGTCTCGTTGGCGAGTCCCGCGCCCGGATCGTAGAACCACTTCCACAGCAGGGCGCTGACGACCGGCGGGATCATCACCGGAAGGTAGACGACCACCCGGAAGAAGGACTTCGCGTGGCGCAGCTCGTTGAGGACGAGCGCCATCAGGAACGGTACGGCGAAGCCGATGAGCAGGGCCAGCACGGTGAAGGTGAGCGTGTTGCGCCAGGCCGCGGCGAACTCCGGATCGTGCAGGACCCGGGTGAAGTTGGCGGTGCCCACCCACTCCGGGGCCGATCCGGGGGTGTACTTCTGGAACGCGATGACCACCGCCCGGATCGCCGGGTACCAGGAGAACAGCGCGAAGCAGAGCAGGCCGCCGGCCAGGAAGCCGTAGGCGCGCAGCTGGCGGGAGAGGGCGCGGCGGGCGGCGCCGGAGGTCCCGCTCTGGGTGGGCGTGGTCCCGGGAGCGGGAGCGGGCGGCGCGGCGGCGGGCCGCCGGGGAGCCTGGGCAGTCGTCATGGGTGTGTCAGCCCCGGGCCAGGATTCCGTCGATCTTCGTCCCGGCGTCCTTGAGGAGCTGGTCGATGTCGGCGTCCTTCCTGGTGAGGACCGCGGATACGGCGCCGTCGAGGACGGAGTAGATCTGCTGGGCCTTCGGCGGCTCCAGCTTCGCCGTGAGCCGCTGGCTTCCGTCCAGGAACGCCTGGTAGTTGGCGACCGGGACGTTGGCGTGGCGCTTCTTGAGCTTCTGGTCCTCGGCGTCGGTGGCCCCGGTCCACAGCCGGGGCTCGGGGAGGCCGACCGGCGCCTTCAGATCGGCGGCGCGCTTCCAGTCGTTGAGTCCTGAGCCCGGCGTGTTGGTCTGGAACTCCAGCCACTTCAGACCGGCCCTGATCTGGTCGGGCGACGCCTTCTTGCTGAACATGTAGCCGTCCCCGCCGATGAGCGTGCCCTTGCCGCCGGGCATCGGGGCGAGGCCGAGGTCCTCGTAGCTGCCGCCCTTCTCCTTGACCAGGATCGGGACGTTGTCCGGGGCGGAGAGGTACATGCCGAGTCTGCCGGAGCCCATCATCTGTTGGACGTCGTTGAGGATGAGGAGCTGCTTGCTGCCCATGGAGTCGTCGCTCCAGCGCATGTCCTTGAGGTTCCGCAGGACGGCCCTGCCCTCGGGGCCGTCGACGGCGGACTTCTCGCCGTCCGGCGTGACGACGTCGCCGCCCTGGGAGTACATCTCGGCGGTGAAGTGCCAGCCGCCCTGGTTCTGGGCGCTGTAGTCGGCGTAGCCGACGTACTCCTTGCCGAGGCCGGCGATCTTCCTGGCGGCGGCGCGGACCTCTTCCCAGGTGGCCGGGGGCTTGTCGGGGTCGAGGCCGGCGCGCTCGAAGAGTCTCTTGTTGTAGAGGAGGCCCATCGAGTAGTTGGTGCGCGGTATGCCGTAGACCTTGCCGTCGACGGTGTAGACGTCGCGCAGCGACTGCTGGATGTCGCCGTAGCCCTTCATGTCCTTCACGTACGACGTGATGTCGGCCGCCTGGTTGATGTCGACGACGTGTCCGGCGTCGGTGAAGTACGTGTAGAAGACGTCTTCCATCTGGCCGCCCGCGAGCTTCGCGTCGAAGGTCTTGGGGTCCTGGCAGGGGAAGGCGTCGCGGCCCACGATGTCGATGTCCGGGTTGGCCTTCTCGAACGCCTTGATGTCGTCCTCGAAGCTCTGCCGGTCGATCTTCGCGCTCTTGGGCGGCATGCAGTTGACGGTGACGCGCGTTTTGCCCCCGGCCGGGCTGTCGCTGTCCGAACCGCAGGCGGCGAGTCCGGTGAGGGCGAGAACGGTGGCGGTGGCGGTGGCGCACAGACGGCGGAACCCGGAGCTACTCATCGATGGGACCCCTCTTGGGCAGGAGCGCGGGAACCTCACAGCTGCTCGCTGTGTGGCGGCGCTCACTCAACCACTCGACCCAGGAGTCCGCAATATCTCGCTCCAATATCGCAAATACTTGACAGATTGTGGCCGGTGTCGCCGCGCGGCAGCGCAACTCGTCCGACAGACCGAAACGGCCCCGCACGCGTGGGCGTGCGGGGCCGGTGGGCGGCGGGGGCGGCGGGGGCGCTGGGCGGCGGGGCCGGTGGGCGGTGGGGGCGCTGGCCGGTGGGCGGTGCGTGGCGCGGCACCGGGAGGGGCTTCCGGGGGCGGGTACGGCGGTCAGCCGCGCGGCGCCTGCCCCGTGGAGCCCCGCACCACCAGCTCCGGCTCGAACAGCAGCTCGCCGGGAGGCACCGCGCCGCCCTGGATCTGCGCGTTGAGCATCTCGACGGCCGCCCGGCCCATCGCCTCGATGGGCTGGCGGACCGTCGTCAGCGGGGGTTCGGTGCAGTTCATGAACGCGGAGTCGTCGAAGCCGACGACCGAGACCTCGCCGGGCACGGCGAGACCGCGCCGGCGCGCGGCCCGTACCGCCCCGAGGGCCAGCGGGTCGCTGGCGCAGATGATGCCCGTGACGCCCCGGTCGAGCAGGCGCGTGGCCGCCGCCTGGCCGCCCTCCAGGGAGAACATGGTCCGCTCGATCCGCTCGTCGGGCAGACCGGCCCCCGCCGCGTCCGCCGCCGCCCGCGCGGCGGCCAGCTTGCGCCGGGACGGCACGTGGTCGGCCGGGCCGAGCACCAGCCCCACCCGCTCGTGGCCGAGGGAGGCCAGATGGCGCCACGCCTGTTCGACCGCGACGGCGTCGTCGCAGGAGATGCAGGGGAAGTCGAGGTTCTCGATCGGGGCGTTGATCAGCACGACCGGGATCCGGCGCTCGGCGAGCAGCCGGTAGTGCTCGTGCGGGGCGTCGGCCTGCGCGAAGAGACCGCCCGCGAAGACCACGCCGGAGACCTGCTGCTGGAGCAGCAGCTCCACGTAGTCGGCCTCGGAGACGCCGCCCTTGGTCTGGGTGCAGAGCACGGGGGTGAGGCCCTGTTGCGCCAGCGCGCCGCCGATGACCTCGGCGAACGCGGGAAAGATGGGGTTCTGCAGCTCCGGCAGGACCAGACCGACGAGCCGGGCGCGCTCCCCGCGCAGCTGGGTGGGGCGCTCGTAGCCGAGGACGTCGAGCGCGGTCAGCACGGACTGCCGGGTGGCCTGCGAGACCCCGGGCTTGCCGTTGAGCACCCGGCTGACCGTGGCCTCGCTGACCCCAACCTTCTTCGCCACCTGAGCAAGTCGTCGCGTCATGTACGCAAGACTATCGCAAGCGATGCAAGCCACTTGCTCCATGACGCAATCCGAGCGTAAAGAGCGGAGCGAGCCGTTCGGGGAGATTTCGGAAACCGCGTCCGGCCCTCTACCGTTCGTACGCATGAGCGCCGGACCGAGCAGCACGGCCCGCACCGCGGCCGGACGACGACGACGGCGGCTCGGCTGGCCGCGCCGGGTCTCCTCCCAGGTGCTGCTGACGCAGCTCGCCATCGCCGCCGGGGTGACCGTGCTGGCCACCGGGCTCTTCCTCGCCCCGTTCAGCCATGAGCTGGACGACCAGGCGATGCGCCGCGCCCTGGCCATCGCCGAGACCACCGCTTCGCCGAAGACGGCCGCCGACCTGCTGACGTCCCGGCCCGCCGCCGACGGCCCCGTGCAGGCCGAGGCCGAACGGATCAGACGGGCCAGCGGGGCCGAGTACGTCGTCGTCATGGACCTCGACGGGGTGCGCTGGTCGCACACGGACATCGAGGAGATCGGCAGGGTCGTCTCCACCGACCCGAGCGAGGCGCTCGCGGGCGAGCACCTCATGGAACTCGACAGCGGGACACTCGGCCGCTCCGCCCGGGGGAAGGTGCCGCTGCGCGACGGTACGGGGCGGATCGTCGGCGCCGTGTCGGTCGGCATCGCGTACGACAGCGTCCACAACCGGCTTCTCGCCGCGATCCCCGGCCTCCTCGCCTACGCGGGCGCGGCGCTGGCCGCCGGAGCGCTCGCCGCCTTCCTGATCTCCCGGCGTCTCCAGCGGCAGACCCACGACCTGGCCTTCTCCGACATCTCGGCGCTGCTGACCGAGCGCGAGGCGATGCTGCACAGCCTGCGCGAGGGCGTGGTCGCGCTGGACCCCGCCGGCCGGATCCGGCTGATGAACGACGAGGCGCAGCGGCTGCTCGGCCTCGGCCCCGACGCCACGGGCCGCCCGCTGGAGGAGTCGCTCGGCGAGGGGCGCGCCACGGAGGTGCTGACCGGGCGGGTGCGGGGCGAGGATCTGCTGGCCGTCCAGGGCGGCCGGGTCCTGGTCGCCAACCGGATGCCGACGGACGACGGCGGCGCGGTCGTGACCCTGCGGGACCGTACGGAGCTGGAGCAGCTCGGCCGCGAACTGGACGCGACGCGCGGCCTGATCGACGCCCTGCGCGCCCAGGACCACGAGCACGCCAACCACATGCACACCCTGCTGGGGCTGCTGGAGCTGGAGATGCACCAGGAGGCGGCGGAGTTCGTCAACGAGGTGGTCGGGGTGCACCGGACCACCGCCGAGCAGGTCACCGAGCGGATCCTCGACCCGCTGCCGGCCGCGCTGCTGGTCGGGAAGGCCACCGTCGCCGCCGAGCGGGGCGTCCTGCTGCGGCTGTCGCCCGACACCCTGCTGCCGAACCGGCTGGTCGACCCGCAGGGCCTGGTGACGGTGGTCGGCAACCTGGTGGACAACGCCCTGGACGCGGCGGCCGGTTCCGACGATCCGCGTATCGAGGTGGAGCTGCTCGCCGAGGACCGTACGGTCGTCCTGGTGGTCTCCGACAGCGGCCCCGGCATCCCGGCCGACCGGCGCGAACTCGTCTTCTCCGAGGGCTGGTCGACCAAGGAGCCGCCCGCCCACGGCAGGCGCGGTCTCGGGCTGGCGCTGGTGCGCCGGCTCGCCGAGCGGCAGGGCGGCAGCGCGCGGGCCGGCGTCTCCCCGCTGGGCGGCGCCGAGTTCACCGTCGTCCTTCCGGAGGCGCTGACCGAACCGGCCGAGGACACCGGTACGGGCACGGGCGTGGAGACGGACCTCGACGCGGGTATCGATACGGGCATCGATACGGACACGGACCCCGGTGCGCGAGCGGACGCGGGCCCTGGCGCACCGGCTTCTCTCCCGGCGTACGGGCGGAGCGCGGCGGGAGAGACACGGTGATCGAGGTACTGATCGTGGACGACGACGTCCGGGTGGCGCGGGTCAACACCGCCTATGTGGCGAAGGTGGCGGGGTTCCGTGTGGTGGCCCAGGCGCACTCGGCCACCGAGGCCCTCGACCGGATCGCGCTCCACCGGGTCGATCTGATCCTCCTCGACCACGGCCTGCCCGACCGCAACGGCGTCACGCTGGTGCGGGAGTTGCGGCAGCTCGGCCACGAGGCCGACGTGATCATGGTGACGGCGGCGCGCGACGTCGCCACCGTCCAGTCCGCGATGCGTCAGGGCGCCCTTCAGTACCTGGTCAAACCGTTCGGCTTCGCCGGGTTGCGGGCCAAGCTGGAGGCGTACGCGACGCTGCGGCGCACGGTCGAGCGCGGCGGCGAGGCGGAACAGGCGGAGGTGGACCGGATGTTCGGCGCGCTGTCCGCCTCGGCCGCCCCTGAGCTGCCCAAGGGGCACTCCCCCACCACGGCGGCCGTGATCCGCCGGACGCTGCGGAGCGCCGAAGGGCCGCTGTCGGCACAGGAGATCGCGGAGCGGGCCGGAATGAGCCGGCAGACCGCGCAGCGCTACCTCAAGGTGCTGGAGCGGGCCGGACGGATACGGCTGACGCTCCGGTACGGCGGGACGGGGCGCCCGGAGCACCGCTACACCTGGCCGACGGCGAACGGCTGAGCCCGGGGGGCCGAGGGGCCGGAGAGCCGAGGGGCCGGAGAGCCTGGGGCCTGGGGCCTCCTGTGGCCTGGGGCCGGGGGGCATACCCGCCGCGGGCGCCGGTGGACCGGCTCAGACCGCGCCCGCGCCGGTCAGCGACCTGACCTCGGTCTGCGCGTGCTTCGCCGCGTCGGGTTCCTCACGGGAGGTGACCGTACCGATCCAGCCCGCGAGGAAGCCCAGCGGGATCGAGACCAGCCCCGGGTTCTGGAGCGGGAAGAAATGGAAGTCGAGCCCGGGGAAGAGCGCCTCGGGGCTTCCGGAGACGACCGGCGAGAGCGCCACCAGGAGCAGCGCCGGGAACAGTCCCCCGTACACCGACCAGACCGCGCCGCGCGTGGTGAAGCGGCGCCAGAACAGCGAGTAGAGCAGGACGGGCAGATTGGCGGAGGCGGCGACCGCGAAGGCGAGGGCGACAAGGAAGGCCACGTTCAGCTCCTGCGCCAGCAGGCTGAGGCCGATGGCCACCGCGCCGATTCCGACCGCCGCCGTCCGGGCCACGGCGACCTCGCCGCGCGGCGCGGCGCGCCTCCGCCGCAGCGAGGCGTACAGATCGTGGGCGACGGAGGCCGAGGAGGCGAGCGTGATGCCCGCGACGACGGCGAGGATGGTGGCGAAGGCGACCGCCGCGACCACCGCGAACAGCACGGTGCCGCCGGTCGAGCCGGCCCCGCCGCCGAGGTCGAGGGCGAGCAGCGGCACGGCGGTGTTCCCGGCCGGGTTGGACGCCCGTACCGCGTCGGAGCCCACCAGCGCCGCCGCGCCGAACCCGAGCACGATCGTCATCAGGTAGAAGCCACCGATGAGCCCGATCGACCAGACCACCGAGCGACGGGCCGCGCGGGCGGTCGGCACGGTGTAGAAGCGCGACAGGATGTGCGGCAGCCCCGCCGTGCCGAGGACCAGCGCGAGTCCGAGGCTGACGAAGTCGAGGCGCGCGGTCGGATCACCGCCGTACTTCAGTCCGGGGGCGAGGAACTCCGCGCCGTGGCCGCTGTGCGCGACGGCCGTGTCGAGCAGGGCGTTGACATTGCCGTGGAAACGGATCAGGACGAGCACGGTCAGCGTGATCGCCCCGGCCATCAGCAACACGGCCTTGACGATCTGGATCCAGGTGGTGGCGCGCATCCCGCCCAGCGAGACGTAGACGACCATGAGGGCGCCGACCCCGATCACGGTCCAGGTGCGCGCCGCCGCGCTCGTCGAGCCGAGCAGCAGCGCGACCAGACTCCCGGCACCGACCATCTGCGCCACCAGATAGAGCACCGAGACGGTGACCGAGGAGATCCCGGCCGCGATCCGTACGGGCCGCTCGCGCATGCGGGCCGCGACCACGTCGGCGAGGGTGAACCGGCCGCAGTTGCGGACGAGTTCGGCGACGAGGAGCAGAACGACCAGCCAGGCGACGAGGAAGCCGACCGAATAGAGCATCCCGTCGTAGCCGAAGAGGGCGATCAGGCCCGAGATGCCGAGGAACGAGGCCGCGGACATGTAGTCGCCCGCGATGGCGAAACCGTTCTCCATGGGTGAGAACAGCCGGCCGCCCGCGTAGAACTCCTCGGCGGAACCCCGCCGGGCGCGGCTCACCCAGGTGGTGATCCCCAGCGTGACCGCGACGAACGCGCTGAACAGCACCAGTGCCAGGGTCTGGTGGTCGCCGGTCATCGGGCGGCCTCCTCGGCCGGGCGCCGGGCCCGCTCGTCGGGCCGCCGTTGGTCGAGCCGTTCACGAGGCTGTTCCCGGCTCCGCTCCTGGCTCTGCACCTGATCGCGTCCCTGGTCCCGCTCCTGGCTCTGCTCCTGATCGCGTTCCTGGTCCCGCTCCTGGCTCTGCTCCTGATCGCGCTTCTGGTCCCGTTCCTGGTCGCGTTCCCGGCTCTGTTGCCGGTCGAACACGGTCCAGCGCAGTTCGAGCGCCTCGCGGTCCCGGTGCAGCCGGGCATGGCGCGCGTAGGCCCAGGTCAGCAGGAAGGTCGAGAGGAACTGGCCGAGACCGGCCACCATCGCCACGTTCACCGCGCCCGCCACCGGCCGGGCCATCAGCCCCGGCGCCGTCGTCGCCGCCACGACATACGCCAGGTACCAGACGAGGAAGGCGATCGTGGCGGGGACGACGAACCGCCGGTAGCGGCGGCGCACCTCCTGGAAGGCGGCGCCGCGCTGCACCTCCCGGTAGATGTCGTACGCCGCGCCCCCGGCGGGCCGGGGAGCGGAGCCGGGCGGCGCCGCCGGCACGTCCGTGCCGCCCGAACCGCCCGGGTCACCCCACTCCGAGGCCAGCGCGTCGTACCACGGGTCGTCGAGCCGTACCGCCTCGGCGGCCCGCCCTTCCTGCTTCTCCACCGGTCAACTCTCCTTGTCGGCGGACCGTTTCGGCCGCGTGGCAAGAAGGATGGGTGCAGCGGGGGCGGCCCTGGCTCGGAATCGCCCCCGATTTCACCCCATCAGGTGATCTCCGTGCCGGGAGACTGGATCAGACCGCGCTGATAGGCGTACCGCACCGCCTGGGCCCGGTCGCGTGCCCCGATCTTGGCGAAGAGGTTGTTGATGTGGGTCTTCACGGTCGCCGCGCCGATGTGCAGCCGCTGGGCGATCTCCTTGTTGGAGAGCCCCTCGGCGACCAGGGAGAGCACCTCGGCCTCCCGAGCCGTGAGCCCGTCGGGCAGCCGCGCCGCGGCCGGGGCGGGCGGCGGGGCGGGCGGCGGAGCCGTGACCCGCTCCAGCAGCCTGCGCTGCACGGAGGGGGCGAGACCGGCCTGCCCCGCCAGGACGTCCTCGACGGCCCGGACGATCTCCTCGCCCTGGGCGTCCTTGGTGAGATAGCCGCGCGCCCCCGCCTGGAGCGCGGCGAACAGCGAGTCGTCGTCGGCGTACGTCGTGAGCACCACGACCTGCGTACCGGGGTGGTCGCGGCGGATCCGGCGGGTGGCCTCCACGCCGTCGCAGCGCGGCATCCGCAGATCCATCAGCACGACATCGGGGTCGAGCCGCGCGACCAGGGCGACTGCCTCCTCGCCGTCCCTCGCCGCGCCGACCACCTCGATGCCCGGCAGCAGCCCGAGCAGCATCACGATGCCCTCGCGCACCACGGACTGGTCGTCCGCCACGATCACTCTGGCCGTCATGCGGGCACTCGCAGACGCACGCTGAAACCCTCCTCGTCAGGGACACCGCCGGCCTCCAGCGCGCCGCCGAGCAGCTCGGCGCGCTCCCTCATCCCGAGCAGACCGTACCCGGAACCGGACATCGGCAGCCCGGCCGGGACCCGGCCCCGGCCCCCGGAGTCCCGTACGACCAGGACCACGTCGTCGGCTCCGTAGCGCAGCAGGATCGAAACGCGCGCGCCGGGGGCGTGTTTGCGTACGTTGGTGAGCGCCTCCTGCGCGACCCTGCGCACCGTCTGGGAGACCTCGGCCGGCAGCGGCCTCGGGGTCCCCTCGACGCCGACTTCGGCGCCGTCCGTCGCGGCCAGCTCCCGGAGGTAGTCGCCCAGCGGAGCCATCTCGCCACGCAGCGCCGACAGCGCCTGCCGGGTCTCGGCGAGCCCTTCGCGCGCCATGGAGCGGGCGGCGACGACGCGCTCCAGGATCTGGTCGCGGAACGGTCCGCGCGGCTCCTGCTCGATCCGCAACCGCGCCGCCTCCAGATGGACGAGCTGCGCGGAGAGGCTGTGCGCCAGCACGTCGTGGATGTCACGGGCGATCCTGGCCCGTTCGGCGAGCGCGGCCGTCTCCGCCTCCGCCGCGCGGGCGGCGCGCTCCTGCGCCAGCAGCCGGTGGGCGTTGCCGCGCGCCTCGGCGTCCAGCCGCAGGACGTAGCCGCCGAGGAAGAGCCCGACCGTGGTGATCAGCGTGGAGAGCAGCTCCTCGCCGGTCAGGATCGTGTACCCGGTGAACGCGGCGAGCGCGGTGGGCAACGCGATGATCAGCGGCAGCCGCTCGATGCAGGTGACGGCGCAGCCGCACCACAGCACGACGGCGGCGACCCCGAACCCCGTCTGGTCCGCCGCGAAGGCCGCGCCCAGCAGCAGGAGCAGCAGCGCCACCGAGGGCCACAGCCGGTGGCTCAGGGTGGTGCGGTAGAAACCCCAGGCGCAGAATCCGACCGCGAAGACCCCGGCCACCGCCGCGACCGCGCTCCAGCCGGAGACATGCCGCTGGCTGAAGGTGGACCAGAGCAGCGCGCCGCAGACCAGCAGCCGTACGGCCGCGGACAGCCGCCTTCTGGCATCGGTCAGGCCCTCACGGGAGAGTGCCTCGCGCGAGGGCCAGTTGGTCCAGGGCTGGGGCGTCACACACGGTCCTTCCACGGCGCGGTGGCTACGTGATCACCGTACGACGGAGCGGGCCCGCCCGAAGGCCGCAGGGCCTGGGCCCGCCGCGCCAGCAGACCGCCGCGGACCAGCAGGGTGGCGGCGAGCGCGAGCAGCAGCGCCCCGCTGCCCTGGTGGACGCCCAGCATCACGCCGACGCCCATCAGCCCGAGCCGGACCGCGATGCCGACGCCCCAGACGGCAGCGGTCGCCCTGGTGCCCTTGGACCACACCGCGCCGTCCTGCCCGGTCCAGACGCGGCTGGTGCGCGCCCAGCCCACGCCGATGAGGACCCCGACCGCCAGTTCGACGCCGATCAGCAGCGCCGCCACCGCCGTGTGGTGCGGGTCGAGGAGCCGGGGTTCGCGCAGGGCCATGGCCGCCAGGACGACGGGCGCCACCAGCCACTTGCGCCCGCCGGTCCTGATCCGCTGGGGCTTGATCTGCCGGGCCACGACGAGGGCGACGACAGCGACGATCACCAGCAGGTTGACGAGTGACATGGGAGCCTCCGGAAACGGGAAGTACAACGACTTCGACGTTACGGAAACGGCCAGGCCAGGGCATCGGAGCGTGGGTGGAACCCGGGAGGGACAGCGGCCTCCACCCGTGGGTGGAGGCCGCTTCCTACAGATGCCGACGGATGCCCGGGTAGCCGGGCATCCGTCGGCATCTCAGGCGTCGATGCGGGAGCGGTCGAGCGTCGCCGCCGAGCTGGTGATGAACTCCTTGCGCGGCGCCACCTCGTTGCCCATCAGCAGATCGAAGACCTGCTCGGACGATTCCAGGTCACCGATGTTGATGCGGCGCAGGGTGCGGTACCGCGGGTCCATCGTGGTCTCCGCGAGCTGGTCGGCGTCCATCTCACCGAGGCCCTTGTAACGCTGGATGGAGTCCTTGAAGCGGATGTTCTTGCGCTGGTACTCCAGCAGCGTGCGGCGCAGCTCGTTGTCCGAGTACGTGTACACGTACTTGTCCTGGCCCTTCTTGGGCTGCACCAGCTCGATGCGGTGCAGCGGCGGCACCGCGGCGAAGACCCGGCCCGCTTCCACCATCGGCCGCATGTAGCGCTGGAAGAGCGTGAGCAGCAGGATCCGGATGTGGGCGCCGTCGACGTCGGCGTCGACCAGGAGCACGATCTTGCCGTAGCGGGCCGCGTCGATGTCGAACGTGCGGCCCGAGCCCGCCCCTATGACCTGGATGATCGCGCCGCACTCGGCGTTCTTGAGCATGTCGGAGACAGAGGCCTTCTGCACGTTGAGGATCTTGCCCCGGATCGGCAGGAGCGCCTGGAACTCGCTGTTGCGGGCGAGCTTGGCCGTACCGAGCGCCGAGTCCCCCTCCACGATGAACAGCTCGCTGCGCTCCACGTCGTCGCTGCGGCAGTCGGCCAGCTTGGCGGGGAGCGAGGAGGACTCCAGCGCCGTCTTCCTGCGCTGCGCGTCCTTGTGCTGGCGGGCCGCGATCCGGGTGCGGGCGGCGGCGACGGCCTTCTCCAGCACGGCGCGGGCCTGCGCCTTGGCGTCGCGCTTCGTCGACGTCAGGAACCCCTTCAGCTCCTTGGCGACGACATTGGCGACGATCCGGTTGGCCGCCGAGGTACCGAGGACCTCCTTGGTCTGGCCCTCGAACTGCGGCTCGGCGAGGCGCACCGTGACCACGGCGGTGAGGCCCTCCAGGGCGTCGTCCTTGACGACGTCGTCCTCGGCGACGCGCAGCATCTTGGCCGAGCGCAGTACCTCGTTGACCGTCTTGGTCAGCGACCGTTCGAATCCGCTCACGTGCGTGCCGCCCTTGGGGGTGGCGATGATGTTGACGAACGACCTGACCGTCGTGTCGTATCCGGTGCCCCAGCGCAGGGCGACATCGACGCCCAGTTCGCGGGTGACCTCGGTCGGGGTCATGTGGCCCCGGTCGTCGAGGACCGGCACGGTCTCCTTGAAGATGCCCTGCCCGGTGAGGCGCACCACGTCGCAGACCGCCTTGTCCTGCGCCAGGTACTCGCAGAACTCGCTGATGCCGCCGTCGAACCGGAAGGTCTCCTCGACCGGGCCGCCCTCGTTCTCCCCGGCGGCGCGTTCGTCCCGGACGACGATGGTCAGTCCGGGGACCAGGAAGGCGGTCTGGCGGGCGCGCTGGTGGAGCGTCTCCAGGGAGAGCCTGGCGTCCTTGAGGAAGATCTGCCGGTCGGCCCAGTAGCGCACGCGGGTGCCGGTGCGGGTCTTGGGCACCCGCTTGGCCTTGCGCAGTCCGTTCGCCGGGTCGAAGGGGCTGTCGGGGCCCTGCTCGGTGAACATGCCGGGGACCCCGCGCCGGAAGCTGATCGCGTGGGTGGAGCTGTTGCGGTCCACCTCGACGTCCAGCCGGGCGGAGAGCGCGTTCACGACGGAGGCGCCCACCCCGTGCAGACCGCCCGAGGCGGCGTACGAGCCGCCGCCGAACTTCCCGCCGGCGTGCAGCTTGGTCATCACGACCTCGACACCCGAGAGACCGGTCTTGGGCTCGACGTCGACGGGGATGCCCCGGCCGTTGTCCTTGACCTCGACCGAGCCGTCCTCGTGGAGAGTGACGTCGATGTGGTCGCAGTAGCCGCCCAGGGCCTCGTCGACGGAGTTGTCGATGATCTCCCAGAGGCAGTGCATCAGACCGCGGCTGTCGGTCGAGCCGATGTACATTCCGGGGCGCTTGCGGACCGCTTCGAGTCCCTCAAGGACGAGCAGGTGCCGCGCGGTGTAGTTGGAGCCGTCACGGTCTGCTGTCAGCAGCGCTGTGGACGGCACGGACGTATCGGCGGTCACGCGGTTCGCTCCTCGCTGAATTTGAGATGTGGCCCCGTGGGGTAAAGGCCCGGCGTCTGTCACCGGTCAGAGGGTACAGATGCCTGGTAGAGCCGTTGTCACGCCACCCTCGCCCTCTTCCCATGCTAGTCCAAGGTCGCATAGGTGTTCGATCCTTCGATGGAGTGAAGCACACATCACGTTCCCTTCCAGGCATGAACCATTTAGGCTCCGGGCACGTCCTCATCAACAACCGGCAAGCCAGCCGGACGAGGGCACCCCCGACAAGCAACGCAAGCGACGTCAAGAAACGCGAACCCCGTAGAGCGAAGCCCAGCGAAGCAATACGGCTCATTCGCCGCCAACCGTCGGCACCCGGCCGCCACGGAAGAAAAGTTTCGAGGAAAAGCCGCGAGCGGGAACGTTTTCGGCCTGGTTGGATGTTGACCCTGGTACGACAGCTCGTCGAGCTAGAGAAGAGGCGACGTGACTACTGTTCTGACCCCCGCGAGCCCGCTGACCGCGGCTGACCGCTGCGACCGGTGCGGCGCCCAGGCATATCTGCGCGTCCTCCTGTCCAGCGGTGGTGAACTGCTCTTCTGCGCCCACCACGGTCGCAAGTTCGAGCCGGAACTCAAGAAGATCGCCGCGGAAATACAGGATGAGACCGACCGACTGACGGCCGTACCGGCCGGCGGTGGTGAAGAGGAACACTAGGCACCTCGCATCCACGACGAGCCAAGGGCCGGCCCTCGCGACCGGCCGACGGGCGACCAACCCCGCACCGCGGGGTGGCCGCCCGTTCTCGTACGTACCCACAGGGCGCGCGCCCGGCCCGTCGCCAGGCGCCGGCGCCCTCGTGGCTCAGCCCCGGACGCGCGTCCCGGACGCCTCGGCGACGAGGCGCAGCCCCGTGGTCACCCGCGTGTAGACACCGGGGCTGTCGCCGCGTCCGCAGCCGCTCCCCCAGGACACCAGCCCGATGAGCCGCCCCTGGGCCACCAGCGGCCCGCCGCTGTCGCCCTGGCAGGCGTCGTGGCCGCCCGCCGGGTCGCCCGCGCAGAGCATCGTGGCGGCCTCGTAGCGGTCCCCCGAGCCCCCCGGGTACGCACGGGCGCACTCCTCGTCCGGCAGGACCGTCACGGGCGCGGAGCGCAGCGCCGTGGCGTACCGGCCGTCGCCCGAGGTGTCGCCCCAGCCGTAGACCGCCGCGGCCGAGCCCGGCGCGGCGGCGGGATCGCCGGGCTCCGCCGGCTGGATCACGTACCCCCCGGGGAGCGACTTCGCCAGAGTGAGTACGGCCAGATCCGGACCGTCACCGCCCGGCCGGTAGCCGGGGTCCACCTGTACGGACCGTACGAGGACCTCGCGCCCGTCGCCGCCACGCAGCCGCTCACGGCCCGCGATGACCCGCAGGTCCCGCACCTCGCCCGCGGGTGCTCCGAGGGCGTCCTCGCCCATGCAGTGGGCCGCGGTCAGCACTTTCGTCGGCGCCACCACCACGCCCCCGCAGAACTGGCCGGCCCGGGACGTGCCGAACCGGTCGCGGCTCGACAGCGCGACGACCCACGGGCTGTCGGCCGACTTCACGGGCCGGCCGCCGATGATCACCCGGTCGGCGGAAGCGGGGCCGGCCGCCGCGAGCGGCAGCACGGCGCCGGCCGCGATCACCGCCAGCCCGCCGGACAGCACTCGGGCAAGGGAACGACGCATACAGGATCCTGACTCTCCGGTGAACAAAGGCCTACCCAGAGTCATTCAACCGGCTCGTTCCCGCACACCGGCGCACAGACGCGAAGACCCGGAGCCTGGTGGCGTTCCGGGTCTTCGTACACACGTCCGCGCGCCCCTCCGTACCGGCGAAACCGGCAGCAGGGGCGCGCGTCGGCGAGCGGCTCGACCTCTAGGGCCTCTCGTTTGGATCATGCCGAGCTCGCGAGCCCTGGCACCGCGCCTCGCCGCGTTGTCGTCAGTCATCCCCAAGGTCTCGGCTTCGCTCGACCAGGGGAGACCCCATCCGCTCCGCGTGGGCTCCCTCCTCCGCCTCGCGATCCACGGCACCAGACCCCGCTCCCTCATCCGGCCTGATCCAAACGAAAGACCCTAGTCGAGGTAGTCGCGCAGGACCTGCGAGCGCGACGGGTGGCGCAGCTTCGACATCGTCTTGGACTCGATCTGGCGGATGCGCTCACGCGTCACGCCGTAGACCTTGCCGATCTCGTCCAGCGTCTTGGGCTGGCCGTCGGTGAGACCGAAGCGCATGGAGACCACGCCCGCCTCCCGCTCGGAGAGGGTGTCGAGCACCGAGTGCAGCTGCTCCTGGAGGAGCGTGAAGCTCACCGCGTCGGCGGGCACGACCGCCTCGGAGTCCTCGATGAGGTCTCCGAACTCGCTGTCGCCGTCCTCGCCCAGCGGCGTGTGCAGCGAGATCGGCTCGCGTCCGTACTTCTGGACCTCGATGACCTTCTCGGGGGTCATGTCGAGTTCCTTGGCCAGCTCCTCCGGGGTGGGCTCGCGGCCCAGGTCCTGGAGCATCTGACGCTGCACGCGCGCGAGCTTGTTGATGACCTCGACCATGTGCACCGGGATACGGATGGTGCGGGCCTGGTCGGCCATGGCGCGGGTGATCGCCTGACGGATCCACCAGGTGGCGTACGTGGAGAACTTGTAGCCCTTGGTGTAGTCGAACTTCTCGACGGCGCGGATCAGACCGAGGTTGCCCTCCTGGATCAGGTCCAGGAAGAGCATGCCGCGGCCGGTGTAGCGCTTGGCCAGCGAGACCACGAGCCGGAGGTTGGCCTCCAGCAGGTGGTTCTTGGCGCGGCGGCCGTCCTCGGCGATGATCTCCAGCTCGCGTTTGAGCTTGGGGGCCAGCTTGTCGGAGTTGGCGAGCTTGTCCTCGGCGAAGAGACCGGCCTCGATGCGCTTGGCCAGCTCGACCTCCTGCTCGGCGTTGAGGAGCGGGACCTTGCCGATCTGCTTGAGGTAGTCCTTGACCGGGTCGGCGGTGGCACCGGCGACGGCGACCTGCTGCGCGGGCGCGTCGTCCTCGTCGTCGTCGGAGAGGACGAAGCCCTTGTTCTCGCCCTCGGTCTCCTCCTCCTCGCCCTTGCCGGCCTGGATCTCCTCGGTCGGCTCCTCGCCGTCGGCCTCGTCCGCGTCCTTCTTGCCCGCGGCCTTCTTGGTGGTCGCCTTCTTGGCCGTGGTCTTCTTGACCGCGGCCTTCTTGGCGACGGTCTTCTTCGCGGCGGCCTTCTTGGCCGGAGCGAGGGACTCGTCGGCCCCCGCGTCCGCGCTCTGCGCCGCCGGGGCGGCGGTGGCGGCCGCGACGGTCCTGGTCGTCGTGGTCGTCTTGGCCGCGACGGTCTTGGTGGCGGTGCGCTTGACCGGGCTCTTCGCTGCGACGCTCTTGCGGGTGCGCTTCGGCGACTCCGCGGCACTGACCATCAGCGTCACACCCTCTTCCTCGAGGATCTGGTTGAGGCTGCGCAGAACGTTCTTCCACTGGGTTGGCGGAATCTGGTCGGCCTCGAAGGCGCGACGCACGTCATCGCCGGCGATCTGCCCATCAGCCTTTCCCCGCTCGATGAGCGCCATCACAGACTCGGACTCGGCGATCTCCGGCGGGAGGGTACGGGATGTGCTGGCCGACACGAACAACCTCTCGGAACGATGGAAACGGCTTCCGGCCCCGCCCATGATCGGGCCGGAGCCGACGACCGTCGGCTGGGGATGTGCCGACGGCGCGGGCTTGCGCCTCGGAGCTGAATACAGCGCCACGGCGTGGCGTTCGTATTCCTTCCTCGGCAGTCACCTCTTAGGTCATCGCACTGTCTCCAGGAGTGTTACGCCCAATCCACGTGGCCCGAGTCACACCCCAATCGCGACAAGTGGCCAGAAGCGGGATTTAAGGCATCACCCTCGCGTCGCCGGACCCCGGGGCCCGGCGACACACGACGCGTACTTCCCCGTACGCCCCGGCCCGGGATCATGTGCTCTCAGTGCTCGCGCGGCGCCGGAACGACGCGCTCCACCTCCGGCTGGACCATGAGCAACTGACGCATGGCCGACTCCGCGGCGGCTCCGTCGCCGGAACCCAGCGCGTCGACGATCCGCGCGTGGTGACCGAGCGAGGTCTCGGTCGGACGGTCGCATCCGCTGATCGGACCGCCCGAGACCTGGAGGGCGGCCGAGACGATCCCCGAAAGGTGTTCGAGCATCCGGTTGCCCGCGAGCTGGATCAGCAGGGAGTGATATTCGGCGTCGGCGCGCGCGAAGGTGATCGAGTCGCCCTGCGCGAGCGCGTGGCCCATGATCCCCACCATCTCGGAAAGGCGCTGCTGGACATCCGTCCGGCCGTGGCCGGAGGCCAGCCGCGCGGCGAGGGGCTCGATCGTCCAGCGCAGCTCGCTCAGCTCACGGCGCTGGTCGTCGCGCTGCGGCCCGAACGCACGCCATTCGATGATGTCGGGGTCCAGCAGATTCCAGTCGCTCACCGGGCGGACGCGGGTGCCGACATTGGGCCTGGCGCTCACGAGCCCCTTGGCCTCGAGAACGCGCAGCGACTCCCGCACCACCGTGCGGGAGACCTCGAAGCGCTGGCCGATCTCCTCGGGAACGAGCGGACGGTCGGCGCCCAGGTCGCCGGAGACGATCATCTGTCCGAGCTGCTGGACGAGTTGGCCGTGCAGCCCGCGGCCACGGCTGCCGGCCGAGCGCCGGCCCACGCGGCCCAGATCGGTATCGGCGCCGTCCCAGACGGGGGCGGTCACGCGATCGGCGCCGGGCGCCTCCGCGTAGGGGTAACGGTCGAGTCCACCCGGTTCGGCGAGGCCGGACTCGACGGAGCGGGCGGCGGTCATCATGGTGTGCGCAAGGGTACTCACGCATCCTTTGTCGGCGTTGATTCCACCACCCTTGAGGTCTTTGGTGAAAAGCACACGAAAGGGTGATCGGCGTCCGCCCTTCGATTGACGCCTTATCGGAAAGAAGCGGGCGCTGTCGGGGGAGTTGCGGACACTGCGGCACGGTCCGGTCGTTCCGTGGTCACCAACGGGCCCTCCGGCGAAGGCCGGTGAGCAGATACGCGCAGAGC
The DNA here is from genome assembly GCF_003346515.1 of Streptomyces corynorhini. Classification (GTDB taxonomy): domain Bacteria; phylum Actinomycetota; class Actinomycetes; order Streptomycetales; family Streptomycetaceae; genus Streptomyces; species Streptomyces corynorhini. Next base: position 107,824 of record NZ_QQNA01000002.1, read on the forward strand.
AGGACCGACAGCGACAACGTGAGCGCCGCGGCCACCGGCTGGGCGGCCAGCCGGATCATGGCCATCAGCCAGTGGTCCGCCTGCCGGGGCCACTGCAGCCAGGCCAGCTCCCGCAGCCGGTCCGGAAGTCCGACCACCGAACGCACGGACGGTCCGGCGAGGGCCTTCTGTACGAGGGGGCCGACCAGGGTCGGTACGGCGACGACGGCGGCCATGCCGGCGATCGTGATCCGGAAGACCCCGGCGCCCAGCAGCCCGGCCCAGGCGCAGCCGACGGCCAGCCCGGCCCAACCGAGGGCCGGCGCTGCCCAGTTGTCCGGCACGGGCGCGGCGGCGGCCCCGTACACCAGGCGCAGGGCCCCGGCGTCGGCCAGGGCCGAGAGGGCGGCGAGGAGCAGGGCGACGCCGCCCGTGACGGCCAGTTTGGCGAGGAGCAGCCCGAGGCGGCGCGGGACGGTGCCCCGCGCCCCGGCGAGCGCGGGATAGCGGTACTCGTCGCCGAAGGAGAGCGCGCCGAGCAGTCCCGCCCCGAGCGCCGCCGGAGGCAGCGGCAGGACCGCGGGCCAGGCCGCCAGCAGCGCGGGCAGCGGGGTGGTGCCGGTACGGGCGAGGGGGACGGCGAGGGCCACGGAGGCGACGAGGACGGCGGCGACGATCAGCGGCGCGCTCCGCACCCCGAACATGCGGCGCAGCTCGTAGCGCACCGGCCGGAGCGGGCTGCGGACCGGCCGTGACGGCAGGGGCGGCGGCAGCGGCGCGGAGCCGCCGCGCGGCCCGCGCGCGGCGGCAGCCTCGGGGGCGTGCGCGGGGCCGGGCACCCGGACGACGTCCGCGCCGGAAGCGGCGTCAGCGGCAGGGGTGGCGGTGACAGGGGTGGCGGCAGCGGCGTCCGGCCCGCGCGTCGCCGAGGGAGCTACGGCGCCACGGGCGCCGCCCCGAGCGGGAGCGACAGGAGCGTGGACGGCCTCCGCACCGGGGGCGGTCGCGGCGGCGGGCACGGCCGCGGCGGGGGCAGAGGCGGCGGGCACGGGCGCGGCGGGGCCCGCGTCGCCGACCTCGTCGGCGAGCCGGTGCACCAGTACGCCGTGCCGGAAGGCGGTCTCACCGATCTCGGGGCAGCTGCTGCCGTACACGGTCAGCAGACTGCCCGCGTCCTCCCTGGCGACCACCTCGACGGAGCGGCGGCTCGCGCGCGCCTCGCGGTTCAGCGCGTCCGCGAGACGGGCCGCGTGCGGGGTCCTGACGGCGACGCGGGGGCGCAGCCGGGTACGGGCGAAGGCGGACACGTGCTGGTCGGCGACGAGGCGGCCGCGGTCGATGGTGACGACGCGGTCCGCCGTCCTGGCCGCCTCCTTGGCGTCGGCGGTGGTGTAGAGAACAGTGCCGCCGTGCCCGGCGTGGGCGCGCAGCAGCCCGTACAGCCAGCTGTTCTCCCGGGGGGAGAGACCGGCCGAGGGGGCGTCGAGCAGCAGGGTGTGCGGGTCGCCCAGCAGGGCGGAGGCGAGCCCCAGCCTGCGGTCCATGCCGAGCGAGAGGGAGCCGAGGCGCTCGTCGCGCAGCGCGCCGAGGCCGACGACCTCGATGAGTTCGTCGGCGCGGGAGACGGGGACGCCCGCAGCGGCGCAGAGCATCCGGAGCTGGCCCCGGACGGTACGTGCGGGGTGCCCCGGCACATCGCCGAGGAGCACCCCGATCTCGCGGGCGGGGTGGGCGATGCGGTGGAGCGGACGGCCGCGGAAGCAGGTGACCCCACGCCCCGGTTCGAGTTCGAGCATCAGCCGCAGCGCGGTGGTCTTCCCGGCCCCCGGGGCGCCGAGCAGCGCGGTGACACAGCCCGGCGGGGCCTCGAAGGTCAGATCGTCCACGGCCGGTGTGAGGTCGCGGCGGGGAGCGCTGGTCAATCCGATGGCCTGGAGCATCGCTATCTCTCGCGGGGAGGTGAGACCGCTCGGCGGCGGAGCGGGTACCGCAGCAAGATAACGCTATATGTCCGACTTGCCAGGTAAGGCGTCGCCCGGGTGTCCGATCCGGGGGGGCTCCCCCTCCCCCTCCCCGCCCCCCCGGATCGGACACCCG
>NZ_QQNA01000020.1 GCF_003346515.1 Streptomyces corynorhini
AGTACGCGATGCCCTCGATCGCGGCCACCGGCCTGGCCGACAGCTCGACCTCCACCCGCACCGGCACGGTGCAGCGCGAGGCGATCGAGGAGAGCGCCGCGTCCAGGCCCCGGTCGGTGAGGACGGCGGGATGGATGCCGCGTGCGAGGTCGCGCAGCTCCTGGAGCGCCACCTTCACCTCGCCGTGCGCCTCGTCCACCATGCGGGCCGCCGCGTCCGGGTCCTCCAGCAGCTTCTCCTTCGCGAGCCCCAGATCCATGGCGAGGGCGACCAGCCGGGCCTGGGCGCCGTCGTGCAGATCGCGTTCGATACGGCGCAGGTCGGCGGCGGCCGTGTCCACCACCACGCCCCGGTCCGACTCCAGCTCCGAGACCCGGCCCGCCAGCAGCGAAGGACCGAGCAGCCCGATGACCATGATCCGGTCCACCGTGGTCAGACCGCGGACCAGCCAGGGGGAGGCGAGGACGAACACCAGCCCCACGGCGCTGGTGGCGGCGATGTCGAACGGGGTGTCGAGATAGACCTGATTGCCCCTTCCGTCGGAGAACAGCGCGATCCCCGAGGGGCCGGATTCCGCGGGGAACACCCACTGCCACAGGGGATAGAGGAACAGCGCCCAGCCGACGGCCCAGAACGTCACCGCGACCGAGAACGCGAACACCGCCCACGGGAAGTGCAGCACCGCGTACGTCAGCTGGCGCCAGGACGCCCCGCTCCTGAGGACCGCGCCGATCCACGGCAGCAGCCCGCTCTTCTTGACGCGGACCGGCTCCGGGTGCGCCACCTCGACCCGCAGCAGCTCCCGGGCCCTGGCCCGCTCCAGCGCGCCGAACCCCCGGCAGCCGACCAGCCCGAGCGCCAGGACCGGTACGCCGAGGAAGGTGACCAGCAGCCCGGCGCTCAGCGAGATCATCGTGATCGCGTACGCGAACAGCACCGTGCTGATGGGCAGGCTGAGCAGCACATAGCCCAACTCGCGCCAGGCACGCCCCTCGACCGGCGCCCGCAGGACCTGCGGGAGGAGGCGGGGGCGCGGCTGCGACGCGTAATCCGTGGCCATCGGTGTCGTCCGTTCTGGAAGCGGGGTGAGCGGGGTGAGCAGGTGGTGGTGAGCGGGGAGCGGCTGAGCCGGGTCGGGCGGGTGATCAGGAGCCGCTGCCTGGCCGCTGCCTGGCCGCTGCCGGGGCGGACCGCCTGCCGCCGCCTGAAGCGCCTGCTTGCCGTCTGCTGCCGTCTCCTGCCGTCCATGCTGCCGGGGCGTCGCGCACTCCCACCATGAGGCCGGTCTCCCTCTTCGCCCTGGGGTTTTCCCCACCCCCCTGGGGCCCGCCGGGTCAGGCCCGGCCGCGCTCGCGCCAGGGCAGCTCCGCCGTGACGACCGTCGGCCCACCGGCCGGGGAGTCCAGGACGAACAGACCGTCGACCGCGCCCAGCCGCTCGGCCAGCCCGGACATCCCCGTACCGCCGTCCAGCCGCGCGCCGCCGCGCCCGTCGTCCTGGACCTGGATCAGCAGCCGGTCGTCCGTGCGCCACACGTCGACGGCCGCGTTCCGCGCCCCGCTGTGCTTGCTGACGTTCTGGAGCAGCTCGGAGACGGTGAAGTACGCGATGCCCTCGATCGCCTCGGCCGGCCGCTCGCCCAGGTCCACCGTCACCCGCACCGGCACGGTGCAGCGCGAGGCGATCGAGGAGAGCGCCGCGTCCAGGCCCCGGTCGGTGAGGACGGCCGGGTGGATGCCGCGTGCGAGGTCGCGCAGCTCCTGGAGGGCGAGCTTCACCTCGCCGTGCGCCTCGTCCACCATCGCCGCCGCCGTCTCCGGGTCCTCCAGCAGCTTCTCCTTCGCCAGCCCCAGTCCCATGGCGAGGGCGACCAGCCGGGCCTGGGCGCCGTCGTGCAGATCGCGTTCGATACGGCGCAGGTCGGCGGCGGCCGTGTCCACCACCACGCCCCGGTCCGACTCCAGCTCGGCGACGCGCCGCTCCAACTCGTCCGAGGGAGACAGCAGCCCGCGCACCATCGTCCGGTCGACATGGGAGAGGGCGCGCGCCAGATAGGGCAGCACCGGCCACAGGACGATCAGCCCCACCAGGGTCACCGAGAACGTCAGCACGCCCCAGGGCAGCCGGATGAACGAGTACAGCAGCGTCCGCCAGGCCACCGGGTCCTTCAGCCCCGTCCACACCCGGCTCAGCAGCCCCTCCGTACGCGCGGCCCGCGTCCGCCCCCGGCCCGTCGCACGGCCGCCGTCCCGCCGCCTCCCGAACAGCGGGCTCGGCTCGTCGATCCGTACCCCCAGCAGCGCCCGCGCCCGCGCGCGCTCCCAGCGGCCGAGCCACCGCGCGCCGGCCAGGCCGCAGACGAGCCACGGCAGACCGATCACCGTGACCGACAGCCCCACCCCGGTCGAGAGCGTGACGACCGCGTAGACGAAACCGACCAGCGTGGCCGGAAGGTTCGTCAGGAGGTACGCGACCTCCTTCCAGGTGTGCCGGTCGTAGCCGAAGCGCACCGGCGGCGGCCGGTCCTCGTCGGAAGGAGTGCTGTTCACGGGCTTGCTCACGCTCATAGGTGCCAAGCCTGCCCGCCTGGCCCGGCGTGCGCCATGGGGTGGCTCGGTGCGATGACCTAGGGATAACCCCACCGCGTACCCCCGGTCGCCCCTTATCTCGGACGCGACTGCTTACCACTTCTTTAACAGGGCCTAGACTCCGGTGCGTACAGATCGTCGAAGAAGCCGATGAAGTCGCAACGAGGTCAGGGAGCGAGGGGCGGACGTGTCGCAACCGACCGTTCTCGCGTCGGACTACTTCCAGAGCTATGCGGTGGTCGGACTGCTCGCGGTCGTCGGGGCGCTGTTCGTCGCCGTGGCCTTCGGAGCGGGACGACTGCTGCGGCCGGTGGTGCCGACGCCGGAGAAACTGCTCACGTACGAATGCGGTGTCGACCCCGTCGGCGAGGGCTGGGCCCACACACAGGTCCGCTACTACGTCTACGCGTTCCTCTACGTGATCTTCGCGGTCGACTCGATCTTCCTGTTCCCGTGGGCGACCGTCTTCGCGGCCCCGGGATACGGCGCGACGACGCTCGTCGAGATGTTCATCTTCCTCGGCTTCCTGGCCGTGGGACTGCTCTACGCATGGAAGAAGGGCGTCCTGGAATGGACGTGACCCCAGGCTCCGCCGCCACTCCCGTCCCCGTGGCCGCGCCCGCGTCCCCGGCCGTGCCCGCCGCGCCCGCCGCCCGGCCCGCGCCCGCCGCCCGGCCCGCACCCGTGTCGCTGCCCGAGCCGAAACTCGGCGTGCTCTCCCGGCTGGCCCCCGAACCCATGAAGGTGGTCCTCAACTGGGGCCGCCGCTACAGCCTCTGGGTCTTCAACTTCGGGCTCGCCTGCTGCGCCATCGAGTTCATCGCCGCCTCCATGGCCCGGCACGACTTCATCAGGCTCGGCGTCATCCCCTTCGCGCCCGGACCGCGCCAGGCCGACCTGATGGTCGTCTCCGGCACCGTCACCGACAAGATGGCGCCCGCCGTGAAGCGGCTCTACGAGCAGATGCCCGAGCCGAAGTACGTGATCTCCTTCGGCGCCTGCTCCAACTGCGGCGGCCCGTACTGGGACTCCTACTCCGTGACGAAGGGCGTCGACCAGATCATCCCCGTCGACGTCTACGTACCCGGCTGCCCGCCGCGCCCCGAGGCGCTGCTCCAGGGCATCCTGAAACTCCAGGAGAAGATCGCGCGCGAATCGCTCGCCGAGCGCTACGCCTCCACCGGCCGCCCCTCGGCCGCGGCGCTGAGCAGCGGCCTGATCGCGCCGCCCCCGGCGCCGGGGGAGGGGAGCGCCCGGTGAGCGCCTACGACCGGCTCCCGGACGCCGCAGCCGAGATCTTCGGCGAGGGCGCCACGGCCGAACTGGCCTACGACCTGCTGACGGTCGACGTGCCCGCCGACTCCTGGCTCACCGCCCTGGAGACCGCCCGCTCCGCGCTGGGCTGCGGCTACTTCGACTGGCTGAGCGCCGTCGACGAACCGGGCACCGGCTTCCGCGTCTGCGCCCACGTCGCCGCGCTGGAGCCCGGTGCGGTACGGCGGCTGCTGGTCCGTACGACCGTGCCGCACGAGGCGGCCGTCCTGCCGACCGCCCTCGGCGTGTACGCGGGCGCCGACTGGCACGAGCGCGAGACGTACGAGATGTTCGGCATCACCTTCACCGGCCACCCGAACCTGGTCCACCTGCTGCTTCCCGAGGAGTTCGAGGGCCACCCGCTGCGCAAGGACTTCGTCCTCGCGGCCCGCGTCGCCAAGGCGTGGCCCGGCGCGAAGGAGCCGGGCGAGCCCGCGGCGGGCGCAGGTCACGGCGGGCCGAAGCGGCGTCAGATGCTGCCGCCCGGCGTGCCCGACCCGAACGAATGGGGTCCGCTCAAGGGGCAGTTGCCCCCTGCCCCGGCCCGCCCCGCGCGTGGCGCGCGCGCCGGGGCCCGTGCCGGGGGCGCCGCGGGTGCGGGTGGCGCCGCGGCCGGTGCCGCCGCAGGTGGGGACCGTCCGGTCCGCCGGGCGCGCAGCGCCTCGGAGGGCTCGGCGAGCCAGCAGCGGCAGGCGGCGGACGCGCCCTGGCGGGCGCCGCGCGCGGCCGAGGGGGAGGGCGAGAAGAGCGACGCCGCACCCGCCCCGGCGAAGCAGCCGACTCCCACGGAGCGACCGGCCCCCACGGAGCAACCGGCCACGGAGCAACCGGCCCCCGTGGAGCAACCGGCCCCCGTGCCGGATACGGCTCCCGTGCCGGATACGGCATCCGCGCCGGATGCGGCTCCCGCGCCGGACCCGGCATCCGCGCCGGACCCGGCATCCGCGCCGGATGCGGCTCCCGCGCCGGACCCGGCTCCCGTGCCGGATGCGGCTCCCGTGCCGGACCCGGCTCCCGCGCCGAAACCCGGACCCGACGCCCCCGGTCCGGAGGATTCGACTCCGCCCCGCCCCGTCGGCGAGCCCCGCCCCGAGCGCGACCGCCGCCCCGAAGGAGACGCGTGAACGACGTACTCGACGTCGCCCTCCGGCTGGTCATCGTCTTCGCCGTGTTCATGGTGGTTCCGCTCGTGGTCGGGCAGGCAGAACACAAGGTGATGGGCCACATGCAGGGCCGTCTCGGACCCATGCACGCGGGCGGCTTCCACGGCTGGGCGCAGCTCGTCGCCGACGGGGTGAAGTTCGCGCAGAAGGAGGACGTGGTCCCGGCCAACGCCGACCGCCGTATCTTCCAGCTCGCCCCCGCCGTCTCCCTCCTGCCCTATCTCCTCGTCGTGCTCGTCATCCCGGTCGGCCGGGGCGAGGGCGCCGTCGGCCAGGCGGTCGACGCGGGCGTCTTCTTCGTACTCGCGGTGATGGGGGTCGGCGTACTGGGCTCGCTGATGGCGGGCTGGGCCTCGGCCAACAAGTTCTCCCTCCTCGGCGGTCTGCGCACCGCCGCGCAACTCCTCGCGTACGAACTGCCGATGCTGCTCGCCGCCGCCTCCGTCGCGATGGCCGCCGGCACCGTCTCCCTCCACGGCATCCTCGACGCCTTCCAGTGGTGGTGGCTGCCCTGGCAGATCGTCGGCGCGCTGGTCTTCTTCGTGGCCGGGCTCGCCGAACTCCAGCGCCCGCCCTTCGACATGCCGGTGGCCGACTCCGAGATCATCTTCGGCGCCTACACCGAGTACACCGGGCTGCGCTTCGCGCTCTTCCTGCTCGCCGAATACGCGGGCATCGTCGTGCTGTGCGGGCTGACCACCGTCCTCTTCCTCGGCGGCTGGCACGGACCGTTCGGCGGCGACGGCGCCGGGTGGGTCTGGACGCTGCTGAAGACGGCGGTCCTCGCCTTCGTCGTGATCTGGCTGCGAGTGAGCTACCCGCGCCTGCGCGAGGACCAGCTGCAGAAACTCGCCTGGACCGTACTCATCCCGCTCGCGCTGGCGCAGATCGCGCTCACCGGCATCGTGAAGGTGGCGATCAGCTAACCATGTCCCCGATCCCTGGATCCGGCCTGGCCAAGGGCCTCGCCGTCACGCTGCGGACCATGACGAAGAAGACCGTCACCGCGCAGTATCCGGAACACCAGCCCGAACTGCCGCCCCGCACCCGGGGGGTGATCGGGCTGTTCGAGGAGAACTGCACGGTCTGCATGCTCTGCGCCCGGGAGTGCCCCGACTGGTGCATCTACATCGACTCCCACAAGGAGACGCTGCCGGCCGCCGCCCCCGGCGGCCGCGAGCGCAGCCGCAACGTCCTCGACCGGTTCGCCATCGACTTCGCGCTCTGCATGTACTGCGGGATCTGCATCGAGGTCTGCCCGTTCGACGCGCTGTTCTGGTCACCGGAGTTCGAGTACGCGGAGACGGACATCCTCGAACTCACCCACGAGCGGGACAAGCTCCGCGAATGGATGTGGACGGTGCCCGCCCCGCCCGCGCTCGACCCGGGCGCCGAGGAGCCCAAGGAGCTGGGCGCGGCCCGCAAGACCGCCGACAAGCTCGCGGCAGCCGCCGCTTCCGCCGCCGAGCGGCCGACGGAGCGGGAGGCCGGCGAATGAACGGCGCGGCGACGACCCTGATCTCGGCCACCGCCACCGCGACCGCCCCGGAGGCGGCCGGGCCCGGCTTCCTGTCACCCGCCGGAGTCGAGATCGCCTTCGTCCTGGTCGGCCTGGTCACCCTCGGCGCGGCCCTGGTGACCGTCACGACCCGACAGCTGGTGCACGCGGCCCTCTGGCTGGTGGTGGCGCTCGGCGGCCTGGCCGTCGAGTATCTGCTGCTCACGGCGGAGTTCATCGCCTGGGTACAGGTCCTGATCTACGTCGGTTCCGTGGTGGTCCTCCTCCTGTTCGGACTGATGCTGACCAAGGCGCCCATCGGCCGCTCGCCCGACGCCGACTCGGGCAACCGCCCCGCCGCCCTCGCGGTGGCCGCCGTCTCCGCCGTCTGCCTGGTCTGGGTGGTCGTCGACGCCTTCCGTACGACCTGGATCGATCTGGACGGGCCCGCGCAGGGCTCCACCGAGGTCTCCGGCCAGTTCCTCTTCCGCAACTGGGTACTGCCCTTCGAGGCGCTGTCCGTGCTTCTGCTGGCGGCGCTCGTCGGCGCGATCGTCCTCTCCCGCAAGAACAGCGGCGACAAGGAGCAGCGCTGATGCATCTCGCCTATCCCGCCGTACTCGCGGCCCTCCTGTTCTGCGTCGGGCTGTACGGAGTGCTCGCGCGCCGCAACGCGATCCTCGTCCTGATGTCCGTCGAGCTGATGCTCAACGCCGTCAACCTCAACCTCGTCGCCTTCGACGTCTGGCTCCGCGACACCCTGCACACCGGCCAGTCCCTCACCCTCTTCGTGATCGCCATCGCCGCGGCCGAGATCGGCATCGGTCTGGCGATCGTCCTGATGGTCTACCGCAACCGCGGCACCTCGGACATCGACCGGCTCCGCGACACCGCCGAGGGCCCCGAAGACATGACCGGCCCCGAAGACCCCGAGGGCCCGGCGGAGACCGGCGCTCCGGCGAAGAAGGCTGAGGCCACCGCGTGACCACCACGACCCTCGCCGTCCTCGTCCCCCTCCTGCCGTTCCTCGGCGCCGCGGCCGGACTGCTCCTCGGGCGCACCGTCCCCGGCTTCGTCCGCCCGCTGGCCGTCCTGCCGACCCTGGCCGCCGCCGCGTTCGCCATCGCCGTGGCCGTACGCCAGGGCGGTGGCGCGGGCAACGGCACGGCGCCGCTGGACGCCGCGACCCGGCTCACCCCGACCGGCTCGGTCCCCATCGACCTCGCCCTGCACATCGACGGCTTCGCGGCCCTGGTCGCCGTCCTCGTCGGCGTCGTCGCGTCGTGTGTGCAGATCTACTCGACCGGCTATCTGCGCGGCGACGCGCGCTACCCGTCGTACGCGGCTCTCGTCTCCCTCTTCACCTCCGCGATGCTGCTCGTCGTCTACTCCGGCGACCTGATGGTGCTGCTGGTCGGCTGGGAGATCATGGGCATCTGCTCGTACTTCCTCGTCGGCCACTACTGGGAGACCCCCGAGGCGCGCGCGGCCTCCCTCAAGGCGTTCCTGATCACCAAGCTCGGTGATGTCCCCTTCCTCATCGGGCTGTTCGCCCTCGCCTCCGACGCCGGTACGTTCCGGATCACCGGCATCCTGAAGACCGTCGCCGACGGCGGTCTCGACCACCCCACGCTGATCGCGCTGCTGCTGCTCGCGGGCGTCGCGGGCAAGTCCGCGCAGTTCCCGCTGCACACCTGGCTGCCCGACGCGATGGCAGGCCCCACGCCCGTCTCCGCGCTGATCCACGCCGCGACCATGGTCGCCGCCGGTATCTACTTCGTGGCCCGGCTCCTTCCCGTCTTCGCCGCCTCGGCGGCGGCCCTGGTCGTACTGGCGGTGATGGCCGCGGTCACCATGGTCGGCTCGGCGCTCGCCGCCCTGGCCCAGGACGACATCAAACGGGTCCTCGCCTACTCGACCATCGGTCAGCTCGGCTACATGTCGGGCGCCCTGGCGGTGGGCGACCGGGGCGCGGCCGTCTTCCACCTCGTCTCGCACGGCGCGTTCAAGGCCCTCCTCTTCCTCGGCGCCGGCGTGGTCATCCACGCCGCCGGTACCAACTCCCTCGCCACGATGTCCCGGATGAGGGGACTGCCCCAGCGCATCCCCGACGCCTACTGGACGATGACCGTCGCCCTGCTGGCGCTGGCCGCGATCCCGCCCTTCGCCGGTTTCTTCTCCAAGGAGTCCGTCCTGGTGGCCGCCGAGCACACGGCGCTCGACCCGTCCGGCCCCGCCCCCGGCGCCGCCGGCTGGACGGTGCTCGTGGCCGGGCTGCTGACGGCCCTGCTCACCGCCGCCTACGCCACCCGCCTCTGGCTGCTCGCCTTCCGGGGCCGCGGCGCGCAGGCCCCCGACCACGGCAAGCAGCCGCGCGCCATGAACACCGTGCTGTGGGTGCTCGCCATCCCCTCCCTCACGCTCGGACTGGCCCTCGGCTACCTGCCGCGCTGGTTCGACGGACACAGCCTCGCCCCGAACCTCACCACCTCCGTCCTGTCCACCGGAGTCGCCCTCGTCGGCGGTCTGGTCACCTACGCGGGCTGGCGCCACACCACGGCGCTGGCCGCCCGCACCCCCATGGGAGCCGTCGCCGCCCACCCCGACGCCGAGCCCGCGCTCGCGGAGAGAGACGCGATGGAGAGCCACACCCGGGTCTACGGCTCCGTCTCGGCCGCCGCCGACCCGGCCGACCCCGGCCGGCTCCTGCTGGGACCGCTGCACCGCCACGCGGCGGTCGGCTTCCGTCTCGACGCCCTCTACCACCAGCTGTTCGTCCGCCCCGTGCTGGCGGCGGCCCGACTGGTCCGCTTCCTGGACCGCGAGGTCGTCGACACCTACGTACACGGCGGGGGAGCGGGAGCGCGGGGACTCGGAGCCCTCGTGCGCCGCGCGCAGACCGGCAACGTGCAGACCTACCTCAGCGCCCTGCTCGCCGGCTCCGTCGTCCTGGCGATCGCCGCCGTACTCGTCGCCGCCGGAGCGTGAGCCGTGCTCGATATCAGTGAATCCGTGATGCAGCTCCTTCTCGCGTTGATCATCGTCGGGCCGCTCGTCGGCGCCGTCGCGGCCCTGCTGCCTGCCCCGCCAGGACTCCGGGGCAAGAGCCCCGAACAGGCCGTGCTGCGCCACGGCGTCACCGTGACCGGAGCGGTCCTCGTCGCCGCGATCGTCCTGGCGCTCGGCTTCGACCGCGACCACGCGTCCAGGATGCAGGCCACCACGGACATCAGCTGGATCGCGGCACTCAACGTGCGGATCCACCTCGGCATCGACGGCATTTCCCTCCCCCTTCTGGTCCTGACCGCGCTACTGACCTTCCTGTGCGCGCTGTACAGCTACTTCAAGCAGGGACATCAGCCGCTGACGCAGCGGGCCAAGGGCCCCTCGCCCAAGGCGTTCGTCGCCCTGATCCTCGTCCTGGAGTCCGGCACACTCGCCACCTTCGCCGTCCTCGATCTGCTCCTCTTCTTCCTGGCCTTCGAGATGGTGCTGATCCCGATGTACTTCCTGATCGCCCGCTGGGGCGGATCGGAAGGCGTACCGGGCGGCAGGCGGGCCGCCGCCCTGAAGTTCATCCTCTACACCCTGCTCGGCTCCGTGGTCATGCTGCTCGGCCTCCTGCTCATCGGGCTCCACGCGGGCACTTTTGACATGGTGGCACTCGCCACTGACAACGGCGCGGGACTCAGTACGTCCGTGCAGGTCACCGCCGTTCTCGCGATCGGCCTCGGGCTCGCGGTGAAGACCCCGATGTGGCCGCTGCACAGCTGGCTGCCGGACGCCCACACCGCCGCCCCGACCGTCGGCTCCGTCCTCCTCGCCGGAGTGCTGCTCAAGATGGGCACCTACGGTTTCGTCCGTATCGTCCTGCCGATCGCCCCCGACGGGATGCGCGTCTTCGCCCCGTACCTGGCGGCCCTCGCGGTCGCCGGGATCGTCTACGGCTCCCTGGCCTGCCTCGCGTTGGCCAAGGAGGGCGCGGGCGGCGACCTCAAACGCCTCATCGCCTACTCCTCCGTCGGCCACATGGGCTTCGTCCTCCTCGGCATCGCGACCATGACCCCCACCGGAGTCAACGGCGCGCTCTTCGCCAACATCGCCCACGGGCTCATCACCGGCCTGCTGTTCTTCCTGGTCGGAGCCCTCAAGGACCGGTACGGCACCGCCGACCTCGACACCCTCGCCGGGGCGACGGGCGCCGCGCTCTACGGCCGCGCGCCACGGCTCGGCGGGCTGCTCGCCTTCGCCGCCGTCGCCTCACTCGGACTGCCCGGACTCGCCGGATTCTGGGGCGAGATGCTCACCATGTTCGCCGCGTTCGACCCGGCGGAAGGGCTCAGCCGCCCCGCCTTCCTCACCTTCATGGCCGTCGCCGGGTTCGGGACGCTCCTCACCGCCGCGTACCTCCTGGTCGTCGTGCGCCGCGTGTGCATGGGCGTCCCCCCACGGGAAGAGGAACCGGCGGGCCCGCGCCTCACCGACATCCAGACCTACGAGGTCGCCTCCTGGTCCCCGCTCGTCGCCCTGACCGTCATCGCCGGACTCTGGCCCGCGGTCCTCCTCGGCCTCACCGACCCGGCCGTGCAGAAGCTCCTCGCAGGAGGCAAGTCGTGACCGTGGCCGCCGACAGCGCCGCCAGCCTCGTCCAGTCCGTCGACTGGCGGGCCATCGCGCCCCCCACCATCACGGCGGCGGTCGCCCTCGTCGTCCTGGTCGCCGACCTCTTCGTACCGGCCCGCCGCAAACCCCTCCTCGGCGCGATCGCCATCGGCGGCCTCGCCCTCGCGCTGCTGGCGCTCCTACCGCTGCGCGACGGCGGGCGCCGGACGTTCTGCCTCACCACCAACGCCGACGTGTGCAGCTACACCGCCGACCACTTCACCCTGGTCGTCCAGGCGCTGGTACTCGGCGGCGCCCTGCTCACCGTCCTGCTCTCCCTCGGCGACACGAAGGAACTCCCCGTAGGGGAGTACTGGTTCCTGCTGCTCGCCTCGGCCGCGGGCGCGGCCCTGCTGCCCGCCTCCCGGGACCTCGCCACCCTGGTCGTCGCCCTCGAAGTCGCCTCCCTGCCCGCCTTCGCCCTGGTCGGGCTCAGGCGCGGCGACCGGCTCTCCTCCGAGGCCGCGCTCAAGTTCTTCCTCTCCTCGGTCACCGCGACCGCGGTGATGCTGCTGGGCGTCAGCTTCGTCTACGCCTCCACCGGCACCCTGCACCTCGGCGAGATCGCCGAGCGCCTGTACGACGTGTCGGGCCCGCTGGCCACGCTCGCCAAGGCAGGAGTGGCCCTCACCCTCGTCGGCTTCGCCTTCAAGACGGCCGCCGCGCCGTTCCACTTCTGGGTCCCCGACACCTATGTCGGCGCGCCCCTGCCCATCGCCGCCTACCTGTCCGTCGTCGGGAAGGCCGTCGGCTTCTCGGGGCTCGTCCTGGTGACCGTCGTCGCCTTCCCCTCGTACGGGACGGTGTGGGGCCCCCTCCTCGCCGTGCTGGCCGCGCTCACCATGACCGTCGGCAACGTGGCGGCGCTGCGGCAGTCGGCCTCACGCGCGCACGGCGCCGTACGGCTGCTCGCCTGGTCGTCCGTCGGGCAGGCGGGCTACCTCCTGGTGCCCATCGCCGCCGCCGGATACGCGGGCGAGCGCAGCGTCGGCTCCACCGTCGCGTACGCCCTGATGTACGCCGTCGTGAACCTCGGCGCCTTCGCCGTCGTCGCCCTGGTGGCCCGCACCCACCGCCTCAACCGCCTCAGCGACTACCAGGGCCTGTACGCGCGACGGCCGTCGGCCGCCCTCGCGCTGGCCTTCTTCCTGCTCTGCCTGGCCGGACTGCCGCCCGGGATCATCGGCCTGTTCGCCAAGGTCACCGTCTTCTCCGCCGCGGTCGACGCGGGTCTCGGCTGGCTCGCCGTCGTCATGGCCGTCAACGTCGTGATCGCCCTCTCCTACTACCTGCGGTGGACGGCCGTCCTCTTCCGCGCGCCCGGGACGCTCCCCGCCACCGAGGGGCGGCCGGAGTCCCCGGCCGAGGACACCGCGGCCCTCTCCCCTGGCGGGGCCGCCGTCACCGCCGCGCCCGCCCTCACCGTCGCCATCGCCCTGACGGCCGCGGCCGGGATCGCCCTGTCCGGAGCGCCCCAGCTGGTGCTGCGCTTCGCCGGAGTCAGCCTCTTCTGACGCCGGAGGGGCGCCGCGCCGCGCCCCCGCCCCGCCCGGACGCGCCGGGGAACCCGCACCGCCCGCCTGGCGTTGACCAGTACGTAAGGGTCCACTGGAGAGTGGAGCAGCATCAGGTCCTGTCCACCCGGCGAAGACCGGCCGGGCAGGATCCAGCGAAGGGTTCCCCTGCCGTACCACTTGGAGGGCGTACCGTGCACCGCCGGCACAACGGGCTGAAGACCGCCGTCCTCCTCGGAGGACTCTCAGCGCTCATCATCGCGATCGGCAGCTTCTTCGGCCGAACGGGACTGATCATCGCGCTCGTCGTGGCGCTCGGCACCAACGCGTACTCCTACTGGAACAGCGACAAGCTGGCTCTGCGCGCCATGCGCGCCCGTCCCGTCAGCGAGTTCGAGGCGCCGCAGCTCTACCGGATCGTCCGCGAACTCTCGACGGCCGCCCGCCGGCCGATGCCCCGGCTCTACATCTCACCCACCCAGGCGCCCAACGCGTTCGCCACCGGCCGCAATCCGCGCAACGCCGCGGTCTGCTGCACGGACGGGATCCTGCGGATCCTCGACGAGCGCGAGCTGCGCGGCGTCCTCGGACACGAGCTGAGCCACGTCTACAACCGCGACATCCTGATCTCCTCGGTCGCCGGGGCGCTCGCCTCCGTGGTCATGTTCCTGGTGAACTTCGCCTGGCTCGTCCCCATCGGCCGCTCCGACGACGATGACGGCCCCGGCATCTTCGGCATGCTGCTCATCATGATCCTGGGCCCCCTCGCGGCCTCCGTCATCCAGTTGGCGGTGAGCCGCTCGCGCGAGTACGAGGCGGACGCCTCCGGAGCGCAGCTCACCGGCGACCCGCTCGCCCTGGCGAGCGCGCTGCGCAAACTGGAGGCGGGGACGCGGCAGCTTCCGCTGCCGCCCGAGCCCCGGATCGAGACCGCGAGCCACATGATGATCGCCAACCCGTTCCGGCCAGGCGAGGTCTCGAAGCTGTTCTCCACGCATCCGCCGATGGCGGAGCGCATCGCCCGGCTGGAGCGGATGGCCGGCGGCCACCACCGGCCGTGACGCCGGTCGACAAGCCCCCGCCGGCCCGGTCGGCGCGTCCGGTCGGCCGGTCCGACCGGTCAGGTCGGTCGGTCAGGTCCGCCGGTCCGGTCGGTCAGGTCGGCCCGTCCGGGTGGTCCGCTCGGTCGGCGGGCGCGGGTCAGCGGGCCCCGAAGCGCGCGTCCGTCGGGACGACTTCGCGGCCCAGCGGCATCAGCGAGATGGGGATGAGCTTCAGGTTCGCCCAGCCGAACGGGATGCCGATGATCGAGATGAACAGCGGGATGCTGGTGAGCAGGTGGCCTAGGGCCAGCCACCAGCCCGCGAAGACCACCCAGATGATGTTCCCGACGAACGAGGGCGCCCCGGCGTCGCGCCGCTCGACCGTGGTGCGTCCGAAGGGCCACAGGACATAGCCGGCGATGCGCAGGGACGCGACACCGAACGGGATCGTCACGATCAGGACGAAGCAGACGACCGCCGCGATGACATAGCCGATCGCCATCCAGATCCCGCAGAACACCAGCCACAGGATGTTGAGGATCAGCTCGATGAGCTTCATGATCATTTGCCTTCCGCGAGTTCGCCCGGATCCGCCGCTCAAGCCAATTATCCGGCCTTGACCTCATGAGACGAAACAGGGGAGAACCCTGGTTCCTCCCTGAGCCCGCCTCCTCCCGAACCCGGTCTTCTCCCTGAACCCGCCGTCCACCGCGTGTGTGTACCCGGAAGCGGGGTAGCCGATCGATCATCGGTGGGGCAAGCATCGCGGCCGCGGTTCCCGTGCGTTCCGGTGCGCGCCGTCTTTGGTTGCCGATTTGCGCAACCGTCGTACCTCTCCAGGGCGTCTTCCCGGTCACACAGCACGAAAGGCAGGGCTCAGAGCATGAGCATCATCGGTTGGATCATTCTCGGACTCCTCGCCGGAGCCATCGCCAAGATCCTGCTCCCCGGCCGGGACCCCGGCGGGATCATCGGCACCACCCTCATCGGCATCGCGGGAGCCTTCATCGGCGGCTGGGTGTCGTCCCGGTGGCTCGACCACCCCATCAACGCGAACTTCTTCGACGCCGCCACCTGGGGCGCGGCCATCGGCGGAGCGCTCATCCTGCTGATCGCGTACCGGATCCTCTTCGGCCACTCGCGATCCCGCTGACCGGCGCGAACGTACGGAGCGGTCGGCCGCACGCCGGGGGTACGGGAACGGCGGCGGTTCGCCCGCTCCGTCCCCGTACCGCCCTGGTCACCGGTAGTTGACGAATTGCAGCGCGAAGTCGAAATCCTGGCCCTTGAGCAGGGTGATCACGGTCTGCAGGTCGTCACGGCTCTTGGAGCTGACCCGCAGCTCGTCACCCTGGACCTGGGCCTTGATGCCCTTGGGGCCCTCGTCGCGGATGAACTTCGCGACCTTCTTGGCGTTGTCCTGGGAGATGCCTTCCTCGATCGAGGCGAAGATCTTGTACTCCTTGCCGGACGGCTGCGGCTCCCCGGCGTCCAGCGCCTTCAGTGAGATACCGCGCTTGATCAGCTTGGACTGGAAGACGTCGAGGATCGCCGAGACGCGCTCCTCCGAGTTCGCCTGCATCAGGATCTTCTCGCCGGACCAGTCGATCGAGGCGCCGACGTTCTTGAAGTCGTAGCGCTGCGAGATTTCCTTCGCGGCCTGATTGAGGGCGTTGTCGACCTCCTGCCGCTCGACCTTCGAGACGATGTCGAAACTGGAGTCGGCCATGTCCTGTGGCTCCTTGTCATCGGTGCTGTGGGGTGCTGTGGAGTGCTGCGGGATGCCGGCGGAGGGGGCGCTCGGCGCATGCTCGCCGCGCGGCCGGACACCGCCGACCGCTGGCGCAAAGCCTAGGCCCTGTCCGGGCGGCCCTCGCCGGACCCGGAACGCCCGGCGCCGGTCAATCCAGTGGCGGAGCACCCCCGGGCATCGGGTATTGTTTACGTCGTTGCCAAGGAGCACCGCCCGTCGGCGGAGATCCGAACGGCAGCGATATCCCATGGCGGTGTGCCCGAGTGGCCAATGGGAGCGGACTGTAAATCCGCCGGCTTAGCCTTCCCAGGTTCGAATCCTGGCGCCGCCACGCGATACGGACGGCCCCCGACCCACAGACACGTGGATCGGGGGCCGTCTTCGTATGTCCGCACCGGGCGGAGCCCGGCGCTCCGGTCAGGCGCGGCCCTCGGCGAGGGCCTTCGTCGCCTCCTCCGCCGGTACCGTCCCGCCGATCAGCTCCAGCGTCAGCCCGGCCGTCTCCGGAGTCTCCAGCAGCTCCACCAGGACAGCCGCCACATCGTCACGGGGCACCGCCCCGTACCCCGTTGACTCCGCCAGCGCGACAAGACCGGTGCCCGCGTCGTCCGTCAGCCGTCCCGGCCGCAGAATCGTCCAGTCGAGCGCGGTCCTTGACCGTACGTACGCGTCCGCCGCGCCCTTCGCGCGCTGGTACGCGTCGAAGACCTCGTCGCCCTCGTGGTCCGGGTCGGCGCCCATCGAGGAGACGACCACGAACCGGCGCACCCCCGCGCGCTCCGCCGCATCCGCGAAGAGGACCGCCGCGCCCCGGTCCACCGTCTCCTTGCGCGCCACGCCGCTGCCGCCGCCCGCGCCCGCAGCGAAGACCGCCGCGTCCGTGCCCTCCAGGGCCTCGGCGACCTGCTCCACCGAGGCCGACTCCAGGTCCAGAACGACCGGTTCGGCGCCCGAGGCCCGCAGCTCGTCCGCCTGTCCCGGGTCGCGGATGATCCCCGCGACCCCGTGTCCGCGCGCGGCGAGCCGTCGCTCCAGCCGCAGCGCGATCTGACCATGTCCTCCAGCAATCACGATTCGCATGGTCACGACCGTACGCCGCGACGGCCCGCACGGCTCACGCGCCGAGGTCCGACCGGCCCTGTCGCGGCAGCTCCAGGGCGACGGCCGCCGCCGAGTCGCAGTACTCCCGCACCGCGCTCGTCCTGGCCACCACCCGGCCCCGGTGGATGACGATCCGGCTGTACGCGAGCGACAGCGCGCCCTCGACGTCCTCCCCGCGCACGGCCAGCAGCTCGGCCGGGAACCCCGCCTCCACCCGGACCTCGGCCAGCCCCATCGCGGCCCGCGCCGCCCCGCTCACCGTGTCGTACGCCTCCACCGCGCGCAGCCCGCCCCGCGAGGCCAGCAGGTACGCCGACTCCAGGGGATCCCCGCGCCCCACCGGGTTCGACAGGTCCCGCAGCGCGCCGCTGCCCGCCGCCACCCGCACACCGGCCGACCGCAGCAGCCGTACGGGCGCGACACCGCGCTCCGCGCCCGGCGCCGGGGCACGGCCCGGATCACCCGACCGCTCCATACCGCCGCACGCCCCCTGCGGCAGGCAGACGACGCTCACGCCCGCCGCCGCGAGCCCGTCCGCCGCGCGGGACGCGACCTCGGCGGGCAGCCGGGCCAGCCCCGCGCACGGCCCCAGCGCCACGCTCTGGCGCAGGGCGCCCGCCATCGCCGCCAGCCGCGCCAGCCGGGCCGGATCGTCGCCCTCCACATGCAGGTCCACGGGGCAGCCGTGCTCGTCCGCGACCGTGAGCACCGCCTCCACGTAGCCCGCAGGATCGGGGTCGAGATCGGGGCAGCCGCCCACCGCCCCCGCGCCCATCTTCACCGCGTCGCGCAGCATCGCCAGCCCGTCCGCTCCCGCGACCCCGGTCAGCAGCCGGGGCACGGCCACGGTGGTCAGATCCGCGAGCCCGCGCAGCGAGCGGCGCGCCCGGAGCACCGCCTCCATCCGCCCCAGCTGCCGCGCGTCCCCGATCCGTACGTGGGAACGCAGCGCGGTCGCGCCGTGCCCCAGCTGGAGCAGCGTGGCCTCGGTGGCCCGCCGCTGCACCTCCTCCGGCGCGTCGGAGGCGGGCCCGTCCCCGGCGGCGAGCGCGGTCAGCGCGGTGTCCGCGTGGGCGTGCGGCTCGGCGGGCGCGGGCAGCAGCAGATAGCCCGCGAGGTCGACGCGGGTGCCGTGGGCGGCGAGGCTGCCGGCCGTGCCGACCGCCTCGACGCGGCCCGCGCCGAGCCGTACGTCGACGGTCCTGCCGTCGGCGAGCCGGGCGCCGCACAGGACGAGCGCGGTGGTGCCGGCCGTGGCGCCGTCGGACGGCTGCGGTTGGCTGTCGGGCATCGCGCTCCTGGTCGAGGGGTGTGTCCGGCCCGGTGGACGTGCTCGCGCGGCGAGGCGCGTGCCGTGCCCGGAACGCCCGGCCCGGCACCTCGCCGCGTTGCCGGAGTGCCCACAGGAAACCACCCCGCCGCCGCTTGGACCCCGTGCGACGCACCGCACCGGACGCCGCGCCCCGCCGGGCTCCGTGACACGGGCGCCCCACCGGGACAACTGGGGCGAGCCGCACGGAAGCGGGCGTGGAAACGGATTTGGGCGATCGGCAGCCGACCGTGTAATGTCTTCATCGCTCGCCCCAATAGCTCAGTCGGTAGAGCGTCTCCATGGTAAGGAGAAGGTCTACGGTTCGATTCCGTATTGGGGCTCAGATGTTGGGTGATCCTCGCCTCCGGGCGAGGTGATCCAACGTCGAAGCGGTGTAGCTCAGTCGGTAGAGCAAGCGGCTCATAATCGCTGTGTCACCGGTTCAAGTCCGGTCACCGCTACAAAAAAGTAGCCGATTGTGGGGTCGGTCCTTCGATCGGCTACTCTTTTATGCGTTCATCCGTTCATCCGTTGTCCGTCCAAGGAGCACTCACGTGGCTGCCACCGACGTCCGCCCGAAGATCACGCTGGCCTGCGTGGAGTGCAAGGAGCGGAACTACATCACCAAGAAGAACCGGCGTAACAACCCGGACCGTCTTGAGATGAAGAAGCACTGCCCGCGCTGCAACTCGCACACCGCGCACCGCGAAACGCGCTGAATCAGGCTCGTACACGAGGCCGTCCCCCCTGTGGGGACGGCCTCGCGTCGTTGTCGTACCGGGGGCGTGCTCGCCGGGGCCGTACGTACGTGCATTCTTGTGGTCCCCGGAATCGGGGACATCACGTCAGGTACATCTGGAGGGAGCGAGTCGTGGCGCTCGATCAGTCCTTCGTGGGGCGGAGCTATCCGCCCACCGCGCCGTACGAGGTCGGCCGGGAGAAGATCCGCGAGTTCGCCGAGGCGGTGGGGGACCCCAATCCGGCGTACAGCGATCCGGAGGCCGCGAAGGCGCTCGGGCACACCGATCTGATCGCCCCGCCGACCTTCGTGTTCGCGATCACGTTCAAGGCCGCGGGGGTGGTGATCGCCGACCCGCAGCTGGGTCTCGACTACAGCCGCGTGGTCCACGGCGACCAGAAGTTCGCCTACACGCGTCCCGTACGGGCGGGGGACCGGCTGACCGTCACCTCGACCATCGAGGCGATCAAGTCCCTCGCGGGGAACGACATCATCGATGTCCGCGGCGATGTGCACGACGAGTCCGGCGCCCATGTCGTGAGCGCGTGGACCAAGCTGGTGGCGCGCGCCACCGAGGGGGCGTGAGAGCGATGACCGCGAAGATCGGTTACGACGACGTCGAGGTCGGTACGGAGCTGCCCGCGCAGAGCTTCCCCGTCACCCGCGCGACGCTGGTGCGGTACGCGGGCGCCTCCGGGGACTTCAACCCGATCCACTGGAACGAGAAGTTCGCCAAGGAGGTCGGGCTCCCCGACGTCATCGCGCACGGCATGTTCACCATGGCCGAGGCGATCCGGGTGGTCACCGACTGGGCGGGCGACCCGGGGGCCGTCGTCGAGTACGGCGTCCGCTTCACCCGGCCCGTCGTGGTGCCGAACGACGACGAGGGCGCGCTGGTCGAGGTCAGCGCCAAGGTCGCGGCGAAGCTGGACGAGGGCAGGGTCCGGGTGGATCTGACGGCCATGAGCGCGGGGCAGAAGGTGCTGGGCATGTCCCGCGCCGTCGTCCGGCTCGGCTGACGGTCCGCCGAGCGGACCGGAGGGCCGAAAGCGCCGACCCGTCGTACGGTCCGGCCCGACGCGCGGTCCTGCGCGTGGGACCGGACCGTACTCTTGTCCCCGTGCAGGAACTCCACGATGCCCCCCTCGCCCCCCTGACCACCTTCCGCCTCGGCGGCCCCGCGGCCCGCCTGGTCACGGCCACCACGGACGAGGAAGTGGTCGCCGCCGTGCGCGAGGCGGACGACTCCGCCACCCCGCTGCTGATCATCGGCGGCGGCAGCAATCTGATCATCGGGGACAAGGGCTTCGACGGCACCGCCCTGCGCATCGCGACCAAGGGCTTCGCCCTCGAAGGGACCGCCCTGGAGCTGGCCGCCGGTGAGGTCTGGAGCGACGCGGTGGCCCGTACGGTCGAGGCGGGCCTCGCGGGTGTCGAGTGCCTCGCCGGGATCCCCGGCTCGGCGGGCGCCACCCCGATCCAGAACGTCGGCGCGTACGGCCAGGAGGTCTCCCGCACCATCACGGAGGTCGTCGCCTACGACCGCGTCGCCCGCGAGCGCGTCACCCTCACCAACGCCGACTGCGGCTTCGCCTACCGGCACAGCCGCTTCAAGCAGCACCCGGACCGCTGGGTCGTGCTCCGCGTCCGCTTTGGCCTGGAGGACGCGGGCGGCCTCTCCGCCCCGCTGAAGTACGCCGAGACCGCCCGCGCCCTCGGCGTCGCGCCCGGCGAGCGGGTGGCCGCCGCCACCGCGCGTGACACCGTGCTGAGGCTGCGCGCGGGCAAGGGCATGGTGCTCGATCCCGAGGACCACGACACCTGGTCGGCCGGCTCCTTCTTCACCAACCCGATCCTCACCGACGAGCGGTACGCCGCCTTCGTCGCCCGCGCGCGGGCCAGGCTGGGCGAGGACGTGACGCCGCCGGGATTCCCCGAGGGGGAGGGGCGTACGAAGACCTCCGCCGCCTGGCTGATCGACAGGGCCGGCTTCAGCAAGGGGTACGGCACGGGCCCGGCCCGGATCTCCACCAAGCACACCCTCGCCCTGACCAACCGGGGCGCGGCGAGCACCGAGGACCTGCTCGCGCTGGCCCGCGAGGTGGTCGCCGGGGTGCACGCCGCCTTCGGGATCACCCTGGTCAACGAGCCGGTGACGGTGGGCGTCAGCCTGTAGCGGACGCCCTACCCGGCCAGCCAGGCGTCGACGCCCGCGAGCAGCTTGTCCCGCACATCCGCGGGCGCTGCGGAAGCCCGTACGGACTGCCGCGCCAGCTCGGCCAGTTCGGCGTCGGTGAAGTCCTGGTGCCGCCGGGCCAGCTCGTACTGGGCGGCCAGCCGGGAGCCGAACAGCAGCGGGTCGTCCGCGCCCAGCGCCATCGGGACCCCGGCGTCGAACAGCTTCCGCAGCGGAACGTCCTCCGGCTTCTCGTAGACGCCCAGCGCGACATTCGACGCCGGGCAGACCTCGCAGGTCACCCCGCGCTCGGCGAGCCTGCGCAGCAGCCCGGGGTCCTCGGCGGCCCGTACGCCGTGCCCGATCCGGGAGGCGCTCAGATCGTCCAGGCAGTCCCGCACGGACGCGGGCCCGGTCAGCTCGCCGCCGTGCGGCGCGGCCAGCAGCCCGCCGTCCCTGGCGATCGCGAAGGCCCGGTCGAAGTCCCTGGCCATGCCGCGGCGCTCGTCGTTGGAGAGCCCGAAGCCGACGACGCCCCGGTCCGCGTAGCGCACCGCGAGCCGGGCCAGCGTCCTGGCCTCCAGTGGATGCTTCATCCGGTTGGCCGCGACCAGGACGCGCATGCCGAGGCCGGTCTCCCGGGAGGCCGCGTCCACGGCGTCCAGGATGACCTCCATGGCGGGGATCAGCCCGCCCAGGTGCGGGGCGTACGAGGTGGGGTCGACCTGGATCTCCAGCCAGCCGGACCCGTCCCGCACGTCCTCCTCGGCGGCCTCGCGCACCAGCCGCTGGATGTCCTCGGGCGAGCGCAGACAGGACCGGGCGATGTCGTACAGCCGCTGGAAGCGGAACCAGCCGCGCTCGTCGGTGGCGCGCAGCTTGGGCGGTTCGCCGCCGGTGAGCGCGTCGGGGAGGTGGACGCCGTACTTGTCGGCGAGTTCCAGCAGGGTGGTGGACCGCATCGAGCCGGTGAAGTGCAGATGCAGATGAGCCTTGGGCAGCAGGCTGAGATCGCGAACCGAAGCCATGCACCCTCCGTAACTGTTACGCTCCGCTCTGTGCCTTGAGGCGCCGGGCAGGGCTTGTCCGTCATGACGCCGCTGTACGCGGTCGAGTGAGAAGCCCCCAGGGGGAGGAGTCACCCATAGATCCTGCCGTATGGATCTATGCGCAGGCAGCCGGATTCACCGAACGAGCGCTTGCCTGAACGTGTAAGCGGGTCCCCGGCTCGACCGGGGACCCGCTTACACGTTCAAGTGAGCCGTCAGTCCTGGGCCAAGTGAGCCGTCAGTCCTGGGCCTCGCCCAGCAGCTTCTGCATCCGCCCGACGCCCTCGGCCAGGTCCTCGTCGCCCAGCGCGTACGACAGCCGCAGGTAGCCCGGCGTACCGAACGCCTCGCCCGGGACGACCGCTACCTCGGCCTCGTCCAGGATCAGCGCGGCCAGCTCGACCGAGGTCCGCGGGCGCGTGCCGCGGATCTCCTTGCCGAGCAGGCCCTTCACCGACGGGTACACGTAGAAGGCGCCCTCGGGCTCCGGGCAGACCACGCCGTCGATCTCGTTGAGCAGGCGCACGATCGTGCGGCGGCGCCGGTCGAAGGCGGTCCGCATCTCGGCGACGGCGGCGAGGTCGCCGGTGAGCGCGGCGAGCGCGGCGACCTGCGCGACGTTCGAGACGTTGGAGGTGGCGTGCGACTGGAGGTTGGTCGCGGCCTTGACGATGTCCTTGGGGCCGACGATCCACCCCACCCGCCAGCCGGTCATGGCGTAGGTCTTGGCCACCCCGTTGACCACGACGCACTGGTCGCGCAGCTCCGGGACGACCGAGGGCAGCGAGGTGAAGGCGGCGTCGCCGTAGACGAGGTGCTCGTAGATCTCGTCCGTCAGCACCCACAGCCCGTGCTCGACGGCCCAGCGGCCGATCGCCTCGGTGTCGGCCGCGCTGTAGACGGCGCCGGTCGGGTTGGACGGGGAGACGAAGAGCACGACCTTCGTGCGCTCCGTACGGGCCGCCTCCAGCTGCTCGACGGAGACCCGGTAGCCCGTGGTCTCGTCGGCCACGACCTCCACCGGCACGCCGCCGGCCAGCCGGATCGACTCCGGGTACGTGGTCCAGTACGGCGCCGGGACGATCACCTCGTCGCCCGGGTCGAGGAGCGCCGCGAACGCCTCGTAGATCGCCTGCTTGCCGCCGTTGGTCACCAGGACCTGGGCCGGCTCGATCACGTAGCCGGAGTCCCGCTCCGTCTTGGCGACGATGGCGGCCTTCAGCTCGGGAAGCCCGCCGGCCGGGGTGTACCGGTGGTACTTGGGGGTGCGGCAGGCATCGACGGCGGCCTCGACGATGTAGCCGGGCGTCGGGAAGTCGGGCTCACCGGCGCCGAAGCCGATCACCGGACGCCCGGCGGCCTTCAGTGCCTTGGCCTTGGCGTCGACGGCGAGGGTCGCGGACTCGGAGATCGCGCCGACGCGCGCGGAGACCCGGCGTTCGGTGGGAGGGGTTGCAGCGCTCATGGGGTCCATGGTCCCAGACCCGGTACCCCGGCGGTACGGGGGTTTCACGGGCCGGAGGGCACGTCCCGCGGAAGCTGTTCGACGCACGGCCCGTGAACACGTACACTCACTCGTCGTTGGCCTTCAGCAGCCAGGTCCTCACCGGGTACTCCGTGCACCCGGTCGGATGCGGTAGGTTGGGGAAAACGCAAAGGGTCGTAGCTCAATTGGTAGAGCACTGGTCTCCAAAACCAGCGGTTGGGGGTTCAAGTCCCTCCGGCCCTGCTACACACACCTTCGCCAGGGTGTGTGCGCATGTACGTACATTCAATGCATCGCCGTGCGGCTCCCCCGGGCGCGGCACGGTCACGACCCGGAATCAGGTGAGAGAGCGTGACGGACGCCGTGGGCTCCATCGACAAGCCTGATGCCGACGATGAGTCCGCCGAGTCGAAGAAGCCCCGCAAGGGTGGCAAGCGAGGCAAGAAGGGCCCTCTGGGCCGTCTCGCGCTCTTCTACCGCCAGATCGTCGCAGAGCTGCGCAAGGTCGTCTGGCCGACTCGCAGCCAGCTGACGACGTACACGACAGTCGTGATTGTCTTCGTGGTCGTCATGATCGGTCTGGTGACCGTGATTGACTATGGCTTCCAGCAAGCAATCAAGTACGTCTTCGGCTGATCCCGCGAAGGGCGCCCGGTGCGGCGCCCCTTTCGCGTGTTCCACCCATTGAGCCAGGAAGAAGCAGCCACCGTGTCTGACCCGAAACTGAACGACGCCAGCGAGTCGGTGGAGTCCCGAGAGGACGAAACCGGCATCGTCGAGGCGGCGGACGCTGTCGAGCCAGACCAGGCCGAAGCCGCTGACATCGCCGCGGGCGAGCCGGCCGAGGAAGCCGCTGTGCACACCGAGGCCGACGCGGAGGACACGGACGCCGATGCCCAGGAGGCCGACGCGGAGGACTCCGACGTCGCCGCCGAGGCCGAGGAGACCGACGAGGCCACCGAGGACGAGACGGCGGCTCCCGCTGTCGACCCGGTCGCCGCGCTCCGCGAGGAGCTGCGCGGTCTGCCCGGCGAGTGGTACGTGATCCACACCTACGCGGGCTACGAGAAGCGCGTGAAGGCCAACCTGGAGCAGCGGGCCGTCTCGCTGAACGTCGAGGAGTTCGTCTACCAGGCCGAGGTCCCCGAGGAAGAGATCGTCCAGATCAAGAACGGCGAGCGGAAGAACGTTCGCCAGAACAAGCTCCCGGGCTACGTCCTGGTGCGCATGGATCTGACGAACGAGTCCTGGGGCGTCGTCCGTAACACCCCCGGCGTCACCGGCTTCGTGGGCAACGCCTACGACCCGTACCCGCTGACCCTGGACGAGATCGTCAAGATGCTCGCCCCGGAGGCCGAGGAGAAGGCCGCGCGCGAGGCCGCCGAGGCCGAGGGCAAGCCGGCTCCGTCCCGCAAGGTCGAGGTCCAGGTGCTGGACTTCGAGGTCGGCGACTCGGTCACCGTCACCGACGGTCCGTTCGCCACGCTCCAGGCGACCATCAACGAGATCAACGCGGACTCGAAGAAGGTCAAGGGGCTGGTGGAGATCTTCGGTCGCGAGACCCCGGTCGAGCTGAGCTTCGACCAGATCCAGAAGAACTGAGCCGGGCCCGCCCGCTCGCCAGCTTCCGACAGGTCAGACAGGCTCCGACAGCTGTCTGACCTGTCGGTTTTTAGCCGTGCAGCTATACCCGTTATCGTTGTGCGGTATGCCTCCGCCCGGATGACCGGGCGGTCGGCCGAAAACTCTCAACTGGACCCGGAGAGAGCAATGCCTCCCAAGAAGAAGAAGATCACGGGGCTTATCAAGCTCCAGATCAGTGCCGGCGCGGCCAACCCGGCTCCGCCGGTCGGCCCCGCGCTGGGCCAGCACGGCGTCAACATCATGGAGTTCTGCAAGGCCTACAACGCCGCGACCGAGTCGCAGCGTGGCATGGTCGTGCCGGTGGAGATCACGGTCTACGAGGACCGCTCCTTCACCTTCATCACCAAGACGCCGCCGGCCGCGAAGCTGATCCTCAAGGCCGCGGGTGTGGACAAGGGCTCCGGCGAGCCGCACGTCAAGAAGGTCGCGAAGCTCACCCGCGACCAGGTGCGTGAGATCGCCACCACGAAGATGCCCGACCTCAACGCCAACGACCTGGACGCCGCCGAGAAGATCATCGCCGGCACCGCCCGTTCCATGGGCGTCACGGTCGAGGGCTGACCCTTCCGGGCAGCACCACCCAGTGGCAGGACCATGCGCGGTCCGGACCACGAACTCCACATTCGATGAACCACCAGGAGACGAAGTGAAGCGCAGCAAGGCACTCCGTGGCGCGGAGGCCAAGATCGACCGGGAGCGCAACTACGCCCCGCTCGAGGCCGTCCGTATCGCCAAGGACACCACCAGCACGAAGTTCGACGGCACCGTCGAGGTCGCCATGCGTCTGGGTGTCGACCCGCGCAAGGCCGACCAGATGGTCCGTGGCACCGTGAACCTCCCGCACGGCACCGGCAAGACCGCCCGGGTCCTGGTCTTCGCGACTGGTGACCGCGCCGAGGCCGCGCGTGCCGCGGGCGCCGACATCGTCGGCGCCGACGAACTGATCGACGAGGTCTCGAAGGGCCGTCTGGACTTCGACGCCGTCGTCGCCACCCCGGACCTCATGGGCAAGGTCGGCCGCCTCGGCCGCGTCCTCGGCCCGCGTGGTCTGATGCCGAACCCGAAGACCGGCACCGTCACCCCCGATGTCACCAAGGCTGTCAACGACATCAAGGGCGGCAAGATCGAGTTCCGCGTCGACAAGCACTCGAACCTGCACTTCATCATCGGCAAGGTTTCCTTCGACGAGACGAAGCTGGTCGAGAACTACGCCGCGGCGCTGGACGAGATCCTCCGTCTGAAGCCGTCCGCCGCGAAGGGCCGCTACATCAAGAAGGCCACGCTGGCCACCACGATGGGCCCCGGCATCCCGCTGGACGCCAACCGCACCCGTAACCTCCTCGTCGAGGAGGACCCGGCCGCCGTCTGACACTGACGGCAGTCGCGGGTCGCACCGCAGGACACGCAGCCGGTCCCCGTACCTCTCCGGAGGTGCGGGGACCGGCTCGTTCCCGCGCGGGGTTATCCGGATGGCACTGTCCGAGGCAGGCGGTACAGTCACGGGACATCTGAAACACCTGTGTCATTCCTGTGGGGGGAATCATGAACTCGATGTACCGGACCGCCGCGGTGACCGCGCTCGGCGGCTTGCTGCTCTGTTCCACCGTGGCCTGTTCGTCCTCGGACACCGCCGACTCGGCTTCCTCGTCGCCTTCCGTCTCCTCGTCGGCGGTCGAGATGACCCCGGTGGCCGCCATCAAGCGGGCCGCCGGCAAGAACGAGAAGATCACCTCGCTCTCCTACACGATGGAGGGGAAGGTCCCGGGAGAGGGGGCCGTCTCGGGCGACGTGGCGATGAGCGTGAAGCCGCCTGCCATGCGGATGAAGATGACGGGCGAGTCGGAGGGCGAGAAGGAGGAGATCGAGATCCTGCTCACCTCCGATGGCATGTACATGGGAGGTGACAGCGCCGCGGCCGATCCGGAGATGAACGGCAAGCGCTGGATCAAGTTCCCCTTCGACTCCTTCGACAAGGCGACCGCCGAGACCGGCGAGAACCCGCTCGGCGGCCTGTCCAGCCAGGTGGACCGCAACCCGGCCGCGGAGTCCGGTGCGCTCGCCCTCGCCGAGGACCTGAAGAAGGTCGGCGAGGAGACCGTCGACGGGGTCAAGACCACGCACTACACGGGCTCCCTCCCGCTCAGCGCCATGAAGGCGGAGCTGAAGGGCCTCGACGCGGAGACGAAGAAGAAGCGCGAGAAGAGCCTCAAGGCGTACGAGGACATGGGCATCGACAAGCTCACGATGGACATGTGGATCGACGGGGACGACCTCACCAAGCAGTTCCGTACCCGGGGGACCACGAAGTCCGGGCCGCTCGACATGACGGTCAAGTTCGGCGAGTACAACAAGCCGGTCGAGATCAAGGCCCCGCCGGCCTCCGAGGTGGTCGACCTCGCCGAGATGATGAACGGCGCCGAGGCGAGCTGACGGACCGCGGATTTCGCGCCGTGCGCCCGCGCGTGTAGTATCGCCGAGAAGCCAAAGACCGCTGGTCGTTGCCGTGTGCTCGTAAGAGGGTGCGGTGGCCGAAGGATCCGCTAGCTGCGGACGACCTGCGCAGGTGACTGTGGACAGCTCCCGGATTCCATTCGGTTGAGCTACGCCCCGTGCGCCTGCGCCGGGGCGTTTCGTTTTGCCCAGCCCCTTCTGAGCGGTCCTCATCACCCGGAAGGAGGCCGACGCTCATGGCAAGGCCCGACAAGGCTGCCGCGGTAGCCGAGCTGACGGACAAGTTCCGCAGCTCGAATGCCGCTGTGCTGACCGAGTACCGGGGTCTCACCGTGGCGCAGCTCAAGGAGCTGCGCCGTTCTCTCGGTGAGAACGCCCAGTACGCCGTGGTGAAGAACACGCTGACCAAGATCGCGGCCAACGAGGCCGGGATCAACACGCTGGACGACCTGTTCGCGGGTCCGACGGCGGTTGCCTTCGTCACCGGTGACCCGGTGGAGTCGGCGAAGGGTCTTCGTGACTTCGCCAAGGACAACCCGAATCTCATCATCAAGGGCGGTGTCCTTGACGGCAAGGCGCTGACCGCCGATGAGATCAAGAAGCTCGCGGACCTCGAGTCCCGTGAGGTTCTGCTTTCCAAGCTGGCCGGTGCCATGAAGGGCAAGCAGTCGCAGGCTGCCGCGCTCTTCCAGGCGCTTCCGTCGAAGTTCGTCCGCACCGCGGAAGCTCTTCGTGCCCAGAAGGAAGAGCAGGACGGTGCCGGTACGCCGGCCCCCGTCGAGGCCGACTCCGAGTAATCACGCTCGGTCCCGGGTGTTCGCACCCGGTCGGCCACAGCGGGCCGGTACGCCCGCGGAACTGTACATAACGGCACCAGCCGAATAGTGGAAGGACCGCCATCATGGCGAAGCTCACCCAGGACGAGCTGCTCGCGCAGTTCGAGGACATGACCCTCATCGAGCTCTCCGGCTTCGTGAAGGCCTTCGAGGAGAAGTTCGACGTCACGGCCGCCGCCCCGGTCGCCGCTGTCGCCGCCGGTGGCGCTGCCGCCGCCGTCGAGGCCGAAGAGGTCCAGGACGAGTTCGACGTCATCCTCACGGGTGCCGGCGAGAAGAAGATCCAGGTCATCAAGGTCGTGCGCGAGCTGACCTCCCTGGGCCTCAAGGAGGCCAAGGACCTCGTGGACGGCGCCCCGAAGCCCGTTCTCGAGAAGGTCGCCAAGGAGGCCGCTGACAAGGCCGCCGAGTCCCTCAAGGGCGCCGGCGCCTCCGTCGAGGTCAAGTAACCTCACGCGGGCCCGCCACCGGCCGCTGAGGGCCCTCTGAGGGGGCTCCTGGCGGACGGCGGAGGTCCCGGCGCCGTAGAGGCGCGGCGTTGACGCGAAGGGCGATCACCCAGTCGGGTGGTCGCCCTTCGCCGTTCCGGCAGGGGGTGCCTTGCTCTTCCGCCCGCGGCGAGTATCGTGATCATCGCCGTGTTTCCGTACGCCCAGTGACCTCGCCCACGGGGTGGGGGGCCTTGACGAACCGCACGCAGCGCGCAATTCTCAGGACGCGTCGTCACAATCGATCCGGATCCGAGGCATGGATCGATGACGAAGAGGGCAGTAACGATGTGCGCCCACGACACGAGGCCGGGCGCGTGGGACACACGCAGTTGAGACAAGGGTGTTGAGAAAAACGAGGGTGTCGGAAAACCCGCTCTGGACATCAGTGTGCCAAGTGGCTACACTGACCCTTTGCGCTGCCTGTTAGCTGCTCCCTGCCCGTCACCAGGGGCACCCCCTCGCAAGAGCATCGGTGAGTGATCGGCCCTGAACTGGGCCTTCCCTCTCCGTGCCCGGCTTGGGACCGGTACGCGCGTAGTGAGTCCGAGCCCTCGGAAGGACCCCCTCTTGGCCGCCTCGCGCAACGCCTCGACCACGAATACGAACAACGGCGCAAGCACTGCCCCGCTGCGCATCTCCTTTGCAAAGATCAGGGAGCCGCTTGAGGTTCCGAACCTTCTGGCGCTCCAGACCGAGAGCTTCGACTGGCTGCTCGGCAACCCCGCCTGGAAGGCTCGTGTCGAGGCGGCTGTCGAGAGTGGACAGGACGTCCCCAGGAAGTCGGGTCTGGAGGAGATCTTCGAGGAGATCTCCCCGATCGAGGACTTCTCCGGGTCGATGTCGCTGACCTTCCGCGACCACCGCTTCGAGCCTTCCAAGAATTCGATCGACGAGTGCAAGGACCGCGACTTCACGTTCGCGGCCCCGCTCTTCGTCACCGCCGAGTTCACCAACAACGAGACCGGCGAGATCAAGTCCCAGACGGTCTTCATGGGTGATTTCCCGCTCATGACCAACAAGGGCACCTTCGTCATCAACGGCACCGAGCGTGTCGTGGTGTCCCAGCTGGTGCGCTCGCCGGGTGTCTACTTCGACTCCTCCATCGACAAGACGTCCGACAAGGACATCTTCTCCGCCAAGATCATCCCGTCCCGGGGTGCCTGGCTGGAGATGGAGATCGACAAGCGCGACATGGTCGGTGTCCGCATCGACCGCAAGCGCAAGCAGTCCGTCACCGTCCTCCTCAAGGCTCTCGGCTGGACGACCGAGCAGATCCTCGAGGAGTTCGGCGAGTACGAGTCCATGCGCGCCACCCTGGAGAAGGACCACACCCAGGGCCAGGACGACGCGCTTCTCGACATCTACCGCAAGCTGCGCCCCGGCGAGCCGCCGACGCGCGAGGCCGCTCAGACGCTGCTGGAGAACCTCTACTTCAACCCGAAGCGCTACGACCTCGCGAAGGTCGGCCGCTACAAGGTGAACAAGAAGCTCGGCGCGGACGAGCCGCTGGACGCCGGCGTGCTCACCACCGACGACGTCATCGCGACCATCAAGTACCTGGTCAAGCTGCACGCCGGTGAGACCGAGACGGTCGGCGAGAGCGGCACCCAGATCGTCGTCGAGACCGACGACATCGACCACTTCGGCAACCGCCGTCTGCGCAACGTCGGCGAGCTGATCCAGAACCAGGTCCGTACGGGTCTGGCGAGGATGGAACGCGTCGTGCGCGAGCGCATGACGACCCAGGACGTCGAGGCGATCACGCCGCAGACCCTGATCAACATCCGGCCGGTCGTCGCCTCCATCAAGGAGTTCTTCGGCACCAGCCAGCTGTCGCAGTTCATGGACCAGAACAACCCGCTGTCGGGTCTGACCCACAAGCGCCGTCTCTCGGCGCTCGGCCCGGGTGGTCTGTCCCGTGAGCGGGCCGGCTTCGAAGTCCGTGACGTGCACCCCTCGCACTACGGCCGCATGTGTCCGATCGAGACCCCCGAAGGCCCGAACATCGGTCTGATCGGCTCGCTCGCCTCCTACGGCCGGGTCAACGCGTTCGGCTTCGTCGAGACGCCGTACCGCAAGGTCGTCGACGGTGTCGTCACCGACGACGTCGACTACCTGACGGCCGACGAGGAAGACCGCTTCGTCATCGCGCAGGCCAACGCCACGCTCTCCGAGGACCTGCGGTTCACGGAGCCCCGCGTGCTGGTCCGCCGCCGTGGCGGCGAGGTCGACTACATCCCGGGCGACGACGTCGACTACATGGACGTCTCGCCGCGACAGATGGTGTCGGTCGCGACCGCGATGATCCCCTTCCTGGAGCACGACGACGCCAACCGTGCCCTCATGGGCGCGAACATGATGCGTCAGGCCGTGCCGCTGATCACGTCCGAGGCGCCGCTCGTCGGCACCGGCATGGAGTACCGCTGCGCGGTCGACGCCGGTGACGTCATCAAGGCGGAGAAGGAGGGTGTGGTCCAGGAGGTCTCCGCGGACTACATCACCGTCGCCAACGACGACGGTACGTACACGACGTACCGCATCGCCAAGTTCTCCCGCTCCAACCAGGGCACCTCGGTCAACCAGAAGGTCATCGTCAACGAGGGTGACCGGGTCGTGGAGTCCCAGGTCCTCGCCGACGGCCCCGCCACCCAGCAGGGTGAGATGGCGCTCGGCAAGAACCTGCTCGTGGCGTTCATGCCGTGGGAGGGCCACAACTACGAAGACGCGATCATCCTCAGCCAGCGGCTGGTCCAGGACGACGTCCTCTCCTCGATCCACATCGAGGAGCACGAGGTCGACGCCCGGGACACCAAGCTCGGCCCCGAGGAGATCACCCGGGACATCCCGAACGTCTCCGAAGAGGTCCTCGCGGACCTCGACGAGCGCGGCATCATCCGCATCGGCGCCGAGGTCGACGCCGGGGACATCCTGGTCGGCAAGGTCACGCCCAAGGGCGAGACCGAGCTGACCCCGGAGGAGCGGCTGCTCCGCGCGATCTTCGGTGAGAAGGCGCGCGAGGTCCGTGACACCTCGCTGAAGGTGCCGCACGGCGAGACCGGCAAGGTCATCGGTGTGCGCGTCTTCGACCGCGAGGAGGGCGACGAGCTGCCGCCGGGCGTGAACCAGCTGGTTCGCGTGTACGTCGCGCAGAAGCGCAAGATCACCGATGGTGACAAGCTCGCCGGCCGTCACGGCAACAAGGGCGTCATCTCGAAGATCCTGCCGATCGAGGACATGCCGTTCCTGGAGGACGGCACCCCGGTCGACATCATCCTCAACCCGCTCGGCGTGCCGTCCCGAATGAACCCGGGACAGGTCCTGGAGATCCACCTCGGCTGGCTCGCCAGCCAGGGCTGGAAGGTCGAGGGCAGCGAGGAGTGGATGGAGCGGCTGAAGTCCATCGGCGCCGACGAGGTCGCGCCCGGGACCAACGTCGCCACACCGGTCTTCGACGGCGCCCGCGAGGACGAGATCTCCGGACTCTTCGAGTCCACGATCCCGAACCGCGACGGCGAGCGGATGGTCAAGGGCTCCGGTAAGGCCCGGATGTTCGACGGCCGCTCCGGTGAGCCGTTCCCGGACCCGATCTCGATCGGGTACATGTACATCCTCAAGCTCCACCACCTGGTCGACGACAAGCTGCACGCCCGCTCGACCGGTCCGTACTCGATGATCACCCAGCAGCCGCTGGGTGGTAAGGCCCAGTTCGGTGGCCAGCGCTTCGGTGAGATGGAGGTGTGGGCGCTGGAAGCGTACGGCGCCGCCTACGCCCTCCAGGAGCTGCTGACGATCAAGTCCGACGACGTGACCGGCCGCGTGAAGGTCTACGAGGCCATCGTCAAGGGCGAGAACATCCCCGAGCCCGGCATTCCCGAGTCCTTCAAGGTGCTCATCAAGGAAATGCAGTCGCTCTGCCTCAACGTGGAGGTGCTGTCCTCGGACGGCATGTCCATCGAGATGCGTGACACGGACGAGGACGTCTTCCGCGCGGCGGAGGAGCTCGGTATCGACCTGTCCCGGCGCGAGCCGAGCAGCGTCGAAGAGGTCTGACGGGTTCGCCGGCCGGATCCCGTATCCGGCCGGCTCTCCCCGGACCCGTTCAGACCATTGCTGAAGTGCCCCATCTACTCGCTGACGCGAGGGGCTCGAACCCCCGAAAGAGGGATTGACGACAAGTGCTCGACGTCAACTTCTTCGACGAGCTGCGGATCGGCCTTGCCACCGCGGACGACATCCGGACCTGGTCGCACGGCGAAGTGAAGAAGCCGGAGACCATCAACTACCGCACGCTCAAGCCCGAGAAGGACGGACTCTTCTGCGAGAAGATCTTCGGTCCGACCCGGGACTGGGAGTGCTACTGCGGCAAGTACAAGCGTGTCCGCTTCAAGGGCATCATCTGTGAGCGCTGTGGCGTCGAAGTCACCCGCGCCAAGGTGCGCCGTGAGCGGATGGGCCACATTGAGCTGGCCGCTCCCGTCACCCACATCTGGTACTTCAAGGGCGTGCCCTCGCGTCTCGGGTACCTGCTCGACCTCGCGCCGAAGGACCTTGAGAAGGTCATCTACTTCGCCGCGTACATGATCACGTTCGTGGACGAGGAGCGCCGGACGCGCGACCTGCCCTCGCTGGAGGCGCACGTCTCCGTCGAGCGTCAGCAGGTCGAGAACCGCCGCGACTCCGACCTCGAGGCCCGCGCCAAGAAGCTCGAGACCGACCTGGCCGAGCTGGAGGCCGAGGGCGCCAAGGCCGATGTGCGCCGCAAGGTGCGCGAAGGCGCCGAGCGCGAGATGAAGCAGCTGCGCGACCGCGCGCAGCGCGAGATCGACCGCCTCGACGAGGTGTGGAGCCGCTTCAAGAACCTCAAGGTCCAGGACCTGGAGGGCGACGAGCTGCTCTACCGCGAGCTGCGTGACCGCTTCGGCACGTACTTCGACGGCTCGATGGGCGCCGCCGCGCTGCAGAGGCGCCTGGAGTCCTTCGACCTCGCCGAAGAGGCCGAGCGCCTCCGCGAGATCATCCGTACCGGCAAGGGCCAGAAGAAGACCCGTGCGCTCAAGCGCCTCAAGGTCGTCTCCGCGTTCCTGCAGACCAGCAACAGCCCCAAGGGCATGGTGCTGGACTGCGTGCCGGTCATCCCGCCGGACCTGCGTCCGATGGTGCAGCTGGACGGTGGCCGCTTCGCGACCTCCGACCTGAACGACCTGTACCGCCGTGTGATCAACCGGAACAACCGCCTCAAGCGTCTTCTCGACCTCGGTGCCCCCGAGATCATCGTGAACAACGAGAAGCGGATGCTCCAGGAGGCCGTCGACGCGCTGTTCGACAACGGCCGCCGCGGTCGCCCGGTGACCGGCCCCGGCAACCGTCCCCTGAAGTCCCTGAGCGACATGCTCAAGGGCAAGCAGGGCCGGTTCCGCCAGAACCTCCTCGGCAAGCGAGTCGACTACTCGGCCCGTTCCGTGATCGTCGTCGGTCCGCAGCTCAAGCTGCACCAGTGCGGTCTGCCGAAGGCGATGGCGCTGGAGCTGTTCAAGCCGTTCGTGATGAAGCGCCTGGTCGACCTGAACCACGCGCAGAACATCAAGTCGGCGAAGCGCATGGTCGAGCGCGGCCGTACCGTCGTGTACGACGTGCTCGAAGAGGTCATCGCCGAGCACCCGGTGCTGCTGAACCGTGCGCCCACCCTGCACCGTCTGGGTATCCAGGCGTTCGAGCCGCAGCTCGTCGAGGGCAAGGCCATCCAGATCCACCCGCTCGTCTGCACCGCGTTCAACGCGGACTTCGACGGTGACCAGATGGCCGTGCACCTGCCGCTCTCCGCGGAGGCGCAGGCCGAGGCGCGCATCCTGATGCTCTCCTCGAACAACATCCTCAAGCCGGCCGACGGCCGTCCGGTCACCATGCCCACCCAGGACATGGTGCTCGGCCTCTTCTTCCTCACCACGGACGAGGAGGAGCGCAAGGTCAAGGGCGAGGGCCGGTCCTTCGGCTCCACCGCCGAGGCGACCATGGCCTTCGACAACCGGGAGCTGTCGCTCCAGGCGAAGGTCGACATCCGCTTCCCGGTGGGCACCATCCCGCCGCGCGGCTGGACCCCGCCGGCCGACGCCGAGGCCGACACCGACGGCACCGCCGTCGCGTGGCAGCAGGGCGACCCGTTCCGGCTCCGTACGACCCTGGGCCGCGCGCTCTTCAACGAGCTGCTGCCCGAGGACTACCCGTTCGTCGACTACTCGGTCGGCAAGAAGCAGCTCTCCGAGATCGTCAACGACCTCGCCGAGCGCTACCCCAAGGTCATCGTGGCGGCGACGCTCGACAACCTGAAGGCGGCCGGCTTCTTCTGGGCGACCCGTTCCGGTGTCACCGTCGCCATCTCCGATGTCGTCGTGCCCGAGGCGAAGAAGGCGATCGTCCAGGGCTACGAGGCGCAGGACGAGAAGGTCCAGAAGCAGTACGAGCGCGGTCTGATCACCAAGGACGAGCGCACCCAGGAGCTGATCGCGATCTGGACCAAGGCGACCAACGAGGTTGCCGAGGCGATGAACGCGAACTTCCCGAAGACCAACCCCATCTTCATGATGGTCAACTCGGGTGCTCGTGGAAACATGATGCAGATGCGTCAGATCGCCGGTATGCGTGGTCTGGTGTCCAACGCCAAGAACGAGACGATCCCGCGTCCCATCAAGGCGTCCTTCCGTGAAGGTCTGTCCGTGCTGGAGTACTTCATCTCCACGCACGGTGCCCGTAAGGGTCTGGCCGACACCGCCCTGCGTACCGCCGACTCGGGTTACCTCACCCGTCGTCTGGTGGACGTCTCGCAGGACGTCATCATCCGCGAGGAGGACTGCGGCACCGACCGCGGTCTGAAGCTGCGGATCGCCGAGCGCGGCGCCGACGGGGTGCTCCGCAAGGCGGAGGACGTCGAGACGTCCGTGTACGCGCGGATGCTCGCCGAGGACGTCGTCGTGGACGGCAAGGTCATCGCGCCGGCCAACGTCGACCTGGGCGATGTCCTGATCGACGCCGTCGTGGCCGCCGGGGTCGAGGAGGTCAAGACGCGTTCGGTCCTGACCTGCGAGTCCGCGGTCGGCACCTGTGCCTTCTGCTACGGCCGCTCGCTGGCCACCGGCAAGCTGGTCGACATCGGTGAGGCGGTCGGCATCATCGCCGCCCAGTCCATCGGTGAGCCCGGTACCCAGCTGACGATGCGTACCTTCCACACCGGTGGTGTGGCCGGTGACGACATCACCCAGGGTCTGCCCCGAGTCGTCGAGCTGTTCGAGGCCCGTACGCCCAAGGGTGTCGCCCCGATCTCGGAGGCGGCGGGCCGCGTCCGGATCGAGGAGACCGAGAAGACCAAGAAGCTCGTCGTCACCCCGGACGACGGCAGCGAGGAGACGGCGTTCCCGATCTCCAAGCGCGCCCGTCTGCTGGTCGGCGAGGGCGACCCGGTCCAGGTGGGCCAGAAGCTCACCGTCGGTGCCACCAACCCGCACGACGTGCTGCGGATCCTCGGTCAGCGCGCGGTCCAGGTCCACCTGGTCGGCGAGGTCCAGAAGGTCTACAACTCGCAGGGTGTGTCGATCCACGACAAGCACATCGAGATCATCATCCGGCAGATGCTGCGCCGCGTGACGATCATCGAGTCCGGCGACGCGGAGCTGCTGCCGGGCGAGCTGGTGGAGCGCTCGAAGTTCGAGACCGAGAACCGTCGTGTGGTCACGGAAGGCGGCCACCCGGCCTCCGGCCGTCCGCAGCTGATGGGTATCACCAAGGCGTCGCTGGCCACCGAGTCGTGGCTGTCGGCGGCGTCCTTCCAGGAGACGACCAGGGTCCTCACCGACGCGGCGATCAACGCCAAGTCGGACTCCCTGATCGGCCTCAAGGAGAACGTCATCATCGGTAAGCTCATCCCGGCCGGTACGGGCCTGTCCCGCTACCGCAACATCCGGGTCGAGCCGACCGAGGAGGCCAAGGCCGCGATGTACTCGGCCGTCGGCTACGACGACATCGATTACTCGCCGTTCGGCACGGGCTCCGGCCAGGCCGTTCCGCTGGAGGACTACGACTACGGTCCGTACAACCAGTAAGCGGTGAGACGAAGGGCGGCCGTCCCCGGCAGGGGGTGGCCGCCCTTCGGCGTGCCCGGGGCCGCGGGCCCCCGGCGGGCGGCCCCTGTACCGGCCACCGGACGGTTACCGTACGGCCAGTTCCCAGGCGGCGACGGCGAGCCCGCAGGTCGCCGTCAGCGCGGCGATGTTGGCCAGCGGCCAGCGGGAGCGTTCCAGGGAGTCCAGCCGGGCCTCGTGATCGGCGAGCTGGCGGTCGTTCTGGTCGCTGCGCTGCACGAGCAGCGCCAGCGCGCCGTCCGCCCGCGCGAACCCGGCCTCCAGGGTGCCGCGCAGCCGTTCCAGTTCGACGGCCACCGCGACCGGGTCGTTCGGTTCACGATCGGTCATCGGCGGCTCCCCGGGTGGCGGGCCCGGGGGCTTCCGCGCGCAGCCAGGGCGGCAGCAGGAACTGCACACCGGGCAGGGCCATGACCCGGGTCAGCGCGGCGGAGACGGACAGCGCGCCCGCCACCCAGGGCAGGGAGGCGGGTATCCCGGAGGCGTCGACGATCGAGGGCAGCACGACCGCGACGCCCACAGCGCTCTGCAGCACGGTGCGCGCGGTGCGCCGGGCCGCCTCCGACAGGGGATGAGCCATGGTGGGTCCTCCTTCAGACGGTGTACGGGACCTTCAGCGCGGTCCAGGAGGCGTGGCCGGGCCAGCCGTCCGCGTCGGCGCCGCGGAAGCCGAGCTTGTGCTGCCAGGCGGCGTACGAGAGCCGGTCGGCCTCGGTCCACCGCGGTCCTGGGCCGGTCCGGTACGCGGAGCAGCCCTCGGCGACGAGGCGGCGGCCCATCGCGGTGACGAGGGGGGAGCTGGGGCGCGCGGTGAAGAACGAGGCTCCGGGGAAGGGCTGGTGGCGCGGGGTGGTGGGCGTCTTCGCCGTCGCCCCCTTCGCCAGCCGGTTCGCGATCCGGGTGCGCAGGGCGGGCATGGTGAAGCCGCGCGGGTCGATCTTCTGGTCGGACCACTCGACGTGCCCGATCACGGCCTTCGCGCTCCAGCCGTGGGCGCGGCAGATCGCCGCCGAGACCCTTTCGACCGCGTCCAGCTGGGCGTCCGGCCAGGGGTCCTTGCCGTCGCCGAGGTTGACGCACTCGAAACCGTAGAAGCGGGCGTTGCCGTCGGCGGCACCCGGGCTGCCGTCGTGGAATGCCGGTGCGGGCGGCCGGTCGCCGTAGTCCTCGGCGATCACCCGCCGCAGTACGGCGGGGTCGCCGCCGCCCGCGTGGTTGGCGCGGCCGTTGCCGACCAGGTGGACGGTGCCCTCCTTGTCGATGACGCCGTGGCACAGCGGTCCTGGCAGGGCGGCGTAGCCGTTGGAGCAGAGGCGGACGGAGCCCGCGGTGCCGCTGGTGACGGTGTGGTGGATCAGTACGCCGTTCAACGGGCCCCAGGCGCCCTTGTGGTTGCGGTTGTGGGTGCGCCAGCCGGGATGTTCGACGATGTCGACGCCCTCGGCGCGCAGGGCGGTGAGCAGTCGGTCCGCGGTGAGCGGGGTGGCCATGGAGAGTCCTTACGTCGGTGCCGGAGGATGCCGGGAACGCGCGAGGCCCCGTACCGGGGTGACCGGTTCGGGGCCTCGCGCGTTCCCGGC